>NZ_JBEXYC010000025.1:0-102355 GCF_040630835.1 Kitasatospora sp. NPDC005751
GCCTCGCACACCTCGCAGGTGGAGCGGTTGCGCGAGGAACTGCTGGCGGTGCTCGCGCCGGTCGAGCCGGGACCGGCCGAGGTGCCGTTCTACTCCTCGACCACCGGGAAGACGATGGAGGGGCGGGAGCTCGACGCCGCCTACTGGTACGCCAATCTGCGGCAGCCGGTGGAGTTCGAGGCCGCCACCCGGGCGCTGCTCGACGACGGCCACCGGGTCTTCGTCGAGGTCAGCCCCCATCCGGTGCTGACCACCAGCATCCAGGACACCGTCGAGAGCGCGGAGGCCACGGCGACGGTGACGGGCACGCTGCGCCGCGACGAGGGCGGGCCGGAGCGCTTGCTGGCCTCGGTGGCCGGGCTCTGGGCCGCCGGTGTCCCGGTCGACTGGAGCGCCGCCACCGCCGGCGGCCGCCCGGTCGAACTGCCCACCTACGCCTTCCAGCGCCGCCGTTACTGGGTGCGGACCGCGGCGGACGAGCAGGGCGGCTCGGCCGTCGGCCTCGGGCTGGGGGACGCCGGCCATCCGCTGCTCGGCGCCGTGGTCGCCCCGGCGGGCGGTGACGGCCTGCTGCTCACCGGCCGGCTGTCGCGGCGCGGCCACCCGTGGCTCGCCGACCACGCCGTGCGGGAGACGGTGCTGCTGCCGGGGACGGCCTTCGTCGAGCTGGCCGTCCGGGCCGGTGACGAGGCCGGCTGCCCGGTCGTCGAGGAACTGGTCATCGAGGCGCCGCTGGCGCTGCCCGAGCGGGCGGCGGTCGGCATCCAGGTCGCGGTCGGGGACGCCGACGACACCGGACGGCGCACGGTGACCGTCCACGCCCGCCCGGGCGAGGGGCGGCCGTGGACCAGGCACGCCTCCGGGACCCTCGCCCCGGCCGACCCCGTGGAGGAGCCGGCCGACCTGGCCGTCTGGCCCCCCGCCGGTGCGGTCGCGGTGGACACCGCAGGCTTCTACGAGAGCCTCGACGAGGCCGGGTACCGCTACGGACCGGCGTTCCGCGGCCTGCGGACCCTCTGGCGGCGCGGTCCGGAGCTCTTCGCCGAGGTCGGCCTCCCGGAGTCCGAGCGCGCCGGGGCCGGGCGCTACGGACTGCACCCCGCCCTGCTGGACAGCGCCCTGCACGCCTGGGCGCTCCAGGGCGTCGGCGGCGCCGCCCGGCTCCCCTTCTCGTGGAGCGGGTTCCGCCTGCACGCCTCGGGCGCCACGGCGCTGCGGGTCCGGCTCGTGCCGACCGGTGAGGACAGCGTGTCGCTGCTGGTCGCCGACGAGGACGGCCGTCCGGTGGCCTCGGCGGCCTCGCTGCTGGTCCGGGAGATCCCGGGCGGCGCGCTCGCGCAGCGCGAGGCGGTGGCCCCCGACGCGCTCTTCGACGTGGCCTGGCAGCCGCTGCCGCTCCCGGCCGGACCGGTCGCGCGGACGGCGCGGATCCTGGTCACCGCGGCGGGCGACGCCGACCCGGCCCGGGCCGTCCGGGACGCCGTCCGGCACGCACTGACGGAGGTCCGGGCCAGGCTGGCCGAAACCCCGGCCGACGCCGGCCCGCTGGCCGTGGTGACCCGCGGTGCGGTGGCCGCCCGGGCGACGGACGGCGCGCCGGACCCGGTGGGCGCCGCCGTACTGGGGCTGCTCCGCTCCGCCCAGGCCGAGCACCCCGGCCGGTTCGTCCTCGTCGACCTCGACGACGATCCCGCCGCCCCCGGGCTGCTGGACGCCGCCGTCGCCACCGGCGAGCCCCAACTCGCGGTCCGCGACGGCGTACTGCACGCCCCCCGGCTGGCCCGGGCGGTGGCGGCCCGGGGTGAACTGGCACTGCCCGACCCGACTGAGCTGCCCGACCCGTCTGAGCGGCCCGACCCGCCCGCCTGGCACC
This sequence comes from Kitasatospora sp. NPDC005751, assembly GCF_040630835.1. NCBI lineage: Bacteria > Bacillati > Actinomycetota > Actinomycetes > Kitasatosporales > Streptomycetaceae > Kitasatospora > Kitasatospora sp. NPDC005751. The sequence goes on from NZ_JBEXYC010000025.1 coordinate 1,874, forward strand.
TGACCGCCGACGCGTCGGGAACCCTGGAGGGCCTGGCGTTCGCCCCGCACCCCGAGGCGCTCGCGCCGCTGGCCGCCGGTGAGCTGCGGATCGCGGTCCGCGCGGCCGGACTGAACTTCCGCGACACCCTGGTCGCGCTGGGGATGTACCCGGACCCGGGGGCGTACCTCGGCGGCGAGGGCGCCGGGGTGGTGCTGGAGACCGGCCCGGGGGTGACCGGCTTCGCCCCCGGGGACCGCGTCCTCGGCATGCTGCCCAAGTCCTTCGGACCGGTCGCGGTGGCCGATGCCCGGCTGGTGGCCCGGATTCCCGAGGGCTGGTCGTTCGCCGAGGCGGCGGCCATGCCGGTCGCCTTCCTGACGGCCTACTACGCCCTGTACGAGCTGGCCGGCCTGCGCCCCGGCGAGTCGGTGCTGATCCACGCCGCCGCCGGCGGCGTCGGAACGGCCGCCGTGCAACTGGCCCGGCACCGGGGCGCCGAGGTCTACGGCACGGCCGGCCGGGGCAAGTGGCCGGCGCTGCGCTCGCTCGGCCTCGACGACGACCGCATCGCCGACTCGCGGACCACCGGCTTCGAGCAGGCGTTCCTGGCGGCCAGCGGCGGGCGCGGGATGGACGTCGTCCTGGACTGCCTCGCGGGGGAGTTCGTCGATGCCTCGCTGCGCCTGCTGCCCCGCGGCGGGAGGTTCGTCGAGCTGGGCAAGACCGACGTCCGCGCCGCCGGTGAGGTGGCTGCCGCGCACCCGGGCGTGACCTACCGGGCGTTCGACCTGGTGGCGGCCGCCGGACCGGACCGGATCCAGCAGATGCTGGCCGAACTGGTGGACCTCTTCGAGCAGGGCGTGCTGTCGCCGCTGCCGACGACCTGCTGGGACGTCCGGCGGGCACCCGAGGCCTTCCGGCAGCTGAGCCAGGCCAAGCTGGTCGGCAAGGTCGTGCTGACCGTCCCCCGGCAGCTGGGCCCCGAGGGCACGGTGCTGGTCACCGGTGGTACCGGCACGCTGGGGTCGCTGCTGGCCCGGCACCTGGTGACGGCGTACGGGGTGCGGCATCTGCTGCTGGTGGGCCGTGGTGGCCCGGCGGCCGAGGGTGCCGGTGAACTGGAGGCCTCGCTGCGCGAACTGGGCGCCGAGGTGACCATCGCGGCCTGCGACACCGCCGACCGCGACGCGCTGCGGGAGCTGCTCGCCGGGGTCCGACCGCCACTGAGCGGCGTCGTGCACACCGCGGGCGTGCTCGACGACGGCGTGGTGGAGTCCCTGACCGCCGAGCAGCTGGACGCGGTGCTGCGGCCCAAGGCCGACGCGGCGCTCGCGCTGCACGAGCTCACCGCCGGTGAGGACCTCGCCGCCTTCGTCCTCTACTCCTCGGCCGCCGGTGTCTTCGGCAGCCCCGGGCAGGCCAACTACGCGGCGGCCAACGCCTTCCTGGACGCGCTCGCCGCCCGGCGGCGGGAGGCCGGCCGGCCGGCGCTCTCGCTCGCCTGGGGGCTCTGGGAGCCCCGCAGCGGGATGACCGGACACCTCGGCGCGAGCGACCACGGGCGGCTGGCCAGGAGCGGCGCCCTCGGGATGACCCCGGAGCAGGGCCTCGCCCTGTTCGACGCCGCGGTCCGGCTGGACCGGTCGACGCTGGTGGCCGCGCCGCTCGACCTGGCCGGCCTGCGCGAGCGCGGCGGGGACGTCCCCCCGCTGCTGCGCGAGCTGGTCGCCCCGGCGCGCCGGACGGCCGGCACCGGCCGGCCGGAGGACGGTTCGCTCGTCCTGCGACTGACCAGGCTGCCCGCGGCCGAACGCACCCGCGTCCTGCTGCGGGCGGTCCGGGGCCACGCCGCCACCGTGCTCGGCCACGACGGGCCGGACCTGGTGGGGGCGGACCGCCCCTTCAAGGACCTCGGCTTCGACTCGCTGACCGCCGTCGAGCTGCGCAACCGGCTGAACACGGCGACCGGGCTGCGGCTGCCCGCCACCGTGGTCTTCGAGAGCCCGAGCGCGCGCGAACTCGCCGAGCGGCTGCGGCGGGAGCTCTTCCCCGACGGGGAGGCGCCCGGGGCCGGGGCCGCCGCGGTGCCCGGTACCGGCGCCGACGAGGACGGGATCCGCCGGACCCTCGCCGCGCTGCCGCTCGACCGGCTGCGGGAACTGGGCCTGCTCGACGTGCTGTTGGGCCTCGCCGAGGAGGCCCCGGCCCCCGCAGCGGCCCCCGGGCCGTCCCCCGAGCCGTCCCCTGTCTCGGCACCCGACCCGACGTCCGACCCGACGTCCGACCCGGCGCCCGTCGCGGAGGACGAGCTCGACCGGCTCGACGGCATGGACGCCGAAGACCTGATCGCCCGCGCGTTCGGCAGCGCGACATGACGCCGCGCCCCGACCGCCCGGCCGGTCCGCCCGCCCGGGCCCCGCATGCCGACCGACCCGGAACCGCCAGTGGAGGAAAGATGGCTGAGACCCAGGACCGCCTCGTCGAAGCCCTGCGGCTCTCGCTGAAGGAGAACGAGCTGCTGCGCCGGCAGAACGCCGAGCTCGCCGACCCCGCGCCCGAACCGATCGCGATCGTGGGCATGGCCTGCCGCCTCCCGGGCGGGGTGCGCACCCCGCAGGACCTCTGGACGCTGCTGACCGACGGCGCGGACGTGATCGCCGACCTGCCCCGGGACCGCGGCTGGGACATCGACGGCCGGTACGACCCCGACCCGGACGTGCCCGGCACGTTCTACGTCCGGCAGGGCGGCTTCCTGACGGACGTCGCGGAGTTCGACGCGGAGTTCTTCGGCATCTCGCCGCGCGAGGCGCTCGGGATGGACCCCCAGCAGCGGCTGCTGCTGGAGACGTCCTGGGAGGCCGTCGAGGCGGCGGGCATCGACCCGCACTCCCTGCGCGGCAGCCGGACCGGCGTCTTCGCGGGCCTCGGCTACCACGACTACGGCACCCGGCTGGGCCGGGTGCCGGACGGGCTGGAGGGCTACCTGGGCAACGGCCGCTCGGGCAGCGTCGCCTCCGGTCGGGTCTCCTACACGCTCGGGCTGGAGGGGCCGGCCGTCACGGTGGACACGGCCTGCTCGTCCTCGCTGGTCGCGCTGCACCTCGCGGCCCGCTCGCTGCGCCAGGGCGAGTGCGACCTCGCCCTGGCCGGCGGGGTGACGGTGATGTCCACCCTGGACGGCATCCTGGAGCTGGCCCGCCAGCGGGCCCTGGCCCGTGACGGCCGCTCCAAGGCGTTCGGCGCCGGCGCCGACGGCATGAGCATGGCCGAGGGGGTCGGCCTGCTGCTGGTGGAGCGGCTCTCCGACGCCCGCCGCCTCGGCCACCCGGTGCTCGCGGTGCTCCGGGGCAGCGCGATCAACCAGGACGGCAGGTCGAACGGCCTGACCGCGCCGAACGGCGCCGCGCAGCGCCGGGTGATCCGGCAGGCCCTCGCCGAGGCGCGGCTGACGCCGGACCAGGTCGACCTGCTGGAGGCGCACGGCACCGGCACCGCGCTGGGCGACCCGATCGAGGCCGTCGAGCTGCTGGCCACCTACGGCCAGGGCCGGCCGCAGGAGCACCCGGCCTGGCTGGGCTCGGTGAAGTCGAACCTCGGCCACACCCAGTTCGCCGCCGGTGTCACCGGGGTCATCAAGGCCGTCCTCGCGATGCGGCACGGGGTGCTGCCGAAGACCCTGCACGCGGACGAGCGGACCGGGCAGGTGGACTGGTCGTCGGGTGCGGTGGAGCTGTTGACGCGGGCGCGGCCGTGGCCGGAGACGGGGCGGCCGAGGCGTTCGGCGGTGTCCTCGTTCGGGATCAGCGGGACCAACGCGCATGTGGTGCTGGAGCAGGCACCGCCGGAGCCGGCGGAGTCGGCGGAGGCGAGCGGGGACGGTGTAGTGCCGTGGCTGCTGTCGGGTGGTGACGAGGGCGCCCTGCGGGCCCAGGCCGGCCGGTTGGCGGCGCATCTGCGGGAGCGGCCGGAGCTGGGCGTGCGGGACGTCGGCCACGCGCTGGCGGTCACCCGGGCGGCGCTGCCGGAGCGGGCTGCGGTCCTGGGCGCGGACCGGGCGGCGCTGCTGCACGGCCTGGACGCGCTGGCCGAGGGCCGGCCCGCCGCCGCGGTGGTCCGGTCCGCCGTCACCGAGCACGACGGCACCGTCTTCGTCTTCCCGGGCCAGGGCTCGCAGTGGCTCGGGATGGGTGTCGAGCTGCTGGCGGAGTCGGAGGTCTTCCGGGCCCGCATGGCGGAGTGCGCCGAGGCGCTGAAGCCCTTCGTCGACTGGGACCTCCTGGACGTCCTGCGGGGCGCGCCCGGCGCGCCGTCGCTGGACCGGATCGACGTCGTCCAGCCCGTGCTGTTCTCCGTCCTGGTGTCGCTGGCGGCGGTCTGGCGCTCCTACGGGGTGGAACCCTCGGCCGTGGTGGGGCACTCCCAGGGCGAGGTGGCGGCGGCCTGCGTGGCCGGCGTGCTGACGCTCCCGGACGCCGCCCGGCTGGCCGCGCTGCGCAGCCGGGCCCTGGCCCGACTGGCCGGACGCGGTGGGCTGGCCCCGGTGTTCCTGCCGGTGGAGCAGGTGCGCGAGCGCCTGCGGGCCTGGGAGGGCCGGCTCTCGGTGGCGGCCGTGAACGGGCCGGGCACCGTGGTGGTGTCGGGGGACCTCGACGCGCTGGGCGCCTTCGTGAAGGACTGCGAGGCGGACGGCGTCCGGGTCCGCCGGGTCCAGGCGGGCGTCGCCTCGCACGGGCCGCAGATCGATCTGGTCCGGGACGAGCTGGCCGGGGTACTGGCGCCGGTCGTGCCGGGCCCGGCCGCGATCCCGTTCTACTCCTCGGTCACCGGGCGGCTGATGGAGGGGCGGGAGCTGGACGCCGCCTACTGGTACGCCAATCTGCGCCGGCCGGTGGAGTTCGAGGCCGCCACCCGGGCGCTGCTCGACGACGACCACCGGGTCTTCGTCGAGGTCAGCCCCCACCCGGTGCTGGCGGCGAGCATCCAGGACACCGTCGAGAGCGCGGAGGCCACGGCGACGGTGACGGGCACGCTGCGCCGTGACGAGGGCGGGCCGGAGCGCTTGCTGGCCTCGGTGGCCGGGCTCTGGGCCGCCGGAGTGCCGGTCGACTGGAGCGCCGCCACCGCCGGCGGCCGCCCGGTCGAACTGCCCACCTACGCCTTCCAGCGCCGCCGCTACTGGCTCGACGCCGAGCCGGAGGAGGAGCCGGAGCCGGGCGGCCGGCCGCTCGCGGACCAGCCGTTCTGGGCGGCCGTCGAGCAGGGCGACATCGAGGCCCTGGCCCGCGCGCTCGGCGCCGGACCGGACGGCGGGGCGGCCGTCGACGCCCTGGCGCCCGCCCTGCCGCTGCTCGCCGCCTGGCGGCAGCGGCAGCGGACGCTGTCCGTGGTGGACGGCTGGCGGTACGTCATCGACTGGCAGCCGCTGCGCGAGCCGTCCGGGCCGGCCCTGTCCGGCACCTGGCTGGTGGTGGCCCCGGCCGGTGACACCGGTGACCCGTGGGCCGCCGAGGCCGAACGCGCCCTCGCCGAGCACGGCGCCCGGGTGCTGCGGATCGCGCTCGACCCGGCCGCGGACCGCGCCGGGCTGGCCGACCGGTTGCGCGAACTCGCGGGCGGGCCGGAGCCCTTGGCGGGCGTGCTGTCGCTGCTGGCGCCGGCCGGGCAGCCGCACCCCGAGCACCCCGCGCTGTCGGTGGGCCTGGTGCTCACGCTGACCCTGGTGCAGGCGCTCGGTGACGCCGGTGTCGCGGCCCCGCTCTGGTGCGCGACGCGCGGCGCGGTCACGGTCGGCGCCGCCGACCCGCTCGACAGCCCCGGCCAGGCCGCCCTCTGGGGCCTGGGCCGGACGGTCGCCCTGGAGCACCCCGACCGCTGGGGCGGCCTGGTCGACCTGCCCGGGCAGCCGGACGACCGGGCGCGCGCCCGGCTGTGCGGCGTGCTCGCGGGTATCGCCGACGAGGACCAGGTGGCCGTCCGGGCCGGCGGCCTGTACGCGCGCCGGCTGGTCCGCGCGTCGGCCCCGGCCCCCGGGGCGGAGGTCGCAGCGGGGGCCGGGGCCGAGCCGGGGACGGCGGCCGAACCGGCCGGCTGGCGGCCGCGCGGCACCGTCCTGCTCACCGGCGCCACCGGGGCGGTCGGCCCCTATCTCGCCCGCTGGCTGGCCCGCAGCGGGGCCGAGCACCTGGTGCTCACCAGCCGCTCCGCCGCCGGCGGTCCGGCCACCGACGCGCTGCGGGCCGAACTCGCGGCCACCGGTACCAGGTTGACGGTCACCGCGTGCGACGTCGCGGACCGGTCCGCGCTCGCCGCGCTGGTGGCCCGGCTGGCGGCGGACGGCACGCCGGTGCGGGCCGTCGTGCACGCGGCCGCCTTCATCCGGCTGAGTTCGCTGGACGCCACCACCCCGGCGGAGTTCGCCGAGGTGGTCGCGGCCAAGGCGGATGGCGCCCGCCACCTCGACGAGATCTTCGACCGGGACGACCTGGACGCCTTCGTGCTCTTCTCGTCCGTCGCAGGGGTCTGGGGCAGCGGCGACCACGGCGCCTACGCGGTGGCCAACGCCTACCTGGACGCCCTCGCGCAGCAGCGCCGGGCCCGCGGGCTGCGGGCGACCTCGGTCGCCTGGGGGCTCTGGAACACCCCGGACCGCTGGGGCCCCGAGGGCCCGTCGAAGGAGGCCGAGCGCCGGCTGTTCCGGCAGGGGCTGCCGCTGATGGACCCCGAACCGGCCGTCGCCGCCCTCCAGCAGGTGCTGGACCGCGACGAGACCTTCGTCGCCCTGGTCGACGTGGCCTGGGACCGCTTCGTGCCGACCTTCGCCTCCGCCCGGTCGCGGCCGCTCCTGGACGCCATCCCCGAGGCCCGCCGGGGCCGCCGGAGCGAGCAGCCGGAGCCCGGGCACGCGGCGGACGCGCTCGCCCGGTGGCGCGACCGCCTGGCGGGCCGCCCGGCGGCGGAGGCCGACCGGGAGCTGCTGGAACTGGTCGCCGGGACGGTGGCGGCGGTGCTCGGCCACGACTCGCCCGAGGCGATCGCGACCGGGCGGCCCTTCCGCGAACTCGGCTTCGAGTCGCTGGCCTCGGTCGACCTGCGCAACCGGCTGAACGCCGCGACCGGCCTGCGGCTGCCGACCACCGTGGTGTTCGACCACCCGACGGTCCGGGCGCTCGCCGACCGGCTGCGGACCGAGATCCTGGGGGAGTCGCCCCAGGTGGCCGAGCACCCGGCGCCCGCCGGTGCCGCGGCCGGGGACGACCCCGTCGCGATCGTGGCGATGAGCTGCCGGCTGCCGGGCGGCGTCCGGACGCCCGAGGACCTCTGGCAGCTGCTCGACGCCGGTACGGACGCCGTCTCCGGGCTGCCCACCGAGCGCGGCTGGGACCTCGCGGGCCTCTACCACCCGCAGCCCGGACGCCCCGACACCACCTGCACGCGGGAGGGCGGATTCCTGCACGACGCCGCCGAGTTCGACCCCGGGTTCTTCGACATCGGCCCGAGCGAGGCGCTGGCGATGGACCCGCAGCAGCGGCTGCTGCTGGAGGCCTCCTGGGAGGCCGTCGAGCGGGCCGGCATCGACCCGCACGCCCTGCGCGGCAGCCGAACCGGCGTCTACATCGGCTCCCGCTACCAGGGCTACGGCGCCCGGGCCGAGGTCACCGACGAGCTGTCGGCGCACCTCGGTCTCGGCGACGTGATCAGCATCCTCTCCGGCCGGGTCTCCTACACCCTCGGCCTGGAGGGCCCGGCGGTCACCGTCGACACGGCGTGCTCGTCCTCGATGGTCGCCCTGCACCTGGCCGCCCAGGCGCTGCGCCAGGGCGACTGCTCGCTCGCCCTGGCGGGCGGGGTCACCGTGATGTCCTACCCCTCCGAACTGGTCGGGCTGAGCCGGCTGGGCGAGCTGTCGGCGGACGGCCGCTGCAAGTCCTTCTCGGCGGAGGCCGACGGCATGGGGATGGCCGAGGGCGTCGCCGTCGTCCTGCTGGAGCGGCTGTCGGACGCCCGCCGGCAGGGGCACCCGGTGCTGGCCCTGGTCCGCGGCTCGGCCGTCAACCAGGACGGCGCGAGCAACGGGCTCACCGCGCCCAACGGGTCCGCGCAGCGGCGGGTGATCCAGCAGGCCCTCGCCAACGCCGACCTGACGCCCAATCAGGTCGACGCGGTGGAGGCGCACGGTACCGGTACGGCGCTGGGCGATCCGATCGAGGCCACCGCGCTGCTGGCCGCCTACGGCGCCGGCCGCTCGCCCGAACGGCCGCTCTGGCTGGGCACCATGAAGTCCAACATCGGCCACACCCAGTCGGCGTCCGGCGTGGCCGGAGTGATCAAGATGGTGCTGGCCATGCGGCACGGCGTGCTGCCCAGGACCTTGCACGCGGACCGGCCGTCACCACAGGTGGACTGGGAGGCCGGCGCGGTCCGGCTGCTGACGCGGGCGCGGTCCTGGCCGGAGACCGGTCGGCCCAGGCGGGCCGGGGTGTCCTCGTTCGGGATGAGCGGCACCAACACCCATGTCGTGCTGGAACACGTGGCCGAGGACGCCCCGGACGCCGGGGGCGCTCCGGCTCGGCAGCACGGGCCGCTGCCCTGGGCACTGTCGGGCCGCACCGCGGCCGGGCTGGCCGCCCAGGCGGCGCGCCTCGCCGCCTTCCTGGAGTCCGGGGCCGAGCCGTCCGCCCTGGACGTCGCCTTCTCGCTGGCCACCGGCCGGGCGGGCCTGGAGCACCGCGCGGTGGTGTTCGCGGCCGACCGGGAGGGGTTCCTCGGCGGGCTCAAGGCGGTGGCCGAGGGGGCGCCGGCCGAGAACGTGATCGACGGCCGGCCGGAGGCGGACGCCGCGGCCCCGGCGACCGGGACGGCCGGCGAACTGGAGGCGCTCGCCCGGCGGTGGGTGCGCGGCCAGGACGTCGACTGGCGGACCGCCCTGCCGGGCGGGCGGCGGGTGGACCTGCCCACCTACGCCTTCCAGCGCGAGGCCTTCTGGCTGACGCGCTGACGCGCTGACCCCCCGGCACCCGCGCGGGCCGGTCCGGACGGGAGCACCGTCCGGACCGGCCCGCGCGGTTCGGCTCAGGTGCGGGCGGCCGTCTGCCGCTCGGCCCAGCCGGCCAGCTCCTCGCGCCCGATCTTCGCGTTGTGCCGGATGTCGACCGGGAACCCCGGGTGCCGCAGGAACTCGCGCAGCCCGGCCGTCAGCGGCCGGTCGGCGCCGAGCCGGCGCAGCTCGGTCAGCAGCTCCGGCCACTGCTCCTCGGAGACGCCGTCCTCGGTCTCCACGCACACCACCGGGCGCTGGGCCCCGGGGGCCCCGATGCCGACCAGCGCGCTGCGCCGGACCAGCGGGTGCGCGTTGAAGACCCCCTCGCAGCGGACGGTGTGCAGGTCGCCCCCGGCGGTGCGCACCCGCTGGGCCCGGCGCCCGCAGAACCAGAGGCGCCCGGCGTCGTCCAGGTAGCCCAGGTCACCGGTCCGGTGCCAGGTCCGCTCGGGACCGTCGGCGGGCCGCTCGCGGATCTTGTACTGGGCGTTGGCGTCCGCGGTGGCGTGGTAGCGCGGGCTGACCACGTCCCCCGCCACCACGATCTCGCCGATCTCCCCCGCGGGGACCGCCAGGTCGTCCTCCCAGTCCGGCAGCGGGCCGTCGTCGACCCGCACCAGCCGCACCAGCGTCCCGTCGACCGGCCGGCCGACGCAGGTGCCGTCGCCCAGCGCGCCCCGGGCCGCCGTCTCGCCCAGGATCTCGGTGGACTCGATCGAGGAGATCGGCATCGCCTCGGTGGCGCCGTAGGCGACGTGGATCCCGGTCCGCTCGTCCAGCACCCGGCGCAGCGAGGCGACCAGGTCGGGCGGGACGGGTGCGCCGGCGGACACCACGCCGCGCAGCTCGGGCAGCGGGACGCGCTCGCGCTCCAGGTGGGCGGCGAGGACGCGGAACAGCGCCGGGGAGCCGAACACGGTGGACACCCGGAACCGGGTCAGGGCCGCCGTCAGCAGCTCCGGGTCCGCCTGCGCCACCTTGGCCGGCGCGATCGGCGCGAGCACCATGGTCGAGCCGTAGATGAGGTCGAACAGCCCCCAGATCGGGACGGTGACCAGGGATATGTCGTCACGGTCGCGCCCGTGCGCGGCGTGCATCTGGCGGGCCGTCGCGGTGGCCATCCGGTGGACGCTCTCGACGCCCTTGGCGGCCCCGGTGCTCCCGGTGGTGAAGGCGATCATCATCAGGTCGTCGCCGGTCACCGGCCGGGCCGGCGCCGAGCCGGAGCCGCCGAGCAGCCCGTCCAGGGTGTGGCCGCCCCAGAACCAGCGCCGGCCCAGCGTCACCTTGATCCGGACGGTCGCGAAGGTGCGGCGGCCGAGCACTCGGACGGCGTGCGCGACCGAGGGTCCGACGAAGGCCTCCGCGCCCACCGCGCGGTAGCAGTTGAGCATGCGCTTGATGCCCATGCCCGGGTCCACCACCACCGGTACCGCGCCGATCCGCAGCAGCGCGAAGACGAGGATGTACAGATCCGGTCCGGGCTTGGGCATCAGGATGGTCCGCATGCCCGAGGTGATCCCGATCCGGCTGAACCCGGCCGCCAACTCCTCGACCCGGCGTTGCAGTTCGCCGTAGCTGAGCTCGCGGTAGCGGATCGCGCCGTCCGGCTCCCGGCCGTCGGGGTGAATGATCGCGGTCTTCTCGGGGGAGGTGCGGGCGTGCCGTTCCAGGTAGTCGGCGAGACCGGCCTCGGCCTCGAAGGGGTGCCGGGGTGCGACGGTCATCGGCGGGCCGCCCGTCCGGCGGTGGCCTCGACTCCACGGTGGCGCCTGGCAGTCATCACTGGTTCTCACTCCTCGGGGTCCACACGAAGGCGCGCTCCCCGTAGCGCCGCCCTGACATGTCGCACCGGGCGGCACACGGTGCCCGTGCGGCAGCCGGTGCCGGTGGGCCTCGGACGACAGGAGTGACGCTACCGGCCGGGCGATCATCGCGGTCGAGAACCGTCAAAAAGGGTCGTGCGCGGTGCAGATGGACCGCCCGGCCCGGATCGCCGGGCGCACGCGAAGCCAATGAGACGATACGTCTCGTCTTGACGAGAAGCTGGAACGGGGCGATAGTGGGGCCATCAAACGAGACGAACCGTCTCGTCTCTCGTAAGTGGAGGAGTACCGGGTATGCGCACCTCAGCCGCAAGCACCGACCGGGTCTGGTTCATCACGGGCGCCAGCCGGGGCCTCGGCCGTGCCTTCGCGGACGCGGCACTCGCCGCGGGGGACCGGGTCGCGGTCGCCGCGCGCACCACCGGGCCGCTGGAGGAGCTGGCGGCCGCCCACCCCGGGCGGGTGCTGCCCCTCGGGCTGGACGTGACCGACCGCGGCGCCGTCTTCGCGGCGGTCGCCGAGGCCGTCGGCCACTTCGGCCGGCTCGACATCGTCGTCAACAACGCCGGGATGCTCTCGATGGGCATGGTCGAGGAGTTCGGCGAGGCCGAGGCCCGGGCCCACCTCGACGTCAACTTCTTCGGCGCGCTCTGGGTGAGCCAGGCGGTGCTGCCCGTGCTGCGCGGGCAGGGCTCCGGGCACCTGGTGCAGATCTCCAGTGTCGCCGCGCTGGGCGGATTCCCGAGCACCGGGCTCTACAGCGCCGGCAAGTTCGCGCTGGAGGGCCTGAGCGAGGCGATCGCGAGGGAGGTGGCGGGCTTCGGCGTGAAGGTGAGCATCGTGCAGCCCGGTGGCTACTGGACCGACCTCTACACGGCGATGCACCGCACCGACACCCTGGACGCCTACGACCCGCTCCGGGCCGAACTGGCGAAGCAGTTCGCCGAGGGCTCGGTCGACAGCGACCCGAAGCTCGCCGCCGAGGCGCTGCTCCGGCTCGTCGACAGCGACGAGCCTCCGCTGCGCCTGCTGCTGGGGAGCATGGTCTACGACCTGGCGTTCGACATCGCGCGGACCAGGATGGAGACCTGGGCCGGCTGGGAGGAGGTCAGCCGTGCGGCGGAGCGCGCGGTGCCCGCGCCCGGCCCGGCCGCCGGGGTGCGGTGACCGCCGGGGCGGCCGCCGGCGCGCGGCGTCAGGCGTCGGTCGGCAGGACCGGGGTGAGGCGGCGCGGTGGCGCCGTGCGCGGTTGGGCGGGGAGCGGGAGGGCGAGGGCGTCGCGGCTGCCGGCCGGCAGCGCCAGCGCGGCCCCGACCTCGGCGGGCAGGTCGCGCAGGCCGAGCAGTCCGGTGCAGAGCCGGGCGGTGGCACGGTGCCAGTCACCGGAGCGCCGGAGGAGGGCGTGACCGCTGCCGACCACGGTGTAGCCGCAGACCCCGGCCCCGGCCGAGCGGGCGCGGGCGGCGAGGGCGCGGGTGTCGGCCGGGCCGGTGACCTTGTCGCGGTCGCCGTGCAGCATCAGGACGCTCCGGCCGGCGAGCTGTTCGCACGGATCCTCCGCCGGGCACCAGGGCGCCAGCGCGACCACGCCGGTGACGTTCGGGTGGCCCGCCGCGCGCAGCGCCGCCCGGCCGCCCATCGAGTGGCCGACCAGCAGGGTCGGCACGTGCCCCAGCTCCTCGGCCAGGTCGCCGAGCGCGGCCCGGGTGTCCCGGGCGGCGTCGGCGCGCTCGCCGTTCCAGCCCTGGTGACGGTAGCGGACGGTGCCGATCGCGACCCCGGCCCCCGCCGTCTCCCGGCGCAGGGCCCGGACGAAGCCGGTCATCCGCAGACCGGGCAGGTTGACCGGGCCGGGCCGGCCGAGGCCGTGCTCCCGGCCGCCGTGCAGGACCAGCACCGCGGCCGCCGGGCGCTCGGGCAGCTCCCGCCAGACCAGCGCCCGGTGGCCGGTCGCACCGCTCTCGCGACCCGCCCGGACCGTGCTCCCCGTGTCGCCGCTCACCCTGTACCGTCCCGCCCCCGCCGTCCGTCCGTTGGACCGCCACTGTACGCGTCGACCCGCCGGCGCCGGGCCCGCCCGGGAGGATCGCCCCGGCCGCGCCCGTCCTCAGCGGGTGAGCAGGTCCTGCTCGCGCACCAGCCAGCAGATCGCGGTCAGCCGGTGCACCGCGAAGTCGTACCCCACCGGCTCCCGCCAGCCGATGTCGATCAGCGCGTCGACGAACTCCGCCGCGTACTGCGACAGCTCCGCGCGGTCCAGCGCCAGGGGCAGCAGCGCCGGGCCCTGCGCGTAGAGCAGCTCGCGCAACTGGGCGACGTGCTGGTCGACCGCGGCGACGAAGCCGGGCTCGAAGGCGAACTCGGCCAGCCGCGGCGTGAAGGCGGCGACGATCCCGGGCAGCGGGCAGCCGGCCGGCTGGTCGGGGGAGTCGCGGTGGGACTCGTCGGGCGTGGCGAACATCCGTCCAAGGTAGGCGAGCGGCGGCGGGGGAGCGGCCGCGCGGGCTGAGACCTTGGCCACCCCGCCGCCCGCGGCCCGGCCGGTCCCGCCGCCCGCCCCGCCGGGTGGCCGAAAGCGCGGATCGCCCGGAAGCACGGGGCGATCTGCCCCAGAATGGACCGCATGGATCTTCGAATCTTCACCGAGCCCCAGCAGGGCGCGAGCTACGACACGCTGCTCCGGGTGGCGCGGACCACCGAGGAGCTCGGCGCCTTCAGCGCCTTCTTCCGCTCCGACCACTACCTCAAGATGGGCGGGGTGAGCGGCCTGCCCGGCCCGACCGACGCCTGGATCACGCTGGCCGGCCTCGCCCGCGACACCAGCACCATCCGCCTGGGCACCCTGATGACCGCCGCCACCTTCCGGCTGCCCGGGGTGCTCGCCATCCAGGTCGCCCAGGTCGACGCGATGAGCGGCGGCCGGGTCGAGTTCGGCCTCGGCGCCGGCTGGTTCGAGGAGGAGCACACCGCCTACGGCATCCCGTTCCCCAAGGAGAAGTTCGGGCGGCTGGAGGAGCAGCTGGCGATCATCACCGGCCTCTGGAACACCAAGGTCGGCGACACCTTCGACTTCGCCGGCGAGTACTACCGGCTGACCGAGTCGCCGGCGCTGCCCAAGCCCGCCCAGGAGAAGATCCCGGTGCTGGTCGGCGGCACGGGCCCGACCCGGACGCCGGCGCTGGCCGCCCGCTTCGCCGACGAGTTCAACCTGCCCTTCGTCTCGGTCGAGCAGAGCGCCGCCCAGTTCGGCCGGGTCCGGGCCGCCGTCGAGCGGGCCGGGCGCCAGGCCGACGACCTGGTGTACTCCAACGCCCTGGTCGCCTGCGTGGGCCGGGACGACGCCGAGGTGGCCCGCCGGGCCGCCGCGATCGGCCGCGACGTGGACGAGCTGAAGGCCAACGGCCTGGCCGGCACCCCCGACGAGGTGGTGGCGACGATCGGCCGCTACGCCGCCGTCGGCTCCGAGCGCTTCTACCTCCAGATCCTCGACCTGGACGACCTCGACCACCTGGAGCTGATCGCCTCCCGGGTCGCTCCGCAGCTGGGCTGACCCGCCCCGCGACCGTCCGGCTCCCCTGCCCGCCCCTGCCCTCCCCTGCCCACCTCCGCCCGCCTCCGCCCGCCTGCGCCGCCGGGTGGGCGCGGGCGGGCGGGCGGAGGCGGGCGGGGGCGGCGCGCTCAGCCCCGCCCGCCGGGCCGAAACAGCCGGTACGAACGGCCGGGGCGAATGCGTCGGTTCCGAGGGCGTGGTGCGAGGGCGTTGTGCGGGAGGCGCCGCCGCGGCGCGGGAGGGCTCGGCCGTACCGGCGCTGACCACTAGTCTTTACTCTCTCTTGAAGGGGGAAGGTTTCTTCGGGAGGCGGAGGCCGGGGAGCCGGGGCCGCGGAGTCAGGGGGAGTGCCGGTGGTTGAGGTCGGGGTGTCCGGGGCCAAGGTGCCCGTACCGAGATCGGCGTGCGCCGCCGAGGTCCGCCCGGCCGCGGCGGTGCTGCGCCCGCGCGGCCTGCACGACCTGCGCCGGGGGCCCGGCGCGGCCGGGTGCCCCGAGGCGGGGGCCGCCGCGGTGCCCGCGCAGGCGCTGCACTACCGCGCCGACGACCTGCTGGTCGTGTCGGGCCTGCCGGGCAGCGGCAAGAGCACCCTGATGCGCCGCTGCGTCCGCGCCCCGCTGGTCGACTCCCAGCAGGTGCGGGAGGAGTACGCGGCCCGGGTCCCCGGCTGGCTGCCCTATGCCGCCTACCGCCCGCTGGTGCGGGCCGCGCACTACCGGCGGCTGCGCCGCGCCGTCCTGGCCGGCGGCCCGCTCGCGGTGCACGACTGCGGCACGCTGCCCTGGGTGCGGTACTGGCTGGGCCGCGCGGCCGCCCGGCAGGGGCGCCGGGTGCACCTGATCCTGCTGGACGCGAGCGCGGAGGAGGCCCGGGACGGCCAGCACGCCCGGGGCCAGCGCGTCTCCGCGTACGCCTTCGCCCGGCACCGCGAGTCCGCCCGGCGGCTGCGCGGACGGCTGGCCGGGACGGGCGAGCCGCCGGCGGGCTGTGCGTCGGCGGTGGTGCTCGACCGGGCCGGTGCGCGCGCCGTGCGGGAGATCGTCTTCGTGGCGTCGTAGTCTCGGCGAGGCGGTGTGGGGCCGCCGACCCGACCGGTCCGGTCGGCCTTCCGAGGCCTGTCCGGCGGACGGAGCGTCAACTTTCGGACAACCCGGGGGCGTTGCCCCGACCGTGCGGCACCGGAAATGCTCCACCTGTGACCGGGGTCACTCGATCGGGCTTCCGGGTTATGTCCGATATGTCGTCAGAACTTCGCGGCCGGAAGAAACCTGACGCGTACACGCGGCCCTGCGTAGCCTAGGCTCGGCGGCCCCCCTCCGCCACCCCCCACAACTCCCCCTCAGGAGCGCAGATGCGTCGTTCTGCCCGCGTACCCTCGCGTGTCCCCCGCAGATTCCTCAGCGCCGCAGCCCTCGTCACGGCCCTCGGGCTCACCCAGTTCGCCGCCCCCTCGGCGTTCTCCACCGCCGCCGCGCAGGCCCCCGGCGCGGTCGCCGCCCCGTGCGTCGGCGGGGAGAGCCAGGACGCCGGGGCCCGCAAGCCCGCCGGCAGCCCGGGCGGCCAGGAGCCCAACGCCGTCACCGAGGCCCAGGCCCACGCGATGGACGCGGACCTCAGCGCCCGGGTCGCCCAACTGGCCCACTCCTCCCAGGGCAGCGCGCTGCTCGCCCCGGGGACGCTCGCCGCCACCACGACCATCCCGGTGTACGTCCACGTGGTCCACGCCGGATCGACGGGAAAGCTGACCGCGACGGACATCAGCCGGCAGATCTCCGTCCTCAACGCCGCCTACGGCGGCCAGGGCGCGGGCAACACCGCCAGCCAGTTCCAGTTCCAGCTGACCGGCACCGACTACACCGACAACTCGTCCTGGTACAACGGCATCACCCCGGGCTCCTCGGCCGAACGGTCGATGAAGAGCTCGCTGCGCAAGGGGGGTGCCAACGCCCTCAACCTCTACACCGCCAAGCTCGGCCAGTCGCTGCTCGGCTGGGCGACCTTCCCCAGCTCCTACCGGTCGAACCCGAGCGACGACGGCGTGGTCATCCTCGACAGCTCGTTCCCCGGCGGCTCGGCCACCAACTACAACGAGGGCGACACCGTCACCCACGAGGTCGGCCACTGGCTCGGGCTGTACCACACCTTCCAGGGCGGTTGCGGCGGCCAGGGCGACTACGTCTCGGACACCCCGGCCGAGAAGACCGCCGCGTACCAGTGCCCGGCCGGCCGCGACACCTGCACGGCCACCGGCGTCGACCCGATCCACAACTTCATGGACTACACCTACGACTCCTGCATGACCCAGTTCACCCCCGGACAGGTCGCCAGGATGTCCAACGCCTGGGCCGCCTACCGGGCCTGACGGACCGTCCGTCCAGAGACCCTGGCGGGTGCGCGGGCAACGAGCCCGCGCACCCGCCAGTACCAGTCTCCGCCTCCGGGCCGCCCGTCCACCGGACCCGCGGGCACGTCACGCTTCTTCGGTCTCGGGAATGGGACCGCACAGGGTTCGAAAGTGTTCGACGTCTTCGGCGTGGCAATTAGCGGCCATATGCCCGTATTGATCTATGTTTGCCTGGTCAGCGGCAGGTGAAGCCGAGGTAGTCGAACAAGGAGCAGCGGCATGGCCGACAGCGCGGAACCCCTGATCGTCGTCGGCGTGGACGGCTCGCCCGCCTCGGAGCGGGCGCTGCGCTGGGCGATCGACTACGCCAGGCTGGCCGGCGGCGGCGTCCGGGCGATCGCCGCCTGGGAGTACCCGGCGTTCTACGGCTGGGCCGGGCTCGCGATGCCCCCGGCCGAGGGCTTCAACCCCGAGGAACTGGCCGGGCGGACGCTCTCCGAGACGGTCGCCAAGGTCGCCGGGGCCGAGGCCGGGGTCCGGATCGCCGAGACGGTGATGCCCGGCAACGCCGCGCAGGCCCTGCTGGAGGCGGCCCAGGGCGCCGCCCTGCTGGTGGTCGGCAGCCGGGGCCTCGGCGGATTCTCCGGCGCCCTGCTCGGATCCGTCAGCCGCCACCTCACCGAACACGCCCCCTGCCCGGTCGTCGTGGTGCGCGAGAAGTAGGCCCCGCCGACCGTGTCGGCGCCGGCCGGCGGGGGAGGATGGGGGCATGCCTGAAGGTGACTCCGTCTACCGTGTGGCGGCCCGGTTGCACGAGGAACTGGCCGGCCGGGTGCTGACCGCGGCCGATCTGCGGGTGCCCGCGCACGCCACCGCCGATCTGACCGGGCGGCGGGTGCTGGAGGTCGCCCCGCGCGGCAAGCACCTGCTGACCCGGCTCGACGGCGGCCTCACCCTCCACACCCATCTGCGGATGGACGGCCGCTGGGCGGTCTACCGCCCCGGCGAGCGATGGTCGGGCGGACCCGCCTGGCAGATCCGGGCCGTCCTCGGCACCGAGCACAGCACGGCGGTCGGCTACCGGCTGCCCGTCGTCGAGCTGCTGCGCACCGCCGAGGAGGAGCGGGTCGTCGGCCACCTCGGGCCCGACCTGCTCGGCCCCGACTGGGACGCGGGCGAGGCCGTCCGCCGGCTCCTGGCCCAGCCCGGTCGGCCGCTCGCCGAGGCGCTGCTCGACCAGCGCAACCTGGCCGGCATCGGCAACGTCTACGCCAATGAGCTCTGCTTCCTCGCCGGGGTCACCCCGTGGACGCCGGTCGGCGAACTCCCGCGCCCCGAAAGGCTGGTGGAGCGCTCCCAGCAGATCCTCGACGCCAACCGGCTGCGCCCCGGGCACGTCACCACCGGCGACACCCGGCCGGGCCGCCGGCACTGGGTGTACGGCCGGGCCGGGCGGCCGTGCGCGCGCTGCGGCACGGTCGTCCGGACGGCGACCCAGGGCACGCCGCCGCAGGAGCGGGTGGCGTTCTGGTGCCCGCACTGCCAGCGCGGGCCGGCCCCTGGGACGCGGACCGCTACTCGACCAGGGCCGGGTGGCGCGGGTCGTCGACCCGGACGGTGAGGTCGGCCGCCTCGGCGGGGACGGTCTCGGCCGCGTAGCGGGCGAACGCGGGCAGCGTCCACTGCTCCTGGGCCGGTGTGCGGCGGGCCAGCGCGGCCGGGGTGAGCGCCAGATGGACGGTCAGCTCCAGCGGCAGCCAGCGGCCGAGCAGCAGTGCGCCGTCCAGCAGCAGCACGCCGCCGGGCGGCAGCGGCGTGTACGGCGCGCGGGTCGCCCGGTCGGTGACCGGGTCGCGCAGCGACGGCAGGACGAGGCCGGTGCCGCCGGGCTCCAGCGGGTCCAGCACCTCGCGCAGCAGGGCGCCGTCGTCCAGCCAGAGGTCGTGGTAGGCGTCCGGGTCCTGCTTGCCGTACTCCAGCCGGACCGAGGCCGGGCGGAGGAAGGCGGCCGCCGACACCCGCAGGGTGGGGCGGCCGCGCTCCCGCAGCGGCTCCACCAGCGCGTCGGCGAGTGCGCCGGGCCGGGCGGCCGGGGCGCCGTCCACGGCGACCCGCAGCCACCGCTCACCGGCTCCGGGCAGGGCGGTGACGCGGTCGGCGAGGCGCTCGGCGAGCCGGTCGGGCGAGATCGGGTGTACCTGCACGCCGCCATCCTCCCCCGTCGCCGGGGCGGCGGCGGGACCGGGGCCGCGCAGCGGTGACCGCGGGTCAGGCGAGCGGGAGCGCGTGCAGGACGTCGTCGTGGCCGGCGTACAGGCGGGTCGCGTCGTGGGAGAGCGACCAGACGTCCACTCCAGGGCCGGAGTCGCGGAAGGTCCAGCGCTCCTCGCCGGTGGCGGCGTCCAGGGCGCGGACGCCCGCGGCGGCCGGACCGGGCACGTAGAGGACCGGCCCGGCGAGCAGCGGGCTGCTGCGGCGGTCCAGCCGGAACGGCAGGCGGTGCTCCCAGACCTGGGCCCCGGTGTCCGCGGCGTGGGCGGTGACCAGGCCGTTGTCGCGGAACAGGTGGACCAGGGCGCCACCGGCGACCGGCGGCAGCAGCCGCCACTCGTCGGCCGGCCCCGGGACGACCGACCAGTGCGGGCCGCCGTCCGCCACCCGCAGGGCCCGCAGCCCGGCCGGGCCCTGCGGGGCGTAGACGTGCTCCGGGTCGGTGACCGCCCAGCCCGTGCCCCTGTCGGTGGGCACCGTCCAGAGCCGCTTGCCGGTGGCGGCCTCCAGCAGGCGCAGGCCGCCGGCCGAGCCGTCGAAGGCCGGCACCCGGCCCCCGGCCGCGGTGAGCGGGGAGAGCGGCCGCTCCCCCTCGGACGGACGGGACCAGAGCACCCGGCGGTCCGTGACGTGCACCGCGAAGAGCCGGCCGTCCCCGGTGAACGGCCGGGGCTGGACTTCGCCGTACACGACGTCGCCCGCGCAGCCGAACAGCGTGACGGTGCCGTTGCCCAGCTCCTCCGGCAGCGGCAGGCTCCACTCGGCGGCCGGGTCGGTGAGGTGGTGGCTGTCGAGGTGGCCGTTGGAGGTGGTGAACACCCGGTCGGGGCCGACCACCACATGGGCGCCCGGCTGCTGCACGTCGTTCGGCCAGTCCGCCTTGGCCGCGGCGAACGACAGCAGCCGCAGCGGCCTGCCGTCGGCCGGGTCGAGCACCTGGAGCCCCTCGCGGGTGAGGAAGACGGGGACGGCCGGGCGGCCGGTCAGCCGCTCGGCCGCCATCGCCTCCCGGCCCCGGTACGTCCAGAGCGGCTGCGGTCCGGCGACGCGGGTCGGCAGCGGCCGGGGCGGAGCGGGCGCCGGTTCGTCCGCCGAGCGGGCGAACGCCCAGACCGCGGCGCCCGCCGCGAGCACCCCGGCGCCGGTCAGCAGCCGCCGCCGGGTCAGCCGCGGCCCGCCGCCCGACTCGGAGCCGCCGCTCAGCACGTCGGCCGGTTCGGCCGGCCGGTCGCCGCTCTCGCCGTCCCACTGCCAGGCGGCGCCGGCCTCCTCGGTCTGCGCCGTTCGGGCACGGTCGGACGGTGCCGGCTGCATGGACGTACTCGTTTCCCCGGGGCAGCCGCTGCGCTGCGCTGTCCGAGTGAGGATATCGAAGCGCGTCCGGACGGTTCGCGGGCGGCCGGCGTCGGGGGCGGTGCCCGGCCACCCGGACGAGCGTCGCCGGCCCCGGCGGCCCGCCTCAGCTGCCGTGGTCGGCCAGCTCGGCGAGCACCTGGGCGTGGCAGGCGAGCGGGACGCACCAGCAGCCGAGCCGGCGGCCGCGCAGCTCCGGCAGCAGGGCGAGCAGGTCCGGCCGGTCCAGCAGGTAGGCGCGGTACTCGGCGAGCATCCGCTCCCGGCTGAGGTCCGGTCCGGGCCGGTAGGGGCAGTGCAGCGGCGACTCGTCGAGGTGCCAGCCGCCGCGGTGCATCGCCCGCCCGACGTAGACGACGTCGGCGTAGTCGGGATCGTCGCGATGGCCCTTGAGGTTGACCACGGTGGTGCGGCCCGGATCGGTCGGCATGGTGACCATGCTGGCGCGGTCCGGCCCGGGCGGCACGCGGGGCTCGCCTTGACAGTCCCTTGACCCGGGCGTAGCAAGAGAAGATGCGCCAGGGTGTGCCGGCGGACCGGCCCGGTCCGCATGTGACCGGCGGGACTCGGGCGACGCGACCCGACGCGCGCCGCCCCCGGGAGCGCGATGCCGTGGCCGGGGCGACGCACGAGCGGGACGCGCTGCTCGCGACCGCCGTCCGCAGGGTGCTCGCCGAGACCGACGCGTACGGCGGGATGGTCTACCTGCGGGCCCGGGACCGGCGCTCACTGGTGCTCTGCACCATCGCGGGCGTGCCGCTGTCGATCATCGCCCAGTACCGGCGGATCGCCGCGGCCGGGCCGATGCCGGTGGCGGTCAGCTTCCGCACCGGCCGGGTGATCGCGCTGGCCGACACCGAGGACACCATGCGGCGCTTCCCGCAGATGGCCGTCGGCATGCCCTACGACTTCGCCTCCGCCTGCGTGCCCGTCAAGGCGGGCAAGGAGACGTACGGGGTGATCGGCGTGCTCTGGGCCGCCTCGGACGAAGGCGTGCCGGCGGGCGCGCAGCGGCACCTGCGGTCGGTGGCCGACGGGCTGGCCGCCGCGCTGGCGGCGCTGGACGGGAACGGGCGGCTGATCGAACCCAATGGCGAGACCGCCGTGGTCGAGCTGGCGCCACCGTCCCCGCCGACCACCAGGGTCGGCCTGTTCGACTGGAACCTGGCCACCGGGGCGCTCGCCGTCGACGAGCCGTTCTGCGAGATCTTCGGGATGTCGCCCGCCGAGTTCGACGGCCGGGCGGCCACCCTGACCACCCGGATCGCCCCCGGCGACCTGCCGGAGTTCCGGGCCGCCGCCCGGGCCGCGCTGGACGAGGGCCGGATGCTGGCCGCCCGGGTCCGGGCGCTCGACCACGGCGGCCACCCCTATCCGGTCGAGTTCTGGGGTCGGGTGCCCGAGACGGCCGGGCCGGACGGCCGCACCCACCTGGTCGGCGCCGTGCTGGACACCAGGACCGGCACCGCCGCGGCCGAAGCCGTCGAGCGGCTGCGCGACGGCGTCTTCTCGCTGGACCCGGACGGCCGGATCACCTACGCCAACCGCAGCGTCGAGCTGCTGCTGCACGCCCGCCGCGAGGACCTGGTCGGCCACCACCCGTGGGACGTGCTGCCCTGGCTCTCCGACCCGGTCTACGAGAACCGCTACCGCGCCGCGATGGTCTCCCAGCAGCCCACCGCCTTCCTCGCGGCCCGCCCGCCGGACGGCTGGCTGGCGTTCTCGCTCTACCCGGACACCCACGGCGTCACCGGTCGGGTGGTCGCCGCCGAGCCGCCCTCCGGCGCGCCGGAGCCGCCGGCCGAACCCCCGCCCGGCGCCCGGACCAGCGTCGGGGCCATGTACCACCTGCTCCAGCTGGCCAGCGCGCTGAGCGAGGCCGTCACCGTCCGGGAGGTCTGCCGGGCCGTCGCCGACCAGATCCTGCCGGCCTTCGGCGGCCAGGAGCTCGCCATCTACACCGTCCGCGACAAGCGCCTCCACCTGGTCTCCCAGAGCGGCTACCCGGACGGCTTCCTGGACCGCTTCGAGGGCACCCCGGTCGGCGCCCGGGTGCCCGGCGCCGAGGCGCTCAGCTCCGGCACACCGATCTTCTTCGAGTCCGTCCACGAACTCGCCGCCGCCTACCCCGGCATCGCCCTGGACGAGATGCGCGCCTGGGCGTTCCTCCCGCTGATCGCCTCCGGCCACCCGGTCGGCAGCTGCATCATCGGCTTCGACGAGTCCCGCGCCTTCACCCTGGAGGAACGCGGGCTGCTCACCGCCCTCGGCGGCTTCATCGCCCAGGCCCTGGAGCGGGCCCGGCTCTACGACGCCGAGTTCGCCCTCGCCCGCGGCCTCCAGCAGGCCCTGCTGCCGCACCGGCTGCCGCGCCTGGAGAACGTCCGGATCACCGCCCGCTACCTGCCCGGCACCCAGGGGATGGAGATCGGCGGCGACTGGTACGACGCCATCGTCACCGGCCACGACCTCAACCTGGTGATCGGCGACGTCGAGGGCCACAGCGTCGGCGCCGCCGCCACCATGGGCCAGCTGCGCAGCGCGGTCCGGGCCTTCGCCGCCAGCGGCCACCCGCCGGACCAGGTGCTCGCGCAGACCAACCGGCTGCTGCTCGACCTCGACCCCGGGCTGCTCGCCAGCTGCTGCCTGATCCGGCTCACCCCCGCCGACGGCACCGCCAGGATCGCCCGGGCCGGCCACCTCCCGCCGGTGCTGCGCCACCCGGACGGCAGCACCGAGGCGCTGTACGTGGCGGGCGGGCCGCTGCTCGGCGTCGACCACTGGGCCGAGTACCCGGTGAGCGAGTTCCGGATGGCGCCGGGCTCGCTGCTCGCGCTCTACACGGACGGGCTGGTCGAGGACCCCGCGGTGGAGATCGACCACGGCGTGGACCGGCTGCGCGACGCCCTCGCCGGACCGGCCGGTGCGGCCGGCGACGCGGAGGACGGGTTGGAACGGCTGGCGGAGCGGCTGCTGCAGGAGGTCGGCTCCACCGACCGGGTGGACGACGTGGCGCTGATGCTCACCGCCTACGGGTGAGCCGGCCGCAGCCGCCGACGGAGCCCGCGACTTCCGTCGGGCCCGCGACTTTCGTCGGGGCGGGCAACGACGAACGGTGGCGGTGCCCGGGCGGGCCGCTTCGCTAACCTCGCGGCGTGGACGCGATAGCGAAGGCCTGGTCGAGGGCGGTACGAGCGGCGCTGCCCGGGCCCTGGCGGCCCTGGACGGTGGCCCGGGAGGCCGTCGGCGCGCTGCTGGTGGGCGCGCTCGCGGCGCTGATCGAAGTGGTCTCCCACACCTGCCTCTGGCCGGTCGTCGGCCTCGGGGCGGCCGTGCTCTTCCTGCTCCGGCGCGCCCTGCCCTCGACCGTGCTGCTGCTCGCGGCCGGCGCCTGCGGCTGGTTCGGCGGGACACTGCCGCTGCTGGTCTTCGCCGGCTGGTCGGCCGGCGCCCGGGTGAGGCGGGTCGGCGTGCTGGCCGGCTCGTTCGCCGGTGCCTTCCTGCTGACGACGGCCGTCAGCGTAGTGAAGGAGGCCGGGTCGACGCCGATCAAGCTGACGATCGGGCTCTCGCTGGGCGGGTTCCTGCTGATCGCCGTGCTGCCCGCGCTCTGGGGCCGCTACCGGGCCCAGCGCCGGGCACTGCTGGACGCTCTGCGCGAGCGCAACGAGCAGCTGCTGCGCGAGCGTGCCATGGTGGCGCACCAGGCCAGGCTGCGCGAGCGGCACCGGATAGCCCAGGACATGCACGACAGCCTGGGCCACCAGCTCGCCCTGATCTCCGTCCACTCCGGCGCGCTGGAGGTCGACCGCACCCTGTCCGACCGGCAGCGGGAGGCGGTCGGGGTGCTGCGGCTGGCCGCCGTCACCGCGATGCGGGAGCTGCGCGAGGTGGTGGGCGTGCTGCACGACGAGTCGAGCGCCCGGGAGCCGGCCCCGGTCGGCGGGCC
Source organism: Kitasatospora sp. NPDC005751 (assembly GCF_040630835.1). Classification (NCBI taxonomy): domain Bacteria; kingdom Bacillati; phylum Actinomycetota; class Actinomycetes; order Kitasatosporales; family Streptomycetaceae; genus Kitasatospora; species Kitasatospora sp. NPDC005751. The sequence continues at coordinate 26,186 of NZ_JBEXYC010000025.1, forward strand.
GGCCGGCGCCACCGTGCGCACCGGTGGCACGGAGGGCATCGAGAAGCTGGTCGAGTCCTCCCGGGCGGCCGGGACGACGGTCTCCTTCGGCGAGGACGGCGAGCGCCGACCCGCGGCCGCCAGCGTCGGCCAGGCCGCGTACCGGATCGTCCAGGAGGCGCTCACCAACGCGCACAAGCACGCCCCCGGCGCGCCCATCTCGGTGGCGCTGCGCTACGAGCCGGACGCCCTGGTGGTCGAGGTGGCCAACCCCCGCGCCCCGGAGCCGGCCGAAGTGCCGGCGGGTGGCCGGGTCGCGCCGGTCAGCGGCGGTCAGGGGCTGACCGGACTGCGTGAGCGGGCCCGGCTGGTCGGCGGGATGGTGCACGCCGGGCCGACCGCCGAGGCCGGGTTCCGGCTCGCCGCGGTGCTCCCCTACGAGGGGGCCGGCGGCGATCCGGCCGCTGCCCCGGGCGCGGAGGAGGAGGCCTGGGTGCGGGACGTGCTGCCGGAGGTCGGGAGCGGGTCCGGCGACCGGCGGCGGCGCAGCCCGGCGATCGGCTGCGCGGTCGGCGGGGTGGTGGTGCTGCTCACCGTGCTCGGCCTGCTGGTCTGGGGTGTGGTGGCCTTCATCGGCGCCGCGGGCGACGCGACCGTGCCGCGCGGGCTGTACGACTCGCTCCAGGAGGGCACTCCCGAGGCCGAGGTGGGGGGCCGCCTCCCGATCGGCAACAGCCTCTTCACCCAGGACTACGAGGGCAGCGGCCCGACCCCGCCGGCCGGTTCCTCCTGCCGCTACTTCGTCTACGGGACCACGGGCGGCCTGGGGAGCGAGGAGGAGGTGGCGCGGTTCTGCTTCAAGGACGGCGTGCTGCTGGAGAAGCAGCACTACCCGGCCCGGTCCTGAGGCCGCGCCACCGGGGCCGCCCGGGCCGGTGACCGGTCGGCCCGCGAGATGTGAGGATGGTGGCGAGCAGCGCCACCCGCACCACATCGAGGGGATGACCAGCAGTGATCCGAGTCCTCGTCGCCGACGACGAGCCGCTCATCCGGGCCGGGATCAGGATGATCCTGTCCTCCGCCGACGACATCGACGTGGTCGCCGAGGCCGCGGACGGCCGGCAGGCCCTCGACCTCGCGCTGGCCCACCGGGTCGACGTCGTCCTGCTGGACATCCAGATGCCGGTCATGGACGGGCTGACCGCCCTCGGCGAGCTGCGCCGGGTGGTGCCCGGCGCGCGGGCGCTGATCCTCACCACCTTCGGGGAGCGCGACAACGTCCTGCGCGCCGTCACGGAGGGCGGGGCCGGGTTCCTGCTCAAGGACACCGCGCCGGCCGAGCTGATCCAGGCCGTCCGCGCCGCCGCCACCGGGAACGCCTTCCTCTCTCCCGCCGCGACCCGGTACATCGTGGACTCGCTGGCCGGCGCCCGCAGCGGCCCGGCCGTGGCCCGGGGCGCGTCCGCCCGGCAGCGGCTGGAGGTGCTGACCGCGCGCGAGCTGGAGGTGCTGGCCCTGCTGGGCGAGGGGCTCTCCAACGCCGACGCCGGCGCCCGGATCCACATGAGCGAGGCGACGGTGAAGACGTACGTCAGCCGGATCCTGGCCAAGCTGGGCTGCGAGAACCGGGTGCAGGCGGCGCTGCTGGCGCGCGACGCGGGGCTGGGTGGCGGGATCTGACCCGGCCGGGTGCCCGGTGCCGGGTCCCCGGTCAGCGGGTGGCGATCCGCAGGGCGAGCCGGGTGTTGGAGTGGGCGACGCCCGCCTCGTGCTTCAGCCGGCGTAGCAGCTGGTCGAGTCCGGCGGCGTCGGCCACCCGGGCGCGCAGCAGGTAGTCGTACTCGCCGGTGACATGGGCGGCCTCGGTGACGCCGGGCAGTCGTAGCGCGGTGGTCTCGAAGGCGTCGCTGTCCGTCTCCGGCCGCAGCCGGACGTCGACGAAGACGGTCAGGCCCGGACGGGCGGTGTCGGCGGCCGGGTCGACCAGGGCGGTGAAGCCCCGGATCACACCGCTGCGGACCAGCCGGCGGACCCGGTCGGCCGTCGCGTTGGCACTCAGGCCCACCCGCGCGCCGAGGTCGCGGTAGGAGATCCGCGCGTCCGCGCGCAGTTCGCCGATGATTTCGCTGTCGAGGGCATCCATACCGCGATTGTCGCGGCCCTGGCCGGTTTCCGGCCGCCGTTGTCGCGGCGGGTGGGCCACGGTGGCGCCATGACTTTCGGGACGGCCCTCGGGGCCGGGGTGACGGCGACGGACCCGATCCAGGGCGTGGCGGCCGCGGCGGGGCCCGCGGCGGCGGCGCTGGCGGGCGTCGGGGCGGGGCTGGGCGTGGCGGTGCCGCTGGGGGCGGTCGGGGTGCTTCTGCTGGAGGAGGGGCGGCGCGGGCGCGCGGCCGCGGTGAGTGCGGCGTGCGCGGTGGCCTGCGTGGACGCGGCGTACGCGGCGCTCGCCACGGCGCTCGGCTCCCGATGGGCATCGACCTCCGCCGGCTGGGAGTCCTGGGCCCGGATCGGCTCGGCGGTGGTGCTGGTGGTGGTGGCGGTCCGGGGGCTGCTCGGGCTGCGGCTGGCACCGGGCGGGCCGGCGGGCCCGGGCAGGGCGAACCGGGGCGGCAGGGCGGGCCGGGGCGGCAGGGCCTTCGTGGGCGCGGCGGGCGGGGGTGGGGCGGGGCCGGCGGGCCCTCCGGTCCGGGCCTTCCTGCGGTTCACCGCCCTGACCGCGGTGAATCCGACCACCGCGCTCTACTTCGCCGCCCTGGTCACGGGCGGTAGCGGCCCGCGGGGCGGCCCGGGTGGCGTGGCCTTCGTCGCCGGGGTGCTGGTGGCCTCGCTGCTCTGGCAGCAGGGGCTGGCGGCGGTGGGCGTCTCGGTGGGCGCGCGACTCTCGCCGCGGGCCCGGGTGCTCAGCTACTGCGTCGGGTACGGACTGGTCGTGTGCTACGCGCTGCGCATGGCGTGGCCACGCTGAGTGACAGGTGTGGGCGATGCCACGGGGGCGGCCCGCGGAACCGGGAACTCCGGTGGCGGTGGTGACGGTCCGTCGGCCCGCCATCGCTCTGTGTCGACGGTGTGGGGGGCCTCACAGATGGACAGGTGTGAGCGATGGCACGGAAATTGATCATTCGATCTTGAAAATGCGGTCAAACACGTAAATTTCGGGCACAGTTTCATGATCGATACCGCCGGTAACAGTCAACTGACCTGCGGCGTCCAAGAATTGCTTGAAGCCGCCCCGGGTGGGGCCGTAGCTTCATTGGCGGTGCAACGAGCACCACCCGGGTTCACCCCCGACGCACAGCCCGCCGACTGACCCCCGGCGCGAGGGCCGTGCCCGTTGACGCGATCGGCTCGAACAGGCCGTCGGCGAGCGAGGGTGGCCGGGGCGGCGCGGCACGTCCGACACGTGCCCGGCCGCCCGTCGAGTGAGGTGAGCGCGAAGGCCCTGCCAAGGGTCTGGTTCCGCCTGCCCGCCCGGGGCTTGTCGAGAGGACTTTCATGACGATCCGTAACGAGACCGCCGCTGCCACCACCAACACCACCACCGCCGGGAAGCGCCGCAGCCGTGCCCGTCTGGTGCTGGTCGGCGGGGCCGTCGCGGCCCTGCCGGTGGCCGGCCTCGTCACGGCCACCTCGGCCTCCGCCGCGTCCACCTCGACCTGGGACGCCGTCGCCCAGTGCGAGAGCGGTGGCAACTGGAGCATCAGCACCGGCAACGGCTTCTCCGGCGGACTGCAGTTCACCCCGTCCACCTGGGCCGCGTACGGCGGTACCGCCTACGCCTCGCAGGCCAACCAGGCCACCAAGGCGCAGCAGATCTCGGTCGCCGAGAAGGTGCTCGCCTCGCAGGGGCCCGGCGCCTGGCCGGTCTGCTCGGCGAAGGCCGGTCTGGCCAAGGGCGGCGCCCCGGCGGCCGTCGACACCGCCGCCGAGGCCGCCCCCAAGGCGCAGCAGCCGGCCAAGCCCGCCAAGCCCGCCAAGCCCGCGCAGACCCCGCAGGCGAAGCAGGCCCCGGGCAAGGCCGCGCAGGGCGACCAGGCCCAGAAGTCGCAGAAGACCCAGTCCTGGAAGTCCCAGGACACCGCCAAGCCGGCCATGCCGGCCAAGCCGGCCGCCGCCGACCGGAACGGCTCCGGCGGCAGCTACACCGTCAAGAGCGGCGACACCCTGAGCGACATCGCGGCCAAGTTCAGCACCGACACCGCGAGCCTGCACGCCAAGAACGTCAAGGCGATCGGCGGCAACCCGGACCTCATCTTCCCGGGTCAGACCCTCAGCGTCTGACGCCCGCCCCGCACCTCGCACCGAGCGGCCGCCCCGTCCAGGGGCGGCCGCTCGGGCGCGTCGGTAGGGTCGACGCCATGCCCCGACTGATCGGTGACGGCGAGTTGACCAGCTCGGACGTGGTCGCCAACAACACCATGAACCGCGAGCGAGGGCTCAGCGGCGTCAACAGCTACACCCGGGAGCTGGGCTTCGACCCGGCCGGGTGGCTGGGCGGCCGCTGCGGCGCCCCCAGCTGGCTGGACCTGTGCAGCGGGGAAGGACGGGCGCTCGTCGAGGCCGCCCACCGGCTGCCGACCGCGAGCGTGCTGACCGGTGTCGACCTGGTGGGCCCGTCGGCCCCGCCGGCCGCCCTGCCGGCGGGTGCGGCGCGGCTGGAGCTGGTGACGGCGGCGGTGGCGGACTGGGTGCCGGAGCGCGCCTACGACCTGATCACCTGTGTGCACGGACTGCACTACCTCGGCGACCAGCTCGGTGCGATCGCCCGTGCGGCGGGCCGGCTGGTGCCGGACGGGCGGCTCGCCGCGCACTTCGACCCGGATTCGGTGCGCCGGGCGGACGGATCGAGCGCCGCGCGCGCCGTCCTGACGGCGTTGCGCGCGGCCGGGTTCGAGTACCGGGCCCGGCGGCACCTGCTGGTGCTGGACGGTGCGCGGACCGTGCGCCTGCCGTTCGGGTACCTGGGGGCGGACCCGGCGGCCGGTCCGAACTGGACCGGCCAGCCCGCGGTGGCCTCGTACTACCGGGAACAGCCGATTGTTGAAGATTGAACGCGACGTCCGAATACCGCCGGACTCGTGGGCGGCGCCGGTCGAGGATTGAGTCATGTCCGCGAACGAGTCAAGGAGTTCTGACGATATGACGATGACCCAGCTTGCGAAGCTCGACGGCAAGGTGGCCCTGGTGACCGGCGGCAGCCGGGGGATCGGGGAGGCGGTGGCCCTGCGGCTGGCCGAGGACGGCGCCGACGTCGTGGTCACCTACCAGGGCAGTGCGGAGCGGGCCGAGGCGGTCGCGGCCAAGATCACCGCCATGGGCCGGCGCGGCTGGGCCGTCCGGGCGGACAGTGCCGACCCGCAGGCCGTCCGGGCCGTGGTCGAGGCCGTGGCCGAGCGCTTCGGGCGGCTCGACATCCTGGTCAACAACGCCGGCGTCGGCGTGCTCGGCCCGATCGAGGAGCTCACGCTCGACGACGTGGACCGGGTGCTGGAGGTGAACGTCCGGGCGCCGTTCCTCTACGCCCAGGCGGCCTCGGCCCACCTGGCCGAGGGCGGGCGGATCGTCACGATCGGCAGCTGCGTCGCGAAGCACGTGGCCTTCCCCGGTGCCACGCTCTACGGGACGAGCAAGGCCGCCATGATCGGTCTCACCAAGGCGCTCTCGCGCGAGCTGGGCCCGCGGGGGATCACCGCGAACGTCGTCCACCCCGGCCCGATCGACACCGAGCTGAACCCGGCGGACGGTCCGTCGGCGGAGTTCCAGCGGGGGCTGACGGCACTCGGCAGTTACGGCCGGGTCGAGGATGTCGCGGCCACCATCGCGCACCTCGTCGGTGAGGACGGCCGGTACATCACCGGCGCCGAGATCGCCGTGGACGGCGGCCTCGCCGCCTGATCGGGCGTGGTCCGGTCCGATCGGGCCTGATCGGGCCTGATCCGGCGTGGTCCGGCGTGGTCCGGCCCGTTCGGGGCGGCCGGCGGTCGGCGGGCCGGTCGAACGGGGCGACGGCCGGCCCGGCGCGGTGTTGCGCCGGGCCGGTTGTCGGTCCCCCCGCTTACGATCGGCCGGTCCGACCGCCCGCCCCGAAGCGAAGAGGTGTGCCATGACCGCAACGGAAGACCCGATCGACCTGCTCGCCCGGGCCCTCGCCCAGACCGCCGGGCTGATCGACGGCATCGGTGCCGAGCAGGGCACCCACCCGAGCACCTGCCGCTCCTGGGACGTCACCCAGCTCGTCAGCCACCTCCTGTTCGACCTGCGGCAGTTCACCCTCCGGGCCGAGGGCGGCGACCCGGACTGGTCACAGCCCTTCGACCGGGTCGAGGGCGACTGGCTGCACGCCTTCGAGGCCGGCGCCGAAGAGCTGGTGGCCGCCTGGCGCGCGGCCGGCGACCTGGACGGCGTCATCGAACTCCCCGGGGGGAAGCACCTGCCCGCCCGTTTCCCGCTGGACCAGCAGATCGCCGAGTTCGCCGTGCACGGCTGGGACGTGGCCCGCTCCACCGGCCAGTCCACGGCCGGCCTGGACCAGGAGGTCGGGCGGGCCGCGCTCGACTGGGGGCGCGGCGCGCTGCGCCCCGAGTACCGGGGCAGCGAGGAGGAGCACCACTCCTTCGGCCCCGAGGTGGCCGCGCCCGAGGACGCTCCGGTCTACGACCGGTTGGCCGCCTTCTTCGGCCGGGACCGTGAGGCCCGCTGAGCCGCGGGCGGGGTGGCCGGTCGCCGGTGGCCGGCGCCCGGACCAACCGGCTCCGGCTCCCGCCCGTACGGAATCCGGCAGGATCCGCCGATGACCCGATCCGCGGTGACTCTGCGCAAGCCCGTGCTCGACGACTGGCAGGCCGTGCACTCCTGGGCCGGCCTTGAGGAGGCTTGTCGCTACCAGGCGTGGGGGCCGAACACCGAGGACCAGACGCGCGCGTTCGTGCAGACCGCCGTCGACGCCTGGTCGCACGCCCGTCAGCAGCGATACGTCTACGTCGCCCGCTTCGAGGGCGAACCCGTCGGCATGGGTGAGCTGCACATTCGCAGCCGTCGCCATCGGCAGGGCGAAATCGCCTACATCGTGCACCCGAGGGCCTGGGGGCGTGGCGTGGGCACGGCGATCGGACGGGAGCTACTGTCGCGCGGGTTCGGGGAGTTGGGACTCCACCGGATCTACGCGACCTGTGACCCCCGCAACCTCGCGTCCTCCCGGTTGCTGGCCGGGCTCGGCATGACGTACGAAGGGCGGCATCGGCACACCGCGTTGATCCGGGACGGCTGGCGGGACTCCGAGATGTTCGGCATCCTCGAAGCGGAATGGCGGCCGAATCCCGGCGATGGACGGTGATCTCGCTGGTGCGGGCCCGTTCGGGCAAGGGCGCGGCCACCGTTGTCGGCACGGGCCGGGCCGAGACGTTCCGGTTCGGCAAGGGTGTGGCCGGTCCGTCCCGGGCCGGGCTCAGGGTGTGCGGCGCGCTGCGGGCCCGGCCGTGGCCCGGGTGGTGAACACGGGTACGAGTCCGGGTGCGAAACCGGTCGTCGCCGTGGGTGCGGGGGCCGCCTGGGCGGCGGCGGCCTTCTTGATCGCCTCGCGGATCCGCGGGTAGGTGCCGCAGCGGCAGATGTTCTGGATCCCGTCGATGTCGGCGTCGGTCGGCGCCGGGGTGCGGCGCAGCAGGGCGACGGCCGTCATGATCTGGCCGGGCTGGCAGAAGCCGCACTGGGCGACGTCGCACTCCAGCCAGGCCTCCTGGACGGGATGCAGGACCTCGCCGTCGGCGAGGCCCTCGATGGTGGTGACCGTCCGTCCGGCGCAGTCCTTGACCGCCGCCGTGCACGGCTGGAACTCCTCGCCGTCCAGGTGGCTGGTGCAGGCGCGGCAGACACCGACCCCGCAGCCGTACTTGGGGCCGGTGACGCCGAGCTTGTCGCGCAGCACCCAGAGCAGTGGCATGTCGTCCGGCGCCTCGACGGTGACCGGCTGCCCGTTGAGGACGAAGGTGTGGCTGGGCATGGGGAGTCGTGCCCTTCGAAGAGGTCGGTGGCGGCGGCGGACCGGGCCCACCGGGGGAGTGCGGGCGGCGGGTCAGAAGTCGAGCGGGAAGGAGCGCGGGGCGGTTCCGGTCGCGCGGGCGTAGGCGTTGGCGACCGCGGCCGAGGCCGCCGGGACGCCCAGCTCGCCCGCGCCGCCGGGTGGGCCGCTCGGCGGCAGCAGGTGGATCTCGACCGAGGGCGGGGTGTCCCGCTGCCGGGCGTAGCGGAAGTCCGAGAAGCTGCCCTCGCGGACGGCGCCGAGGTCGATGTGGTTGCCGGCCCGGAGGATCACCGAGATGCCGTCGATCAGCGCGCCCGTCAACTGGGCCTCCAGACCACTGGGGTTGATCACGCGGCCCACGTCGGCGGCGATCACCGCCCGGGTGACCCGCGGCCGGCGGGGGTCGGAGGCGTCCAGCTCGACCAGGTAGGCGACCCGGCCGCCGTTCTCGTCGTGGTAGCCGATGCCCTGGGCCTGGCCGGCGGGCATCGGGCGGCCCCACCGGCCGGCCTGGGCGACCTTGTCCAGGACGGCCCGGCCCTGGGCGTCGCGCAGCCGGGCCCGGCGGAAGGCGACCTGGTCCTGGCCGAGCCGCCGGGCCAGTTCGTCCATCATGATCTCGTCGGCGACCCGGACGGTGCCCGAGTAGACCGAGCGCCAGCTGCCGGTGGGCACCTCCAGCGGCACCTCGGAGAGCAACTGGGTCGGGACGCCGACGTTGTACGGGTTCTTCTCGCTGAGCAGGAAGAAGGCCTGGGCGAGGCTGATCCCGGCCACCGAGAGGTTGAACCCGGCGGCGGTGAGCGCCTCGCCGAGGCCGTGCCGGAAGTCGGTCCGCACGGTGGCGACCCGGTGTTCGTAGCTGAGCACCTGCCCCAGGCCGTAGGTGGCGCGCACCCGGTGGTGGCTGGCGGGGCGCATCCGGCCGTGGCGCATGTCGTCGTTGCGGGTCCACATCAGCTTGACCGGGCGGCCCGCCGCCCGGGAGATCTGGGCGGCCTCCAGTGCGGCGTCGAAGAACAGCCGCCGGCCGAACGAGCCGCCGCCGCGCACCACATGGACGGTGACGGCGTCCTGTGGCAGGCCGAGTTCGGCGGCGATGGTCTGCTGGGCCACGATCGGGGTCTGCGAGGCGAACCAGATCTCGGCCCGGTGGGGGCGCACGTCGGCGACGGCCGTCAGCACCTCCATCGGCGCGTGGTTGACGAAGGCGAAGTCGAACTCGCCGTCCACGTACTGGGTGAGCAGCGGCGGGACGAGGAACGGGGCGTGGGCGGCGCGGAGTCGGGCCCGGATGTCGGCGTCGGAGAGCGCCGCGACCGGACCGGGGTTCCAGGAGGTGCGAAGCGCGTCGCGGGCCTTGAGTGCCTGGTCGAAGGTTTCTGCCAGGACGGCCACGCCGCTCGGGATCCGCACCACGCCGAGGACGCCGGGCATGGTGCGGGCGGCCGAGGCGTCCAGGGACCTGAGGGTGCCGTTGATGGTGGTCGGGCGGGCGACCACGGTCGGCACCGCGCCGGGGACGGCGAGGTCGCCGGCGTACTTCGCGCGGCCGGTGACGATGGACCGGGCGTCGATCCGCCCGGTCCGCCGGCCCACCAGGCGCTGCTGGTCGGTCGGCTTCGGGGTGGCGGGCACGGCCGGGACGGCCACGGCGGCGGCCTCGGCCGCGAGTTCGCCGTAACCGGCCCGACGGCCGTCGGGGGCGAGGACGGCGGAGTCGGCGGTGCGCAGCGTGTCGGCCGGCAGCGACCAGCGGCGGGCGGCGGCGGTGACCAGCCGGGCGCGGGCGGCGGCGGCCGCCGCGCGGACCGGGTCGTACAGCGAGCGAACCGAGTTGGAGGCGCCGGTGAGCTGGTTGAACAGCAGGTCGGGGCGGCCGTCGGAGAGCGGGACGTCGACATCGCCGAGCCGGGCGTCGAGTTCGTCGGCGACGAGCATCGCGATGGTGGTGGTGAGGCCCTGGCCGACCTCCAGCCGGGGGAGGTGGAGCGCGGCGCGACCGCCGGGGGTGATCTCCAGGACCAGCAGGTGGGCGGTGGGCAGTCCGGCCACGATCAGCGCGTCGCCGAGGTCCAGGATGTCGGGGATGCCGGGCAGACCGAGCAACTGCGGTGCCTCGGCGGCCCGTTCGGCGGCGTGGGCGGTGGCGGGTGCGGCGGCGTCGAGTCCGGCCCGGGCGGCGACGGTGAGGGTGGGGGCGGCCAGCAGATAGGTGAGGAAGCGGCGGCGGCCGGTGGGCCTGGCGGCACGGTCGGCGGCGGCCTGGGCGGCGGTGTCCCGCCCGCTGTCCGGGGATGCGACGGAGGTGCTGATGGCAGGAGCCCTTCGAGCCGGGGTCGGCTCCGGCCGGGCGGCCTCGGCGGCCCCGGCCCCGGTGCCGGATCACGAACGCGGTCGAGCATAGGAGGGGGTTGCTGGCCGGTCAACACGGGCACTTCGGGCCGGAACGGGCATCTGCGGGGATGTCGGATGGGGCGGATACGGACGGCACCGCAGGGCGTGGCGGCGGCCGCGGTACCGCTGTCCGGGTGACGGCCGGGCCCTGCCCGTACGGGGGTTCGCCGCTCGGCCGCGGGTCCGGCCCGGGGTGTCCGCGGGCCCGCCGGCGAGCGGGACCGCAAAGCCGCGGGAGGCGCCCGTGCGGGTGGTCGGAGCGGACCGGGGCGGCCCGCTCCGACCACCCGCGGACGTCAGCCCTCCTCGGGCGCCGGGAACCCGAACCCCGCCAGCAGCTCGGCGGTGTCGAGCAGTTGGACACCGAGCCCGGCGACCTCGGCCAGCCCCTGCTCGCTGGTGCGGGAGATCGCGTCGGGCACGGCCACCACCCGGTAGTCCCGCTCGCTGGCCTGGATCAGGGTGGCCCGGGGGCAGTTCGGGAAGTTGCAGCCGACGAGGACGACGGTGTCCACGCCGTGCCCCTCCAGCAGCTCCTGCAGGGGCGTCCGGTAGAACGCGCCCCAGCGCGGTTTGAAGATCGCGTACTCGCTCGGACCCAACGCCTGGGCCTGCCCGGCCAGCAGGAGCTCGGGGTCGAGCGGGGGCGCGCCGAGCGGGGCGAGCGCCGGGGCGAGCCCGCTCCCCTCGGAGCCGGGCGAGACCAGGTCGGTGCCGGAGGCCAGCAGCGTCCGGCGGACCAGGTCGGCGTTGCCGCCGCCCTTCTCGTACAGCCGGACGACGTGGACCACCGGGCGGCCGGCGGCGCGGAAGGCCTCGACCGTCCGGCGCACCTGCGGCAGCACCTCGGTCGTGCCGGGGATGCCGTAGGGGCTCTCGGAGAGGAAGTCCCGCTGCAGGTCGATGGTGACCAGGGCGGAGGACGCCGGGTGCGGGGCGAGGTGCGGGTCGGCGGTCGTCATGCCGCCTCGATCAGGTCGGCGAGGAAGCGCTGCTCGATCCGCTCGACCGTGCGGAAGTCGTCGACGCTGACCTCCTGGAGGTCGATGGTGCGGCCGGAGATGCTCTCCAGCAGGTAGATGAACTCCAGGAAGTCCAGGGAGTCGATGAGGCGGCCCTCGATGAGGTCCTCCTCGCGGTCGATCTCCCGGTCCAGCTCGGGGTTCTTGGCGTTGATCCACTCGATGATCTGCTGCATGACAGCTCCTGGGAGGTTTCGAAGGTGCGCCGGCGACGCGTCCGTGACGGAGTCCGCGGGGACGGCGCCGGCCCGGCAGGCGGTAGGACGGGCGGGCGGTACGGGCGGCGCTCAGGCGGTGGTGCCCCCGGCGCGGCCCACCAGGAGGCGGGCCGACTGCTCGGCGGTGGGCAGCACCTCGATGTCCGACAGCCCGGCCGCCGTCATCAACTCCGCCATCTCGGCGGTGGTGTAGCTGCGGCCGCCGCTCCAGAGGGCGAGGGCGGAGAGGTTGTGCAGGGTGGTGAAGACCGGGGCGGTGCGGGACTCCTCCAGGAAGTGGCCGTGCACCAGGACCCGGCCGCCGGGGCGCAGCGCCGCCGCCGAACGCCGCAGGATGGAGAGGCAGTTCTCCGGGCTCTCCTGGTGCAGCACGTTGGAGAGCAGCACGACGTCGGCGTCGGTGCCGAAGGCGTCCCGGTAGTAGTCGCCGGTCCGGGCGGTGATCCGGTCGGCCAGACCGGCCTCGCCGATCACCTTGCCCGCCAGCTCGGCCACCGGCGCGAGGTCGACCACCTCGGCCCGCAGCCCCTCCCAGACCCGGCAGAACGCGATGCTGTAGCTGCCCGCGCCGCCGCCGACGTCGATCAGCCGCCGGGCGTCCTCGGGCGGCAGCGCCCGGGCGACGGCCTCCGCCGTCCGGGAGTTGTACTCGTGCATGCCGAGGATGAAGTCCTCGACGTACGCCGGGTCGTCGGTGAGCCGGCCGCTGCGGTCCTCGACCGCGCGGCCCTGCTCCAGGGCCTGGCCGAGCCGGCCCCAGGGCTGGTACCAGCGGCCCATCACCCGGACCCAGCGCACCAGCGACTCAGGCGAGCCGGTGGTGAGCAGGCGCTCGGCGGTGCGGGTGTTGCGGTACCCGCCGTCGGGGTCCCGGGTCAGCAGCCGCAGGGCGGTCGCGGCGTCGAGCAGCCGCAGCGCGGAGTCCGCGGGGACGGCGCAGCGCTCGGCGACCTCGTCGACGCCCAGCGGGCCGTCGGCGAGTGCGTCGAACACCGCGAGCTCGACCGCGGCGATCAGTACCTGGGAGTGCCAGTAGCCGAACGCCAGCTGGCTGACCTGGGTCAGTCCGAGGTCCAGGGCCATGGGGTCACGTCCTTTCGGAGGGTCGGAGGGAGTCGGGGGCCGCGTCGCCGGTGAGGGCGGCGTCGCCGGCGAGGGCGGCCCGGAACTCCTCGCGGAGCCGGGCGACCACCCGCCCGGCGGGCTCGACGGCCGTGATCCGCCCGCTGCCGAGGCCGGCGTAGCGGGCCATGGCGTCGATCCGGCCCTCGGCCTCGACGGTGGGGGCGGCCGCGGAGCCGCGCGGCACCGGACGGCGGACCCCCATCACGGTGGTCCAGGCGATCAGGGTGGCCGGCGGCGGCTCGGGCGAATCGGTGACCGGCCCGCGCAGCACCCGGTGCGGACGGCCGGGCCAGCCGATCGAGAAGCGGTCGGTGATCAGGGTGTCCGCACCGGTCGCCGCGACGACGGCCGTCTTGTAGTCGTCGTGCGCGGCGGACTCCGCGGTGGTCACGAAGACCGTGCCGCACAGCGCCCCGCTCGCCCCGGCCCGGAGCGCGGCCAGCAGGCCGGCGCCGTCGGTGACGGCGCCGGCCACCAGCGCGGGCGGCTCCTGGTCGTAGGCGGCCAGCAGCTCGGCGAGCGGCCGGGTGCCGAGGTGGTGGCCGCCGGCCTCGGTGCCCTGCAGCACGACGGCGTGGGCGCCCAGCGCCGCGGCGGCGGCCGCCTCCTCGGGCGTGCCGACCTGGATGACCAGCCGGTGGCCGGCGTCGAGCACCCGGCGGGCCTCGGCCTCCGGCGGCAGGCCGTAGCTGTTGAGCACGAGCTGCCGGTCGGCCGCCTCGATCAGCGCGCCGATCTGCTCCGGGAGCAGCCGGCCCGACACCTCGGGGATCAGATTGACGCCGAAGGTGCGCGCCGTGCGGCGGGCGGTGTCGCCGATCAGCTCGACGGCCAGCGCCCGGTCGCCCTTGTAGAGCGCGACCGTGCCCAGCGCGCCCGCCTCGCTGACGGCGGCCGCCAGGGCCGGTCCGGCGATGCCGCCCATACCGGCCTGCGCCAGAGGGAACTCCACGCCGAGGGCGGCGGCGCCGCGCTCGGCCGCGGCGAGCACCCGGGCCCGCTCCCCGGTGTCAGGCGCGGACATCGCGCACCCGGGCCAGTGCCTTCTCGGCGGTGCCGTGGGCGAGCAGCATCGCGTGCACCCAGCGCTCGACGCCGAACGCGGTGCAGCTGCTGTGCGCGGTCGCGCCGCCCGAGGTGATGCCGAGCCGCTCGCCGAAGAAGTTGCGGTGGCGGTTGACCGAGGCGATCGCGGTGCCGTCGGTGGCGACGAACTCGTACTTCACCGGGTCCAGGGCCATCAGCTTCGCCCGGGAGCCGGTCCGGTCGTAGAACGGGTCGTTGGCGGGCTGGTAGGACAGCTCGACGCCGAGGCGCCCGGCCAGCTCCTCGACGAAGACCCGGGAGGTGGCGAGGTGGTCGCGGGCACCGTCGGCCGAGCCGAAGTACACGACCTCGCGCATGTGGAAGCCCCAGAGCCGGCGCAGGCCGTCGTAGTGGTCCTCGTTGCGGAAGCAGCGGCCGACGGCGGTCAGCCGCAGCTCCTCGCCGACCTCCTGGCCCTCCAGCGAGAGCAGCACGCCGTAGCAGGTGGCCGAGGGCAGCACGTAGCCGGTGGGCTCGACGGGCTGCCGGCCGGCCTCCGCACCGGCCGCCAGCTCGTCGACGGCCTGCTCGGACAGGCGGGCCGCGAGCACCCCGAGGTGGGGGAAGTTCCGGAAGTAGTCGAGCTTGGCCAGGCCCTCGACGGGCAGCAGCGGCGGGCCCACCACGGCGGGCGCGGCGACCTGGTCGGCCAGGCCGGTGAAGAGCGCGTCGAGCTCCAGCAGCAGCGCGGCCCGGTCGGGGTCGAGGGCGACCAGGCCGGGGCCGGGGTCGCGCAGCCGGACGGCGGCGGGCTCTACGGTCGATGTCATGCGAGCGGTACCTCGTTCTCGTGGATGGGGCCGGAGGGCTGGTGGTTCCGGTGGTTCCGGCGGTTCTCGTGTGCCGGGGGTTCCGGTGGCCGGTGGTCCCGGCGGGGCCGAGGGCTCAGGCGGCCTTCGGTGCGAGCACGCCGATCCGGCGGTAGAAGGCGGTGGTGCGGCTGACGATCGCGTCGTGGACCGGCCCCCGGGCCGGGTCGGCCAGCAGCCGGGTGCGGAAGGCGAACGGGTCGGGGATGCCGGCGTCCCGGTAGACGTCCACGCTGTAGAGCTGCTGGATCGAGGCGTTGATGTACTTCTCGATGTACTGCCGGGCGGCGGTCAGCTCCTGCTCGTCGCCGGCCTCGCGCAGCCGGTCCCAGAGCGCGCGGACCAGCTGGGCGCCGAACGCGATGTGCCGGGACTCGTCCTGGTGGTGGACCCGGTTGATCGCCCGGATCGTCTCCGGCAGCGCGGTGTCACCGGCCATCTTGCTGTTGAAGTGGTCCACGATCTGCTCGAAGATCAGGATCCGGCTGAACACGATGAAGTTGTCGAACAGCGCGGAGTGCTTCTGGTCGCCGAAGCTCATCGCCCGGTTGGGGTAGAGCTTCCCGCCGTAGCGCAGGCAGAACTCGGCGAAGAACCACATGTGTTCGTTCTCCTCCCCCAGGAAGTGGTGGAAGAACGGCGTGGGGATCTCGTAGCCCGGGGCGTGGATGCGCGCCACGACCTCCTGCATCAGCTCGCGGATGCCGTGCACGTTCAGGCTGTAGAAGTTGACGCTCTCCCACTTGGCCAGCGTCAGGTACTGCTCGCGGGTGAGCTCGGCGGCCGCGTCGGTGCCGTGGACCGTCATCAGGTCCTCGCTCATCCACAGGGCGCCCTCGGGGATGCTCTCCGGCCAGTCGAAGGTCTGGTACGGGTTGTAGTACTCGTTCTCGGCGGCGGTGGTCAGGCGCTCGACGGCGGCGCTGACCTCCTCGTCCCAGATGGCGGGTGCGGTGCTGCTCATGGGTGCGTGCTCCTGTGCGACGGAGGGCTTCTGGGGGTACGTCGGGCGTACTTGGGTGAACGTCGGGCGCGCTCCGAGGTACGTGGACGTACTTCGGGCGTGACCGGACCTACGCCGGGCGTACTTCGGCCGGGCGTACTTCGGTGGTGGGGGAGGGAGGTCGGGTCAGGAGCCGGCGACCGGGAGGGTGTCCAGGCCCGGCAGGCCGGCCGCGCTCTCCACGAGCAGCCGCTCGAAGGCGCGCAGCAGGCGCTCGATCTCCGGACGGGGGATCAGCGCGGTGTCGGCCATCAGGTACAGCAGGCAGGTGTCCGGCTCGTAGGTGGTGTGCACGAAGAAGTCGGCGTCCTGGCGCTCCCAGGTGCCGATCAGCGAGACCTCGGTCTTCTCGGTGAGCGCCCGCAGCTGCTCCGCGGAGCCGTCCGTGGCCGGCAGCCGCTCCCAACGGTCGTGCAGGCGGACGTCGTTGAAGAAGGACGCGAGCCGCAGGGCGCCGCCGCTCGCCTCCCGGGCCGCGTCGATCACCCCGTCGACCACCAGTGGGTCGTACTGCGCGAAGCGGTAGGCGTTCATGCCGGCGAGGAAGCTGGCGCGGATGACCTCCTCGAAGGTCGGCCGGGCCACGTCCAGCGAGAACAGCGCGTTGGCGGTCATCGCGGCCACCAGGCGGCGGCTGCGCTCGTCGTGCCGGTTGACGGCGATCAACTGCAGGACGGCGGTGCTGTTCCCGGTGTACGCGCCGAGCAGCGCGGCCGTCCCGGCGAGCAGGACGGTACCGGTGCTGACCCCG
This sequence comes from Kitasatospora sp. NPDC005751, assembly GCF_040630835.1. Classification (NCBI taxonomy): domain Bacteria; kingdom Bacillati; phylum Actinomycetota; class Actinomycetes; order Kitasatosporales; family Streptomycetaceae; genus Kitasatospora; species Kitasatospora sp. NPDC005751. Next base: position 42,596 of record NZ_JBEXYC010000025.1, read on the forward strand.
CAGCGGTCGGCGAGCGCGCTGGCGGCCACCGCGGTGGCGGGCGAGTCCATGCGCAGCCGGACGAACCGCTCGGCGGCGTCCGGGACCGGGGAGGCCTCGCCCGCGACCGGCGGGAACCGTGTGGCCGGGAACATCGTGGGCGGCAGGCCCGCGAGGCTCCGGCGCCAGTAGTCGACCGAGGCGGCGCCGCGGGCGGCGCCCGGGCCCTCGGTCTCGAACCCCGCCTGGTCCAGCGGCTGCCAGGCCGGCGGCTCCGGGTCCTGCCCGGCGAGCAGGTCGCGCAGGTCCTGCTCGACCTGCTGCACGCCCCAGAAGTCGACGCCCAGGTGCGAGAAGACCAGCGCGACCTGGACCGGCTCGCCCTGCTCCGTCACCACGGCGCAGCGGAACGGCCACTCCTCGCGGTGCCGGAAGGGTTCGGCCGCCAGCGCCCGGGACACCTCGTCGGCGACCGTCGCGCCCTCGCCCGGCGGGGCCTCGTGGACGGGGACGGCCAGCTCGCCGGAGGCCGACACGTGCTGCACCGGCCCCTGCCCGGTCTGCTCGAACCGGGTGCGCAGTGCCTCATGGCGCGAGAGCAACCGGCCCAGTGCGTTTTCAATCTGATGGACCGTCAGACTGGGTGGTGCGGACACGACCCGGGGGATGTTGTAGTAGTGGGCGCCTTCGTCGAGCCACTGGATGGACTTCCAGATGGCGCGCTGACCCCAGGTCATCGGGGCGCTCCCGGTCCGGTCCCCATGGAACCGGAGGGAGCCGACACGACGTTGTTCCATGCCTATGCCTCTCGGGGCTGCGCCGCGTCAGCGGCGCGGTCGGTTGACGGCGTGGTGCGGTGCGGTGATGCGGTGGGGCTGCCGCGTCCTCGGCCGGGCGCCACGGCAGTGGGGCGCCTCGGGGGTGCGGGCATCGCTCGGGGACGTGCGGGCGGGCCCGGTCGACCGCCGTACGCGGCCGGCCCGGCGGAACGCGAGGCGGGAGCGGTGCGGTGGGCGGACCGGCGGTCGCGGGGACGGTGCGGCGTGAAGTCCGGTGGAGGGTGGGACGCCGCGGAGGGTGGGGCTGGCTGTGGGCCTCGCCCTCGGTCCGGCTTCCAGAGGTGCGGGGCCACCGATCGGGCGGCGGCCCACGTCGACCCCGGTCCGAGGTGAAGGACGGAGACACCGACCCGGCCGGCCGGTTTGCTCCCTTCCGCTTCGGACCCTAGCGACCACCGCTTCGGGTTGTCCAGCACCTTCCGGCGGCCCGCGCCGCCCCTCGGCCGGGCGGGCCGAACCACCCGGCCCGCCCGGAACCGGCAGTTCCACGAATTCCTTGACGTGACCACTGGTCTAGTCCAAGCTGATCGCGGCGCACGATCATGAGCAGCAGCGGAACATAATCGGTTGTCACCCACGCCCGCCCCTCCGCCGACCGCCCGGGTACCCCGTGGCTCCTGCTCGCGCCGAACCGCACAGCCGCCGGTCCTGCTTCGGGGTGTCTTCCAGCACCGGTACGAACGACCGCGGTCGACGACGCGTCACGCGTCCGCTCCCTTCCTCACCGGCCCGGCAGTCCGCCGGTTCCGTCCGTCCGTCCTTCCGGTCCACGTCCTGTGGTTCGCCCTGCACGTCGTTCACCCGGCTCATCGTTCGCCCTGCTCGTCGTTCACCCGGCTCGTCGGGCCGGTGCCTCACCGGTCCGCCGGCTTCGTCAGCACACTTGTCCACGGGGGTTTTCAAGGTGTCGTCATCCGTTCCGTCTGCCGACGTCGGCTGGCTCGGCAGCCGCGTCAGGCGCTGGCGCGCCGTCGTCGAGCTGCTGCGCCATGCCGGCGCCGGCCTGCTCGTGTCGGGCGCCGTGGTCCACCTCGTGGTCGGGCTGCTGCCGATCGCGTTCATCGCCTGGACTAGCCGGGTCATCGCGGACATCCCGGCCGCCGCGGCGGCCGGGGGCACCACGGGAGCGGACTGGGAGAAGGTCGCCGCGGCGCTCGGCATCGCCGTCGGGGCGTTCGTGCTGCAGCAGTTGCTGACCCCGTTCCAGACCGTGGTCAGCGAGGTGGTCACCCGCCGGGTGGACGGCGCCTGCATCGGCCGGCTGATGGACGGCGCGCTGAACGACCTACCCGCGGCGGAGCTGGAGCGGCAGGACGTGCTCGACCTGCTCTCTGACGCCCGCAGCGCCTTCGACCGGGCCCGGCCCACTCCGGGCGACGCCGCCGCCGGAGCCCTGGCGCTGATCGCCCGCTACGCCCAACTGGCGGGCGCCGCCGTGATGGTGGCGGTCACGCTGGGTGTCCTCCCCGGGGTCATGGTGGCCCTCACCGCCCTGGTCATCCGCTTCGGCCAGCGCGGCTCGCTGGGCCGCTTCGCCACCCTGCTGGGCTCGCTGGCCGCCCCGCGCCGCCGGGTCGGCTATCTGCGGCGGGCCGCCGGCGGGCCCGAACTCGCCAAGGAGACCCGGATGCTGGGGCTGCTGCCCTGGCTGCTCGGCCGTCACGAGCGGGAGGCCCGCGAATACCTCGAACCGCTCTGGACCGGCCGCCGCCGGCTGCTCTTCTGGCCCTTCGTCGGCCTCGCGGTGGTCGGTCTGCTCGGCGGCGGCACCGCGCTCGTGGTCCTGGCCCGCAGCGGGGTCGACGGCACGCTGTCGCTGCTCCAGCTCTCGGTGGCGCTCCAGGCCGTGCTGATCCCGATGCGCTTCGGTGTCTACTTCCCGGAGAGCGACGTCCAGACCCAGTACGGGCTGGCGGCCTACGACTCCCTGGTCCGCTTCGAGGCCCTGGCCCGCGCCCGGGTGCCCGCGCGGCCCGGCGTCGGCCCCGCGCCGGGCTCCGCCGCCGGGACCTCGCCCGCCGGTATGTCGCCCACCGGGGCCTCGCCCGCGATCGACGGTCCGATCCGCTTCGAGAACGTCGCCTTCCGCTACCAGGAGGACGGCCCCGACGTGCTGCGCGGCCTGGAGCTGGAGCTGCGGCCGGGCCGGTCGACCGCGATCGTCGGCCTCAACGGCTCCGGCAAGACCACCCTGGTCAAGCTGCTGGCCGGGCTCCACGAGCCGACCGAGGGCCGGGTCACCGCCGGCGGCACCGACCTCGCCGGGCTGCCCGCCGAGGCGTGGCAGCGCCGGATCGCCGTCATCTTCCAGGACTTCACGCGCTACCAGCTCACCGCCGCGGAGAACATCGGGATGGGCCGGCCGGAGCTGCTCGGCGACCGCGAGGCACTGCTCGCCGCCGCCGAACGGGCCGGAGCGGCCGAGATCGTCGCGCGGCTCCCGAAGGGCCTGGACACCGTCCTGTCCACCCAGTACGAGGGCGGCAGCGACCTCTCCGGCGGGCAGTGGCAGCGCATCGCGCTGTCCCGCGCCCTGCTCGCGGTGGACGCCGGCGCCTCGCTGCTGATCCTCGACGAGCCCACCGCGCAGCTCGACGTGCGGGCCGAAGCGGCCTTCTTCGACCGCTTCCTGGAGATGACCGAGGGCATCACCAGCGTGATCATCGCCCACCGGTTCTCCAGCGTGCGCCGCGCGGACCGGATCGTCGTGCTGGCCGACGGCGGCGTGGCGGAGAGCGGCACCCACGAGCAGCTGATGGAACTCGACGGCCGCTACGCCGAGCTGTTCAGGATCCAGGCGGAGCGGTTCGCGCGCGACGAGGAATCCGGCGACGGCCCGACCGGCGCGCAGGACCCGGACGGACAGGAAGAGGACCGCACCATGCGCCCGGTGGGTGCCCGATGACCACACTGTTCCACGCCGTGCGCCGGCTGCTGAGGCTCGCCGTGCACTGCGATTCCCGCCGGCTGACCCACGCCGTTCTGCTGATGACCGTCGGCTACCTGGCCACGCCGCTGATCGCGGTCAGCCTCAAGGAGCTGACCACGGCCGCCATCGACGGCACCGGCTCGGCCGCCACCTGGCTGGCGCTGACCACGGCGCTCCTGCTGGTCGTCGAACTGACGATGAATCACTTCGCCCACCTCTCCTACTTCGAGCTGGGTGAGCTGGAGGAGCTCAGCCTGCAGGCCGAGGTGATCTCGATCGCCCACGGCGACTGCGGCCTGGAGAAGCTGGACCGCGCCGACGTCGCCGACGCCCTGACCCTGATCCGCGAGGAGCTGCCGCGCACCCGCGCCGCGCTCGAAGCCGTCCTCCAACTCGGCGGCCTGGGGCTTCAGATGGCCGTCACCGCCGTCCTGCTCGGACTGCTCAACCCGTGGCTGCTGCTGCTCCCGCTGTTCGCCGTGGTGCCCGTGCTGGTCGGCAACCGGGCCCAACTCCTGGTCGATCGGGGCAAGGAGGCCACCGCGCCGGAGAACCGGCTGGGCCGGCACCTGCTCGAACTCGCCACCACCCACGCCTCCGTGAAGGAGGTGCGGCTGTCCGGCGCCGCGTCGGTGCTCATCGAGCGCCACGGCCGCGACTGGCGGCGCGCCACCGGCACTCTCGCCCGCGCCCACGCCAAGGCCGGGCTGCTGCGCGCGGCAGGGCAGTTGGCCTTCGCCGCCGCGTACGGTGGTGCGATCTACCTGGTCGCCCGGCAGACCGTGAACAGCGGCGCCGGCGCCGGCATCGGCGACGTCATCCTGGTCATCACGCTGGCCGCGCAGGTCAGCCTTCAGGTCTCCAGCGCGCTCACGCTGCTCTCGGTGCTCCAGGGCGCCGGCCGCACCCTGCAGCGGCTGGACGGGCTCCGCGAGCCGCGCCGGGAGGAGGCGGCGGGCGGCGCCGTCCCCGAGGCCATGACGGTCGGCATCCGCCTGGAGGGCGTCACCTTCCGGTACCCCGGCCAGCAGCGGGCCGTCCTGGACGACGTCACCCTGGACATCCCGGCGGGCGCGGCGCTCGCCGTGGTCGGCGAGAACGGCGCCGGCAAGAGCACCCTGGTCAAGCTGCTGTGCGGGCTCTACCGGCCCACCTCCGGCCGGATCCTGATCGACGGCGTCGACCTGGAGGAGTGCGACCCGCAGCTCTGGCAGCGCCGGGTGGCCACGCTGTTCCAGGACTTCGCCCGGCTGGAGCTGAGGCTGCGGGACAACGTGGGCATCGGGGACCTGGAGCGGCTGGACGACGACGCGGCGCTCACCCGGGTTCTGGAGAGCGCCGACTGCGGCCCGGCGCTGGCCCGGGTCGACGGCGACCTCGACGGGCTGCTCGGCCGCGGCTACGGCGACGGAGCCGAACTCTCCGGCGGCCAGTGGCAGAAGCTCGGCCTGGCCCGGGCCCTGCTGCGCCGCCGCCCGCTGCTGGTGGCGCTCGACGAACCGGCCTCCGCCCTGGACGCCACCGCCGAGCACGTGCTGTTCGAGCACTTCGCCGACCTCGCGGCCCAGGCCCGGGCGGACACCGGAGCGGTCACCCTGCTGGTGTCGCACCGCTTCTCGACGGTGCGGATGGCGGACCTGATCGTGGTGCTGGAGGGCGGCCGGGTCTCGCAGGTCGGCAGCCATGCCGAACTCGCCGCCGCGGAGGGCCTGTACGCGGAGCTCTACCGTCTGCAGGCCCGCGTCTACCGCTGAGCTCTGCCGTCGGCGGGTCCGCGTCTACCGCTGAGCTCTGCCGTCGGCGGGCCCGCGTCTACCGCTGGGCCGACGGCCCGGTCCCGCCCCCTTCGCCGGGGCGGGGCCGGACCGGGACCGGCCCTGACCTGCCCCGGCGGCGAAGTGGCCCACTCCGGTGCCACACCACTGGCCCTGTCGGCCGGTCCACCCGCTCCCTAGCATTGATCCTGTCAGTGCTACCGAGCGGCTAACGGCCGCCCGACCCGGGAGAGCTGTGTCGATTCGATCCGTCCCACCGGCCGGGGCCCGGCGGACCCTCGCCGCCGCCCAGTTGATCAGCTCGATCGGCGACGGCGCGTACTTCACCTGCTCGGCGCTGTACTTCACCCACGTCGTCGGCCTCTCGCCCGCCCGGCTCGGCCTCGGCCTGGCCGTCGCCTGGGCGATCGGCTCGCTGGCGGGAGTCCCGCTCGGCCACCTCGCCGACCGGCGTGGGCCGCGGGGCACGGCGGTGCTGCTGGCCCTGGCCACCGGTGCGGCCGTCGCCTCCTTCCTGGTCGTCCACTCCTTCGCGGCGTTCCTGCTCGCCGCCTCTGTGTACGCCACGACGCAGTCCGGGCTCACGGCCGCGCGCCAGGCGCTGGTCGGCGGCCTCGTTCCGCGCGAGGAGCGCACCGAACTGCTCGCCCGGCTGCAGTCCACCCTCAACGCGGGACTGGCGCTCGGCGCGGCCCTCGGCGGCGTCGTCCTGACCGTCGGCACGCGGACGGCCTTCCTCGCCGCCTTCCTGGTGACCGCGCTGGGCTTCCTGAGCGCCGGACTGACGCTGCTGCGACTGCCCGAGGTGGCGCCCGGCCGGGACCGGACCGGCGCCGCGCCCCGGCTGGAGGTGCTCTCGGACCGGCCGTTCGCGGTGGTGACCCTGCTCAACACCGTCCTGCTGCTGCGGATGCCCCTGCTCAGCCTGGTGATCCCGCTCTGGATCGCCGAACGGGCGCCCGGGCTCGGCTGGTTGGGATCGGGCCTGTTCGTCCTCAACACGGTCGGGGTGATGCTCTTCCAGGTGCGGGTGGCCCGCCGGGTCACCGGACTGCGGACCGCCTCGCGGGCCGTGCGCGAGGCCGGCGTCGTCCTGCTCGTCTCCTGCGTGGTCTTCGCCATGGCCGCAGCCGCGGGCCTGCCGCCCTGGGCGCTGGGCGGGCTGCTGGTCGCCGCCGCGGCGCTCCAGGTGGCCGGTGAGCTGCGGCAGTCGGCCGGCTCCTGGCAGATCGCCTTCGACCTGGCGCCGGCCCATCAGACCGGCCAGTACCAGGGGTTCTTCGGCTCGGGCGTGGCCGTGGCACGCACGATCGGGCCGCTGCTGCTCACCACGCTGCTGCTGAGCTGGGGCACGCCGGGCTGGCTGCTGCTGGGCGCACTGTTCGCGGCGGCCGGTTGGGCGATGGGGCCGGCGGTGCGTTGGGCGGAGCACCGCCGCCCGGGAGCCGTGGCGGCGCCACCGGCGGCGCAGGCGCTACCCGCGCGAACCTGACGGGCCATCACCAGCAGGCGGGCGCTGTCCGGATGGGGAGGGGGTGCGGACGGCCCGCAGCGGATTTTGCGCCAAATCCTGTTCCGATAACGGAAATTGCCGGACAGATGGCGTCGCACCAGAAGAATCCACGGCGGTACGTGGTCTTCCCCTCCCGAGGAGCGGCTGCCAGGCTGACCGGGTTTGCAGAACCGGAGGAGGTTACGTGTCCCGTATCACCAGTCTCGCGCTGGCGGTCGCCAGCGCGTTCGCGCTCGTCGCCGGCACCACCGCCGCCGCCTCGGCGGCACCCGACCCGGGCGCGGCGGCCGCCGAGGCCCGGGTCGACCCGGTCGCCTGGGCACCGTGCAATCCCGACCCGTCCAAGCCGGACCCCGGGATATACGACTGCGCCGTCTACCCGGTGCCGCTGGACTACGCGCACCCGTCCGGCGAGAAGATCGGCATCGCCATGATGCGCCGGCGCGCGGGTGACCCGGCGAAGCGGATCGGCTCACTGTTCCTCAACCCCGGCGGCCCGGGCGGCAGCGGCTACCTCTGGGCGACCACGACCCGCTTCGAGCCCGAGGTCCAGGCCCGGTTCGACCTGGTCGGTTTCGATCCGCGCGGCGTCGGCCTGAGCAACCCGCTGAAGTGCTTCGGCACCGACGAGGAGGCCAACGGCGTCTTCGACCGGCTGACCGGGGTGCCCGTCACCAAGGCCGAGATCGACGGCACGCTTGCCGCCACCCGGGACTACACCGACGCCTGCGACCGCAACGCCGGCCCGCTGATCGAGCACATGTCGACCGAGAACGTGGTCCGTGACCTCGACCGGATGCGCCGCGGGGTCGGCGACCGCCAACTCTCCTTCGCCGGCTTCTCCTACGGCACGCTGATCGGCGCCACCTACGCCAACATGTATCCCGACAAGGTCCGCGCGGTGATCATCGACGGCAACGTCGACCCGAACCTGCGGCTGCACGACGGCCTGGAGTACGACCGGCAGCGCGCGGACGGCTTCGAACTCGCCCTGGACGAGTACCTGAAGCGCTGCGCAGCGGCCGGTGCGCCGCGCTGCGCCTTCGGCGCGGGCGACACCCGGGCGAAGTTCGACGCGATCCGCGACCACCTGCGCACCTCCCCGGTCACCCTGCCGAGCGGTTCCCAGGTGACGCTGTCCAGCTTCACCAGCCAGGTCGCCAACGCGCTCTACGCGCAGAGCCGGCAGGCCCCGCTGGCCACCTCGCTGCAGGCGCTGGACGACGTGCTCCGCCAGCAGAAGGCCCCGTCCCTGGCCGTCCCGAAGAACGCGGCCGACGCCGACCCGCTGGCGGTGACCGTGCCCGCCGCGCTGCGCGAGGCCCCGGCGGACACCCCGTACTCGGCGGACGACTCCTACTACGGCGTCAACTGCCAGGACAAGCCGTACCCGTCCAACCCCCGGGCCTTCGTCAACGCGGCCCGCTCCTGGGAGCGCGACGCGCCGACCTTCGGGCGCTACCAGGCCTTCGACGCGCCCGCCTGCGCGACCTGGCCGGCCCCCGCGCGTGACGTCGAGCGGTACACCGGCCCGTGGAACCGGCGCACCGCCACCCCGGTGATGGTGATCGGCAACCTCTACGACCCGGCCACCCAGTACACCTTCGCCAAGCGCATGCAGCGCCAGCTCGGCAGCGCCGTCCTGGTCAGCGTCGACGTGATCGAGCACTGCGCGGTCGGCCGGAGCAAGGAGCTGAACAAGCTGGTCACCTCCTACCTGGTGGGCCGGCAGGTGCCGGCTCCCGGCCAGCTCCTCAAGCCGGACGCCGAGGCCTTCCCGCCGGTGGCCTGACCCCGCCGGGTCGGCAGGCAGCCGACGGGCGACCGGCCCCCCGTCCGTGCGGCGGGGGGCCGGTGTGCGGCCCGGCCCCGGCCCGGGGGAGGGGCCGGTGCTCGGTCCGGCTCGGGCCCGGGGGAGGGGCCGGTACTCGGGCCGGCTCGGGCTGGGGCCGGTGCTCGGGCCGGCTCGGGCATGGCGTAGGTTTCCCTTCGGAACTGAGTCAGTACTGAAAGGGAACTCGTGATGACCACGGAGACCGGCCGGCCGACCCCGCAGCAGACCTGGACCGCCGTCGACGACTACTTCAACGGCCTGCTGGTCGAGGAGGACGCCGCCCTGCTCGCCGCCGTCGCCGACGGCGAGGCGGCCGGGCTGCCCCCGCACCAGGTGGCACCCAACCAGGGCAAGCTGCTCGCCCTGCTGGCCCGCGTGCACGGTGCCCGCCGGGTGCTGGAGATCGGCACCCTCGGCGGCTACAGCACCATCTGGCTCGCCCGCGCGCTGCCCGAGGGCGGCCGGGTGGTCACCCTGGAGGCCGACGAGCGGTGCGCCGCCGTCGCCACCCGCAACCTCGAACGGGCTGGGCTCGCACCGGTCGTGGACCTGCGCACCGGCCCGGCGCTGGACACCCTGCCGCAACTGGAGCAGGAGGGCGCCGAGCCCTTCGACCTGGTCTTCATCGACGCCGACAAGCCCAGCAACCCCGACTACCTGGAGTGGGCGCTACGGCTCACCCGGCCCGGCAGCCTGATCATCGGCGACAACGTGGTCCGCGACGGCGCCGTCACCGACGAGACCAGCACGGACCCCCGCGTCCAGGGCGTGCGCCGCTTCACCGAGCTGATCGCCGCGCACCCCCGGCTGACCGCCACCGCCGTCCAGACCGTGGGGGAGAAGGGCTACGACGGCTTCGTCGTCGCGCTGGTCACCGCCTGACCGGCGGGGCCCGTCCGGACGCGCGGGGGTCTCCCCCGGCGGCCCGTGGTTTGACAGGGTGGGGCCGGCGCGGCCGCCGCCCGGGACCGGCCCGGACGGACCGGCCCCAGGAGAGGACGGCGACCGGTCATGACGGGGCAGCAGTTCGGGGACTACCAGAACGAGATCTACTTCGACGCGCTGTTCGGCAGGCAGCCGAAGCTCCCGATGGCCTTCGCCGAGCTGGCGGCGCGTGCCGAGGCCGCGCTGCCGCCGACGCTGCTGTCCTACGTGGCCGGCGGCGCCGGTGACGAGCGGACCCAGCGCGCCAACACGGCTGCCTTCGACCGGTGGGGCCTGGTGCCCCGGATGATGGTCGGCGCCGCGCGGCGCGACCTGTCGGTGGACCTCCTCGGAATGCGGTGGCCCGCACCGCTGTTCCTGGCGCCGATCGGCGTGATCGGCCTCTGCGCCCAGGACGGCCACGGCGACCTCGCCACCGCCCGGGCCGCCGCGCGCACCGGCGTGCCGATGGTGGCCTCCACCCTCTCGGTCGACCCGCTGGAGCAGGTCGCCGCCCAACTCGGCGACACCCCGGGCCTGTTCCAGCTCTACACCCCCACCGACCGGGCGCTCGCCGAGAGCCTGGTGCGCCGAGCCGAGGAGGCCGGCTACCGGGGCATCGTGGTCACCCTGGACACCTGGGTGACCGGCTGGCGCCCGCGCGACCTCGCCACCGGCAACTTCCCCCAGCTGCGCGGGCACTGCCTGGCCAACTACACCTCCGACCCGGTCTTCCGGGCCCGCCTCGCCAAGGCCCCGGAGGAGGACCCGGGCGCCGCCGTGCTGGAGTGGGCGAGTGTCTTCGGCAACCCGCTCACCTGGGCCGACCTGCCCTGGCTGCGCTCGCTCACCGAGCTGCCGCTGATCCTCAAGGGCCTCTGCCACCCGGAGGACGTCCGCCGCGCCCGGGACGGCGGCGTGGACGGCGTCTACTGCTCCAACCACGGTGGCCGGCAGGCCAATGGCGGCCTGCCGGCGCTGGACGCGCTACCCGGCGTGGTCGAGGCCGCCGACGGCCTGCCCGTGCTCTTCGACTCCGGTGTGCGCAGCGGCGCCGACGTGGTCAAGGCACTCGCCCTCGGCGCCACGGCGGTCGGCGTCGGCCGCCCGTACGCCTACGGCCTGGCCCTCGGTGGCGAGGACGGCGTGGTGCACGTGCTGCGCTCGCTGCTCGCCGAGGCCGACCTGATCATGGCGGTGGACGGCTACCCGACGCTCGCCGACCTGCGTGCCGAGGACGCCCTGCGCCGGGGGTGGAGCTGACGACGAGCCGCCGGGCCGGGGAGGGGGCCAGGATCGGCAGGGCCCCCTGCTCGTCCTCGCGGACACGGTGGCGCTCGGCAAGGGAGTGCGGCCGGCGCAGAGTTCGCAACCGGTGTGACGCGACGCGAATCGTGTACTATGTCATCCCTATGATGACAAGCCTCCAGTCATCGAAAGGGTGACAACATGGACAGCCAGGACACCGGCGCGGCCGGGGTGGGGCCGGCCTCGTTCCTGGCCGCCGCCGCCGCGCTGGGCAGGATGGACGCCGCCGCCCGCACCGCCCGCCACGCACCCCCGGACGACACCGGACAAAACGATCCGCAGCAGGCCCTTTCCGCACTCCTGCTGCTGCGCCACCTGCGCGCGGAACTCGCCGACTGGGAGACCGGCCTGATCGAGACCGCCCGCGACGCGGGCGCCACGTGGGCCGAGCTCGCCGAACCGCTGGGCGTCCAGAGCCGCCAGGCCGCCGAACGCCGCTACCTGCGCCTGCGCCCCAACGCTGACGCCGGCACCGAGGCGGGCAGCACCGGCGAGCAGCGCGTCCAGGCCACGCGCAGCCAGCGCGCCGCCGACCGCGCGGTGGCCACCTGGGCCCGCGACAACGCCGCCGACCTGCGCCGCCTCGCCGGACAGATCGGCGCCCTGGACGGCCTCGGCCCCCAGGCAGCCCCCGCCGTCGAACGCCTCCTGGACGCACTGGGCCACCACGACCCGGCCCGTCTGCTCGCCCCGCTCGCCGAGACCCGACCCCTCCTGGAGGCGGGCCACCCGAAGCTCACCGACCGCCTCGATCGGCTCACCGCCCGAGCCGACCAGCTGCGGGACGACAGCGCTCGGCAGCGCCGCACACCGCCAGCCGGCCCGTGACCGCGCCGGGCACGCCGCTACGGGTGCGCGACCCGCACGCTGTCGACCGGTGTACGGCACCGCCCCGGCCCGGCCACACCCGCCCCGAGCAGCCCTACCAGCTCCTCAGCCACATCTGAACACCTCCGGGGCCGGCCACGCGGTACACCCGCCGGCCCCGGTGCCCTGACCGGATACGAACCCTTTCCATCACTCGAAGGAGAAGCCTCCCGTGGCCAGTCCGACCCAGACGCTGGAGTTCCAGGCGGAGACCCGCCAGCTGCTGCAGCTGGTGATCCACTCGATCTACTCCAACAAGGACATCTTCCTGCGCGAGCTGATCTCCAACGCCTCCGACGCCCTCGACAAGCTCCGCCTGGAATCCCTCACCGACTCCACCCTTGAGGCCTCCGACCCGCACATCGTCCTTGAGGTCGACAAGGACGCCCGCACCCTGACGGTGCGGGACAACGGCATCGGCATGACCCGCGACGACGTCGTCGACCTGATCGGCACCATCGCCAAGTCCGGCACCGCCGGCCTGCTGGCGAAGATCAAGGAGGCGAAGGACGCGGATGCCGCGCAGCACCTGATCGGCCAGTTCGGCGTCGGCTTCTACTCGGCGTTCATGGTCGCCGACAAGGTCACCCTCCACACGCGTCGCGCCGGCACCGAGCAGGGCACCGTGTGGGAGTCCGACGGCGAGGGCACCTACACGATCGCGGAAGTCGAAGGTCTGCCGGTGGGCACCTCGGTCACCCTGCACCTCAAGGCCGAGGACAGTGAGGACGGGCTGGGCGACTACCTGGCCCGGTGGAAGATCCGGCAGATCGTCAAGCAGTACTCGGACTTCATCCGCTGGCCGATCCGGATGGCCACCGAGCCCGGCAGTACCACTGCCGACGACAGCGCCGACGCCGACGGTGCGGCTGCGGGCGAGCCGGAGACGCTGAACTCGATGAAGGCGCTGTGGGCCCGTCCTCGCAGTGAGGTGACCGAGGCCGAGTACAGCGAGTTCTACCAGCAGATCAGCCATGACTGGCAGGCCCCGGCCGAGACCGTTCACATGCGCGCCGAGGGTACCTTCGAGTACGAGGCGCTGCTGTTCATCCCCGCCCAAGCCCCGTTCGACCTGTTCTCCCGGGACACGAAGCGGGGCGTGCAGCTGTACGTCAAGCGGGTGTTCATCATGGACGACTGCGACGCGCTGATGCCGAACTACCTGCGGTTCGTCAAGGGCGTGGTGGACGCCCACGACCTGTCGCTGAACGTCTCCCGCGAGATCCTGCAGCACGACCGCCAGATCACCGCCGTGCGCCGGCGCCTCGTCAAGAAGGTCCTCGGCGCTCTCAAGGACATGCGGACCAAGAACGGCGAGACCTACGCCAAGGTGTGGGAGCAGTTCGGCCGGGCCCTCAAGGAGGGCCTGATCGAGGACCGCGACAACACCGACGCCCTGTTGGAACTGGTCAGCGCCGCCTCGACCTATGACGCGGAGAAGCCGACCACGCTGCGCGACTACGTCGCGCGGATGAAGGACGGCCAGGACACCATCTACTACCTGACCGGCGAGAACCGGGCGATGGTGGAGAACTCCCCGCACATGGAGGCCTTCACCGCCAAGGGCTACGAGGTCCTGATCCTCACCGACCCCGTCGACGAGGTCTGGACCGACCAGATCCCCGCCTTCGACGGCCACCGCTTCCAGTCCGTCGCCAAGGGCCAGGTCGACCTCGACGACAACGCCGACGGGGAAGGCAGTGACGAGGCGAAGGCGGAGAAGGCGCAGCGCGAAGAGGACTTCGCCGCTCTCCTCGCCTGGCTCCAGACCACGCTGGCCGAGCACGTCAAGCAGGTCCGACTCTCCACCCGCCTGACCACCTCCGCCGCCTGCCTGGTCGGCGACGCCCACGACCTGACCCCCACCCTGGAGAAGATGTACCGGGCCATGGGCCAGGAACTTCCCCAGGTCAAGCGCATCCTCGAACTCAACCCCAGCCACCCCCTCATCACCGCCCTGCACCAGGCGCACCAGGCCGGAGCGGACAACCCGGCGCTGGCCGAAACCGCCGAACTCGTCCACGGCAGCGCCCTGCTCGCCGAAGGCGGAGACCTGCCCGACCCGGCCCGCTTCACACGCCTGCTGGCCGACCGCCTCACCCACGCCCTGTAGCCCCCGCCGGGGCGCGGCCCGCCGGTCAACCGACCAGTCCGGCCGGCCGCGCCCCGCACCGCGCTCGGCCGTCCCCGCCCGGCGCGCGCCGCTGGGAAGGGCCTTGGGGCGCTGCCGCGGCCGGGCACACCGAGGACGCGGACCGCATCGCCTCGCGCAGACGGCGCCCCGTCGACCTGCTGCCGGACCGCTCCCGCGTGCCTGCCGCGGCGGTCCAGGCCGGCCGGGTCACCGTCGTCGGGCTTCTCCTACCGGCTCGCCGACGGCACCGCCCACCTGGTCACCAGCCTGGCAGGAGTCACTCTGCCTGGGGGCCGGATGGGCGGGGGGTGGAGGGAATCGCGCAGGGCGTACAGGTCGGCGATGGAGTCCGGTTCGGCGAAGCGGGCCAGCAGCCGGCGGATGGTTCGCCGCCGCCGCGGACAGCTTCGATGATCGCCTCGACGAGGGCAGCCTGCCCGTCCCGGGCGGTTTGCGGCGCTCCGGGCGCCAGGCCCTCCACTCCCGCCCCCTGCGCGCTACTGCTTGTTCGTCGGCAGGGCGTGGCGGCGGCTCGGGGGGTGCCGCCGCCACGCACCGGAAGAATACCTCATTCGCGGCGAACGCAAAATCTATGTGCGCTGGAGTAGACATTGCTCGCGGGCGGGTCTAGCGTTTCTCTCGTAGACAGCAGTCGGCGATACCGGCCAGACACGAACTGGCCGGGGTTGTTGGACAGAAGTTCGCAGTTCGGTCCGGCAGTGGAGTTCCGAAGCCAGGCAGGTGCAGGACGGCGACGGGGCTGGCTGCCGGACCGGGCGGCCCGCAGGTGTCAGGGGCCGCCACCAGCGGTACCGGTTGTGCGTAGTTCAGTGAGTGCAGTACTGGCAGTACGAAAGTGACAGTGCAGTCCAGAGGATGAATGGAGGGCGCAAGCGCCATCAGGATCGCCCGGCCCGTGAGGAAACAGCCCGGGCGGACACCGCAGACCCCCACGCAAGGACGGTGGTTTCCGGTCACGCATACGCGATCCCCGCACACCCCGGCCTCCGGGGCAGCGCGGAACCCAAGGACCGGCCCAGACCGGTAGATGGTGTTGTACCCCTTCGGGGCCCCGGAGCCGCAACGGCTCCGGGGCCCCTCGCCGCGTCCCCGAAGATCCATGAAGAGCTGCAGTGACCGCCCGTTGCACCCGTGTCCGGTGCCCGCGACGACCAAGTCATGTGGCTGCGAGAAGAACGGCCGTGTAGTGCGCGCTGAAGGCGGCGACGGTGAGGGCGTGGAAGACCTCGTGAAAGCCGAACCAGTACGGTGACGGGTCTGGACGTTTGAGTCCGTAGACGACACCTCCCGCGGTGTAGAGCAGGCCGCCGGCGATGACGAGGACGACGACCGCGGTGCCGCCGGTGCGTGCGAAGTCGGGCAGGTAGAGGACGGCTGCCCAGCCCAGGGCGATGTAGCACGGGGTGTACAGCCACCGGGGAGCCCCCATCCACAGCGTGCGGAAGGCGATGCCGGCCAGGGCGCCCGCCCACACCACGGTGAGCAGCACCGTCCGGCGCCGTCCGTGCAGCAGCAGCACCGCCAGCGGGGTGTAGGTGCCGGCGATGATCAGGAAGATGTTCGCGTGGTCGAGCCGCCGCAGGACCGCCTCCCCGCGCCGGCCCCATGTTCCCCGGTGGTAGACGGCGCTGGTACCGAACAGCAGCCAGGCCGACAGCGCGAACACCGAGCAGGCCGCCACCGCCGCGGCCGGGCGCGCAAGGGCGATCAGGACGACGCCGCCGGCCAGTGAGAGGGGAAAGATGCCGGCGTGCAGCCAACCCCGAAATCTCGGTTTCAGCGCTACCGCCGCGCACGGCGCGCCGCCGGCCGGGCCGGTGGCTGTCAGCCGGCCGGTCGGCCGGCCGGTCGTGCCGGCGGGCGCATCAAGCGCGGCGGTGTGGAGGGAGCCGGACGTGGTGCGGGGGCCGGGCCGGGACTTTCCTCCGTCTCCCGGCGGCTGGGTGTCTTCGGCGATCATGCGCTCACTTTAGGAAGGGCGGAGGACGTGCGGCCGACGCCCGCAGGAAGGCCCGGGTGCTGGAACCAGCCTGCGCCGGTGAGGCGGGCCGTGCGGTGGGAGTGGCCGGCCGGCGGTCGGGGGCGACCGGGGCGGCCTGCGGTGAGCACCTGCCGCTCACCGCGGGCCGGTCTCGTCGGCGTGGTGGGTGGATCAGGTGTCGGCTGCGGGTTCCTGTCCGGCGTCGCGGCGGAGCTGTTCGTTGATGCGCAGGGCTTCTTCGAGTTGGTCTTCGAGGATGATGATGCGGCAGGCGGCGTCGATGGGGGTGCCCTGGTCGACGAGGTCGCGGGCGCGCATGGCGATCCGTAGTTGATAGCGGGAGAAGCGGCGATGGCCGCCGTCGGAGCGCAGGGGTGTGATGAGGCCCTGGTCGCCGAGGGCGCGTAGGAAGCCGGGGGTGGTGCCGGTCATCTCGGCGGCGCGGCCCATGGTGTAGGCGGGGTAGTCGTCGTCGTCGAGGGAGTCGGGGGTATGCGGTCGAATGGCTGTCGTGGTCACTGCACCTCTTCTTGTTGTTGTGCCCGGGGACGCGCTGAGGGGCCCCGGGGCCGTTGCGGCTCCCGGGGCCCCGAAGGGTTTTACACCATCTACCGGCTCTGGGGCCGGGGTCCTTGTGTCCGCACTGCCCCCGGGGAGGGGGTGTGCGGGGATCGCGTATGCGTGACCGGAAACCACCGTCCTTGCGTTGGGGTCTACGGAGTCCGCCCGGGCTGTTTCCTCACGGGCCGGGCGATCCTGATGGCGCGTTGTCCCTCCATTCATCCTCTGTACGGGCCGGTTACTGCGAACTGCGGTACTTCCCACTGCGTGGTAGTGCCAACTACCTGGTCCTGCTGCGGCGGTCCCTGGCGGTCCCGCCGACTCCGGCAGCCAGCCCCGTCGCCCGTCCTGCTCAACCTGCTCGGCTTGGAACCCCACTGCCGGACTCCCGGTGCGCGCGCCCGCAGCCTGGGCGCCTTCACCGGGGTACCGCGTACTGCGACTGCCGGTACTGCCGAACTCAACTTCACCTACGAGTAGTGCACTTGCTGAACTGCGGTACCGCTCGGTGGTGGCCCCTGATACCTGCGGGCCACCCGGCCCGGCCGCCAGCCCCGTCGCCTACTGCACCATCCATGGCTTCAGAACCCTGCAACCGTGCCGACCTGCGCACTTCTGAACTGCTGCCCGCCAGTTCGTGTCTGGCGGGTACCGCTTGATCTCGGCTACGAGAGAAACACTAACCACGGTGCGCGGCAATGTCTACTCCAGCGGGCATAGATTTTCCGCGCCGGTCGGGGAGGCGGTCTTCGCCCCGCACGAGGCGGGGCGCCTCGCCGCGGTCAGGCGGAGATGGCCTCGCGTTCGCCTTTCGCCGTGATGGCGATCTTGCGGGGGCGGGCCTTCTCGCTGATCGGCACGCGCACGCTCAGCACCCCCTGGTCGTAGTCGGCCTCGATCCGGTCGGTGTCCAGTGCGTCGCCCAGGAACACCTGCCGGGAGAAACGGCCCAGCACCCGCTCGTCCGCCAGCACCTCCGCGCCCTGCGGCAGCCCGGACGCGCGCTCCGCACGCACGGTCAGGACGTTGCGCTCCACGTCCAGGTCGATGGTCTTCGGGTCGATGCCCGGCAGGTCCAGGCGCAGCACGAACACCTCTCCGTCGCGGTAGGCGACCAGTGGCATCCCCGCCGGCTGGGAGGCGGTACCGACCAACTGCTGGGTCAGCCGGTCCAGGTCGCGCATTCCGCGCAGGGAGTCGGTACGCATCAACAAAGGGATCAGCTCCTCACGGTCGTGAACGGTCACGGGTGCCCAGAGGCGCCATGGCGCCGGACCTGCCCGGCTCTGTCCTCCTGCCTGGGCACCTCGACGAGAAAGTTATAGCGACGCCAGAGCTTTCTTGACAAGCTGACGCTCAACTTTGGGGAGCTTGGTGCGCGCGACCTTCGGCGTGGCGAGGTCTGTGCGGCGAGCGTGTCGGCGCTGCACTTCATGATGCGGGGCCACCACCTGCCCGAGCGCCGATGCCGCCGCCCACCAGGTCGAGCGGGGGGCGGACGAGGATGGCCGCTCGCCGCAGGTGAGGGACGGACTCGTCCCGGTGCCGGCTGGGCCACCCCCCTTGTCGAGGGCGTTCACGCCCGCCGGGTGGAGCCCTGGCCACCGAGCCGGGTCCCGTTCGTCGCCCGCGGCGATTGATCGGGTGGCTCCTTGCCGGCCAGGGCTCTTGTTGTGCCTCAGAGCTCGCTGAGGGGGATCTTGGGATCCGTCAGGCGGTCGGCGTCCACCACGCGCTTGGAAACGATCAGTTCGCGGATCGGGTCGGTGACGTCCCAGACGTTGACGTTCATCCCCGCGAGCACCCGGCCGTCGGCGAGCCAGAAGGCGATGAACTCGTTGGCCTTCACATCGCCGCGGAAGACCACCCGGTCGTAGCCGCCGGGCTCCACGTAGCCGGTGTACTCCATGCCGAGGTCGTACTGGTCGGTGAAGAAGTACGGCACCCGGTCGTAGGGCGTGTCCTGGCCGAGCATCGCGCGCGCGGCGGTCTGCGGTTGGTTGAGTGCGTTGGCCCAGTGCTCCACCCGGATGTGGCGGCCGTACAGCGGGTGGAAGGCGTTGGCGACGTCGCCCGCCGCGTGGATGTCCGGGTCGGAGGTGCGCAGGTACTCGTCGGTCTTCACGCCGTTGTCGAGCGCCAGCCCGGCCGACTCGGCGAGCGCGGTGTCGGGGGCGATGCCGATGCCGACGATCACCGCGTCCGCCGCCACCGTCGTGCCGTCGCCGAGCCGGACGCCGGTGACCGTGCCGTCCTCGCCCGTCAACTCCTCCACCTGGGCGCCGAACCGCAGGTCCACGCCGTGGTCACGGTGCAGGTCGGCGAAGACCTGGGCGACCTCGCGGCCGAGCACCCGCAGCAGCGGGAGCTCGGCCGCCTCCAGCACGGTGACCTCGGCACCCGCCGTCCGGGCCGCCGCCGCCGCCGTCTCCAGGCCGATCCAGCCGGCCCCGATCACCACGACCCGGGCACCCGGTACCAGCGCCGCCCTGATCCGGTCGCTGTCCTCCACCCGGCGCAGGTAGTGCACGCCGTCCTGCTCCGCGCCGGGTACCGGCAGCCGGCGCGGCACCGAACCGGTGGTGAGCAGCAGCTTCGCGTACTCGATCCGGCCGTCGTCGGCGAGCGTGACGGTGTGCGCGACCGGGTCGATCGAGGTGACGGCGGTGCCGAGCCGCAGCGTGACGTCGTGGTCGGAGTACCACTGCGGCGGGTGGACGTAGATCTTCTCGCGCGGCGTCTTGCCGAGCAGATAGCCCTTGGAGAGCGGCGGCCGCTCGTACGGGCGCTCGTGCTCGGCGCCGATCAGGACGATGTCGCCCTGGTGGCCGGCCTCGCGCAGGGCCTCGGCCGCCTTCGCGCCGCCGAGGGAGGCGCCGACGATGACGTACGGGCGCCCGCGCCCGTCGGCCGTACCCGCTGTGTCCGTGCTCATGCTGAACTCCTCGCTCTCCGGCCGGAATCACGGACAGCCTGCCGCCGGTCGGAGGGCCTGTCGAGGCCACGCCAGGCGCGCCGCGACAGGCTCCCCCGAACGGGTGGAGCGAGGGCGTTCGGGGTTTGCGGCGGCCAGCAGGCGGACGTGAGGGCGCCCCGCGTCAGGGCACCCGCGTCACGGCGTGTGCGTCATCGCCTCGCGGACCAGTGCGGTGTCGACGAACTGCTCGAAGCGGACGATCCGGCCGCCGCGCACCGTGAAGTGGTGGGCCACCCGGACGTCGAGCGGTCGGCGGGTGGCCCGGTTGACCGCGGTGTAGCGGGCCAGCACCACGACGTTCTCGCCGGCCACCACGTAGCTGTCGTCGTGGGCCGTCCAGTCCTCCCAGTCGGCGGCCAGCCGCTCCATCACGCCGCCGGTGACGCCTTTCGGCGTCCGGTAGGTGCCGCCCAGCGGGAAGCCGGCCATCTCCGTCCACTCGACGTCCTCGGCCAGGGTGGCCCGCAGCGCGGCCAGATCGCCGCGTGCCGAGGCCAGGTACTGGCGGCGCACCACGTCCGCGGGCGCGTCGGACTCGGCGAACGACATCTCGGACCTCGGGATCTCGATCATCGCGGCTCAGCCCCAGACCATCTCGCCCTTGGCGACCTTCGTACCGAGGTCGACCGCCAGTGCCATGCCCAGCCCCGGGTAGCGGTGCTCCAGCGCCTCCTTGGCGGCGGCCGCGTCGGGGGCCCGGCCGATCTCGGTCTCGAAGGAGCGCAGGTAGTCGCGGGTGTGCGCGATCGCCGTGGTGTCGGTGGGCGCGTCGGCGGTCCGGTGGCCCGCCACCACGAACTCCGGCTCCAGCGCCTCCATGCCGTCCAGCAGGTCGATCCAGGCGCCCCGCTGCGCCGGGGTCGGGGTGTCGGCGGTCCAGACGTGCAGGCCCTCGAAGAGCAGGACCCCGCCGAGGAGCGCCCGGTGGTGGTGCTGCCAGAGGTAGTGCCGGTCCGGCAGGTGGAAGTCGGCGCCGCGCAGTTCGAACCGGTGTCCCTCGAAGACGAGTTCGTCACCGTGCAGCGGCTCCGGCCGCACCAGGCGGGTCGGCAGCTCCGGTCCGAGGTGCGCCCAGGCCTTGAGCTTGCCCTCGTAGGACTCCTGGATGTGCTCGACGGTGGACGCCGTGGCCAGGAACCGCGCCTGCGGGAAGGCGTCCTGCACCTCCTGCGCGCCGAAGTAGAAGTCCGGGTCGCCGTGGCTGACGAACACCGTGGTCAGCCGCTTGCCCGAGGCCCGGATCCGGTCGACCAGCCGGCGCCCGTCGGAGCGGGTGAACCCGGCGTCCACCAGCAGGGCGTCGTCGGGCCCGGTCACCAGCACGGAGGTCTTGTTGAGCGAGCTGTCGGGGCTGTCGATGACCTCGAAGTCGAGTGAGCTCATGCGGGTGTCCTTCCTCGGGCCGGGCCGGCCGCCGTGCAGCGCGCGCGTCGCCGCCCAGCATCGGCGACCGGAGCGCGGCCCGCACCTCGGGCGGTCCCGCGCCGGCCGGTGCGGCCCGCACCTCGGGCGGGAGCCGGACCGCTCACCGGCCCCGCGGGTCGGGGCGGCTCCAGAGGGTGAGGTCGCTGCTGGTGGCCACGGCCAGGGTCCGCCCCGAGGGGGAGAACCCGGCGGCGCGGAAGGTCGACCAGGAGGAGTGGAACACCTGCCACCAGGTCTCGCCGTGGTCGCCGGTGTACGGTCCGCCGCCGGTGCAGAGCAGGACCCGCTCGTTGGGCCATTCCGGGACGAGCACCTCGACGTGCCAGCCGTCGTCGGTACCGGTGTGCAGGCCGCCGCCGTGGAGGCCGGCCACCGGGACGCGGACGTCGGCGACCGGGCCGATGCCGGGGCAGGCGAGGTCCGGACCGTCCGGCTCCTCCTCGGGGTCGTACACCCGGGCGATCTTCTCGCCGGTCGTCGCGTCGAAGAGGCCGTGCCCGGCGGTCGAGACCGCCAGGACGAGGTCGTGCCCGGTGGCCGGGTCGGTGGCGAAGCCGATCCCGAGCAGCCCGCCGACCGCGATCATGCCGGGACCGACGGGCTGCCAGGGCACCGGCGGCGGCGTGACGGTGGCGGCGAGGAAGCGGTCGCGGAGCTGCTGCTGGAAGACGGTGACGGCCATGGGGGGATCCTCCCACCGCCGACCGGTCACCCCCGCGGAGCCAGCCTGGTCACCGCCCCGGCCGCGAACAGGGTGGCGGCCGCCAGCGCGGGCCAGAGCACGCCCGGCCCGGCGGCCAGCAGCGCGGTCAGCACGGCCGGGGCCAGCGCGCGGCCGACGCCCGTCGACAGCTCCCAGCGGGCGAGCGCCCGCCCGAGCAGCCGGGGCGGCGCGACGGCGGCGACCAGGGCCGTCCCCGAGCCGCTGTAGAGGATCTCGCCCAGCGTGAACAGCACCGAGACGGCCGCCACGGTGGCCGCACCAGCGGTGCCGCCGATCGCCCACGCCGCCCAGAAGCCCAGGTAGGCGAGCGCCAGGACCGCTCCGGCGGAGGCCAGCACGGCCCGTCGCGAACGGCGGGCGAGCCGGAGCACGATCGCAAGCTGAAGCGTGATCACCAGCACGGTGTTGCCCACGAACACCCCGGAGGACCAGGCCGGGGACGCGTGCAGATGGAGGACCAGCAGCGCGGGCAGGGCGACCTCCAGGACGTCGAAGCAGAACGCGTAGGGGAGGGCGGCGATGCTGAGCAGGCCGATCCGGCGCAGCACCGGAGCGGCGGCGGAGCCGGCCGTCGGGTCAGGGGCCCGGTCGGCGGCCGGGGCCGGGTCCGGTGCGTCGGCCGGGTCCGGAACGGTGGCCGGGTCGGCGGCCGGTGCGGGGCTCGGGGCGGCCGCGGCGCCGGGGTCGGTGACCCGGAGCGAGTGCACCAGCGCCGCCGCGACCAGGCACGCGGCGGCCGTCGCCCCGGCCAGCAGCCGGATCGCGCCCGACCCGCCGGTCACCGCCAGGGTGGCGAGCAGCGCGCCCGCGCCCAGACCCGCGTTGCGCAGCGTCCGCCCGGCGGCCAGCGCGGCGTCCCGGGTGCGCCCCTCGGTGAGGGTGCTGACCAGCGCCGCGTGGGTGGTCGGCCAGTTCTGGCCGCCGATGCCGAGCAGCACGGCGGCCGCCGTGAACCCGCCGAGGCCGTCCGCGCACAGCAGCACCACCGAGCCCACCGCCCTGATCAGCAGGGTCGCCGCCGCCGGGAGGCTGCGTGCGCCGCGGTCGATCCAGCGGCCGGTCAGCGGGAGCACCAGCAGGCCCGCCAGCAGACCGGCGGAGAGCGCGAGGCCGACCGTGCCCGCGCCGAGCCGCAGCACCCCGATGCCGTAGAGGAGCATGAACGGGCGGAGCAGACCGGTGCCGAGCGCGTCCACCAGCAGCGCGGTGGCGTAGCGGAGGCCACCGGCGGCGGTGAGCAGCGCGAGCAGGGCGGCGGGCCCGGGCCGGGCGGCGGTCGGGCTCGGCGGCCGGCCGGCCCGGGCGGAGGCCTCTGCGGAGCGGGACTTCTGCTGGAGCTGGTTCATGGCCGGTACCGTGCGGCCGCGCACCGCCCCGGAGCACGTCGATTGACGACTCCCGTCAATCGACGGCGCTGCCGTCGTGACGGGCTGGCAGGATCACCGGAGTGAGCCTCAGCATCGACATCACCGCGCTGCCCGACGACCGCGTCTTCTTCACCCCCTCGCCGCTGGCCGAGCTGAGCTCGATGCTGCACGTCCTCGCCGAGCCCGCGCACCACCCCGGGCTGCACGGCTGGGCGGCGAGCACGGCCGCCTCGCTCGCCCCGGAGCTGTCCGAACGCCTCTCCGAGGCCGACTTCCTCTGGCGCTCCTCGCGGGCCGACTTCCTCGTCCCGGGCCGGCCGGGGGCCACCCTGGCCGAGGAGCTGGACGCCGTCGACCGGATCGACGACGAGCTGTACGTCCGGGCGGCCTCCTTCATGACCTGCGGGACGTCCCGGCTCTCCGAGCGGCGCGACTCGCCGCTCAGCGACCCCGTGGCGCAGGAGCGGGCCCGGGAGCTCGCGATGGCCCGGGGCCCTCGCCAGGCGGCCTTCGCCGACCGGCTGTTCGCCGACCCGCCGGCCGTCCGGGCCCTGCTCCGCCGGCTGCTGGAGGACTGCGGGGAGGCGTTCTTCGCGGCTGCCTGGCGCCGGGTGCTGCCGGACCTCGCGGCCGACGCCCGGCACAAGGCGGACCGGCTGGCCCGGCACGGCCTCGGCAGCGCCCTGGCGGCGGTGTCCTCCTCGATCGCCCTGGAGGAGCGGGCGGACGGGCGGCGGCGGATCGTCATCGACAAGCTGCAGGACAGCGCCACCCGTTCCGACGCCGGGGGAGTGACCTTCGTGCCGACCGCCTTCGGGTACCCGCACCTGCTGGTGGTGCATGAGCCCGGGTGGCGGCCGGTGGTGCAGTACCCGATCGCGGAGGGCGGGCTGCCCGAGCCGGTCTCGCTCGCCGTGGTGCAGCAGCGGTTGGAGGCGCTGGCCCACCCGGTCCGGCTCCGGCTCGCCCGCACGATGGCGCGCGGTCCGCACACCACGGGGGAGCTGGCGGCGGCCTGGCAGCTCAGCGCGCCGGAGGTGTCGCGGCACCTGGCGGTGCTGCGCCGGGCCGGGCTGCTCACCACCCGGCGGCGCGGGCGGTACATGCTGTACCAGCTCGACCTGGCGGGCAGTGCCCGGCTGGGCTCGGACCTGCTGGAGGCGGTGCTGCGCTGACGGTGCGGTGCCGGTGCGGTGCTGGCGCGAGGGAGGGCTCCGGGACCGGACGGGACGGGACGGGACGGACCGGCGGGTCGTCGGCGGTGGTGCGTCGGGGGCGCGCGGGCCGGGGAGGGGCGTGCGACGTGCGCCGCACCACCGATCGGGGCCGGCGGGTGGGAACAGGCGGCCGAACGACGGCGTTCGACCGGGCATGATCACTGACGACGCGCCCGCGGCAGTTCCCCAGAGTGACGTCCTGCGCTACGCGGCCTTCTCCACCGACCCCGGCGGTGGCAACCCGGCCGGTGTGGTGCTCGACGCCTCCGGCCTGTCCGCGGAGCGGATGCTCGCCATAGCCGCCGAGCTCGGCTACTCCGAGACGGCCTTCCTGATACCGGACGCGGCCGGCTCCGTCGCGGGCCCGGCCGGGGCCGGTTACACCGTGCGGTACTTCAGCCCGCTGCTGGAGGTGCCGTTCTGCGGCCACGCCACCGTCGCCTCCGCCGTCGCGCTCGCCGAGCGGACGGGCCCGGGCCGGTTCGTCTTCGCCACGCAGGCCGGCGAGGTGCCGATCGAGGTGGACAAGGGCGCGGACGGCGTCCTGCGCGCCACGCTGACCAGCGTCGAGCCCCACGTCCAGGAGGTGAGCGGCGCGGACGTCGAGGAGGCGCTCGCCCTGCTCGGCTGGTCGGCCGACGAGCTGGACGCGGCGCTGCCGCCCCGGATCGCCTACGCCGGCGCCCGGCACCTGGTGCTGGCCGCCGCCACCCGTGACCGGCTGGCCCGGCTGGACTACGACTTCGACGGCCTCGCCGCCTACATGACGGCCCGCGGGCTCACCACCGTGCAGCTGGTCTGGCGGGAGAGCGAGCACGTCTTCCACGCCCGTGACCCGTTCCCGGTCGGCGGCGTCGTGGAGGATCCGGCGACGGGCGCGGCGGCCGCCGCCTTCGGCGCCTACCTGCGGGAGCGGGGCGCGGTGACCGCACCGGCCACCCTGACGATCCACCAGGGCGAGGACCTCGGCCGCCCGGGCGTGCTGGGCGTCGAGCTGCGCGCGGACGACACCCGCGTCCGGGTCTCGGGCGCGGGGGTGGTGATCCCGTAGCGGCCGAGGGGCCCTCGGACCGTCGGTGGTGGCGCTCCGTCACCTCGGGTGCGCAGAGCACGCAGGGGCAGTGGGGGAGTCAGCCTGGTCGGTCGGTCGGTCGGTCGGTTCGGTAGCGCGGCCGAGGCGGAGGTGGTGGGCGGAGGCGGTGGGCGGAGGCGGTGGGCGGAGGCGGTGCGCGGAAAACCGGCTTGCGCACGTCGAACGGGTGGGGGAGCCTGCGCGGATGGAACAGGCGAACGGTCGGACGGTCAGCATCCACGTCACCCACGGCAGTGAATACCTCGGCCCGGTAGGGCCGTTCGAGGTGGACGGGGCGTGGTGGTCGTCGGCCGGGCCGGTCGTCGAGCGGCTGTCCGAGGAGCTGGGGGTGCCCGTGCTGGTGCTCCGGCTCGCCGAGGTGGCGGCGGGTGGCGGCGGCAGCGGCGGGCACGTGGTCTACCACGCGGAGGCACTGGAGCGCCCGGCCACCCTGGTGCCGCGTCAGGCGGGTGCCGAGGCGGCCGTCCTGCTCGGGCCGGCCGAGCGGCGGGCCGGCTGGGCCACCCAGGCCGGGCTGCGGGCCACCCTCGACTGGGCGGAGCGGACGCTGCACCGGGTGGGCCGTCCGGTGGCCGGCCCGGTGGAGCAGGTCCGGACGTGGAACCTGTCCGGACTCTTCCGCTACCGGACGGCGACCGGCGTCGACGCCTGGCTGAAGGTGACCAACCCGGCGTTCAACGCCGACGAGGGCGCGGTGATCGCGCTGCTCGGCAGCGTCGATCCCACCCTGGTGCCGCGGCTGCTCGGCACCGACCCGGTGCACGGGCGGCTGCTGCTCGACCACGTGCCCGGGGAGGACTGCTGGGGTCCGTCCGGGGAGGAGGTCGCTGCCGTGGTGCCTCGGCTGGTCGCCGCCCAGGCGGCGCTCGCCGCCGACGGCCGGGCCGCCGCGGCCGGCCTGCGGGACCGCACCCCGCGCACGCTGGTCGCCCAGGTGGGCGCGTTGCTCGACCGTCTGGAGCGGGAAGCGGAGGGCGCCGCGGAGCCGGCCGGCCCGGGAGCGTCCGGCGAGTCGCTGACGGCCGAGGAGTTCGCCGCCGCCCGGGCGCTCGCGGACCGGCTGCCCGCGCTGGTCGCGGAGCTGGCCGCCTGCGGGCTGCCCGAGACCCTGGTGCACGGGGACTTCCACCCCGGGAACTGGCGCTCCGACGGCACGCGGGCGGTGGTCGTCGACTACGCGGACTCCTGCTTCGGGCACCCGGCGCTGGACGGGCTGCGCCCCCGGCAGTACGTGTCCGACGAGCGCTGGGCGCAGGTCGCCGCGGTGTGGGCCGGTGCCTGGCGGGAGCACGCCCCCGGGTCGGACCCGGAGCGCGCCCTGGCGCTGGTCGAGCCGCTCTACCACCTCGCCTACGCGGTGCGGTACCAGGAGTTCCTGGACCACATCGAGACCAGTGAGCGGCCGTACCACGAGGGTGATCCGGTGAGCGAGCTCCGCGCCGCGCTGGCCTGCGCGGAAGCCGCCGCCCGGGCCTGAGCGGTCGTCCGGGGCGGTCGGCGCCGCCGCTCCCCGGGGCCGGAGGGCGGCGCCGGCGGTCTCAGTCGGACGGCGCGACCCGGCGGCCGTCCCGTGCCGAGTGCAGGGCGAGCGCCTCGACCGGGCAGCAGTCGACGGCCTCGGCGAGTCGCGCCGTCAGCCGCTCGCCGGCCGGTCCGCCGTCGGGCGCGGATCCCCGCAGGGGGTGGGCCACGCCGTCGGCGCCCAGCGCCAGCGAGCCGGGAGCGGTGTGCGCGCACATGCCCGAGCCGATGCAGCGGTCCCGGTCGACCCGGACCACCACCGGGTCGTCCTCCCCGGGCGGGCCTCCGGCCGCAGCCGCAGCCGCCGCAACCGCGGCCGCGGGAGCGGTCGGGGAGGACGACTGCCGGGAGCCCGCACGCCGGGTGACCGACGCGGGCCCGGTCGAGTCCGGAGTCACCAGGCGACCTGGAGCGTGTTCGGACTGCGCGTCAGCAGCCCGCGCCGCCAGTCGATGGAGTCCGTCGGCCCGACGAGCCGCAGCGCGGGCAAGCGGCGGGCCAGCCGGTGCAGGGCCAGCTCCAGTTCCATCCGGGCGAGCCAGGCGCCCAGGCAGTGGTGCGGCCCGGCGCCGAAGGTGTACATCGGCGCGGCCAGCGGCGAGAAGAGCTCGGTCAGCAGATCGCCGGTGAAGACCTCGGGGTCGTGGTTGGCGGTCGTGGTGTCGGCGGCGACCACGCTGCCGGCCGGGATCACCACGCCGCCGATCTCCACTTCCTCGACGGCGCGCCGGAACAGACCAGGGAGTGCGTCGCCGTCCCCGAGCGGGACGCCGCGCAGCAGCTGCTCGGTGGCGGCGACCGCGCTCTGCTCGTCGGAGGCCAGCCGGTGCCAGGCCTCGCGGCCGTCACTCAGCAGATAGACCAGGGCGTTGCCGAGCATCGTCATGGTCGTCTCGTGCCCGGCCACCACGAGGCCGATCACCAGCGAGACCAGCTGCCGCTCGGTGATGCCCCCGCTCTCCCGGGCCGCTGCGAGCAGGCCGCTGACCAGGTCGTCACCGGGCGCGGCCCGGCGTTCGGCGATCAGGCCGGCCCCGAAACCGGCGAACTCCTCCATGGCCACCCGGACCGACTCGGTCGAGTGCGCGGTGGTGGAGAGCGCGTGGTCGCTCCAGTGGGCGAGGCGCTTGCCGTCCAGGCCGTCGAGGCCCATCAGCCTGCTGATCACGGCCACCGGCAGCGGGCGGGTGTAGGCGGCGATGATGTCGGCGGGGGAGCCCTGGTCGATCAGCTCGTCCAGCAGGGCCTCGACCACGGAGGCGACCCAGGGCCGCCAGCGGGCTATCGCGCGCGGGGTGAACGCCCGCTGCACCGTGCGGCGCAGCCGCTGGTGGTCGACGCCGTCGAGGTTCAGCATGCCCTCCGGGTTGTCCAGGAGGTTCGGGGTGAGCGTGAGCGGGGGTGCCTCGGGCGCGTAGAGCGGGGCGCGGCCCAGGCGCGGGTCGGTCAGCACCTGCCGCACGTCGGCGTGCCGGCTGACCAGCCAGACCGGGGTGCCGGTGGGCAGCGCCCCGAGGCGCGGCGGGCCCGGTTCGAGGCGCCGCAGGCAGTGCAGCGGCGGCAGCGCGGGCAGGGCAGGTGGGCCGGCCAGCGCGGGCGGCGCGGCCGGGTGGGACGCCGGGGCCGGACGGGGCGGGCCGGGCGCATGGGTCTCGGCGGGGCCGGTCGTGGCACGGGTGGCACTGTTCTCGGCGGACATCCGTACTCCAGACTCCAGGGCGGTGGGCCGCAGGGGCGGCCCGACGGGGGGTGGATCCGGGGAGGTGCGCGGGGGCGGGGCAGGCGGTCGGGGGCATGCGGTCGGGGCGGGCGGTCGGGACGGCGCAGGGGGGCGGGCGGTCGGGACGGCGCAGGGGGTGCCGGGGTGGTGCAGGGCGGGGCGGATCGGCGGAAACGGTCGGTCGGGGAGGCCTGGCACGGTGCGGCCGGCCCGGGCGGCGACGCGGGCGGACGGGGCGGGTGAGTCGGACGGGTCGTTACGACCGTACGTGGGCGCCGAGCCACAGTCAGCAACCATTCCAGCCAACGCGGGGTGGTTGAGGGGCCGATGACGGGCGCTCGGTCGTGCCCACGCGCCCCCGCCGCCCGGGGGCGGTGAGCGGGATCACCGGGGCCGTTCGCCGGGCGCGCCCCGCACCGGGCGATACGCTTCGTGGGCAAGTCGTTTGACGCAGGTCACGCCGGTGCAGAGCCGCACCGGCCGACGGAGGTGGAATCGGATGGCCCAGCAGGTGAAGGCAGTCATCGCGCGTGCCAAGGGCGCGCCCGTGGAGGTGACGACGATCGTCGTACCCGACCCCGGGCCGGGCGAGGCGGTGGTGCGGATCCAGGCCTGCGGCGTCTGCCACACGGACCTGCACTACCGGGAGGGCGGCATCAACGACGACTTCCCGTTCCTGCTGGGGCACGAGGCGGCGGGGATCGTGGAGTCGGTCGGCGAGGGCGTCACCGAGGTCGTGCCCGGTGACTTCGTCGCCCTCAACTGGCGTGCGGTCTGCGGCCAGTGTCGCGCGTGCGAGCGCGGGCGCCCGCAGTACTGCTTCGACACGCACAACGCCAAGCAGAAGATGACGCTGCTGGACGGCACCGAGCTGTCCCCGGCGCTGGGCATCGGCGCGTTCGCGGAGAAGACCCTGGTCGCGGCCGGCCAGTGCACCAAGGTCGACCCGAGGGCCGAGCCGGCCGTCGCGGGCCTGCTGGGCTGCGGTGTGATGGCGGGCATCGGCGCCGCGATCAACACCGGCAACGTCGGCCGGGGCGACTCGGTCGCGGTGATCGGCTGCGGCGGTGTCGGCGGCGCGGCCGTGCTCGGCTCGCGGCTGGCCGGCGCGGGGAAGATCATCGCGGTGGACATCGACGACCGCAAGCTGATCACCGCGGAGAAGCTCGGTGCCACCCACACCATCAACTCCCGCACCGCCGACCCGGTGGAGGCGATCCGCGAGCTGACCGGCGGCCACGGCGCGGACGTCGTGATCGATGCGGTCGGCCGCCCGGAGACGTACAAGCAGGCGTTCTACGCCCGTGACCTGGCCGGCACGGTCGTCCTGGTCGGCGTCCCGACGCCGGAGATGACGCTGGAGCTGCCGCTGCTGGACGTGTTCGGCCGGGGCGGCGCGCTGAAGTCCTCCTGGTACGGCGACTGCCTGCCGTCGCGGGACTTCCCGATGCTGATCGACCTCTACCTCCAGAGTCGGCTGGACCTCGGCGCGTTCGTCAGCGAGACCATCGAACTCGACGGCGTGGAGCAGGCGTTCGCGCGCATGCACGAGGGTGATGTGCTCCGTTCGGTGGTGATCCTGTGAGCGGCGCGCGGATCGACCGGCTGGTCACGGCCGGCACCTTCGACCTCGACGGCGGCAGCTGGGAGGTGGAGAACAACGTCTGGATCGTCGGTGACGACGACGAGGCCGTGGTGATCGACGCGGCGCACGACGCCGAGGCGATCGAGGCGGCCCTCGGCGGGCGCCGCCTGCTGGCGATCGTCTCCACCCACGCACACAACGACCACATCGACGCGGCCCCGGCGCTCGCCGACCGCACCGGTGCGCCGATCCTGCTGCACCCGGACGACCTGCCGCTCTGGAAGCTCACCCACCCGGACCGCCTGCCGGACGGCGAACTCGCCGACGGACAGCGGATCGAGGTGGCCGGCACCGAGCTGACCGTGCTGCACACCCCCGGCCACGCGCCCGGCGCGGTCTGCCTCCACGCGCCCGGGCTCGGCACGGTCTTCACCGGCGACACCCTCTTCCAGGGCGGCCCGGGCGCCACCGGCCGGTCGTTCTCGCACTTCCCGACGATCATCGACTCGATCCGGGACCGCCTCCTCTCGCTCCCCCCGGAGACGGTGGTCCGCACCGGCCACGGCGACCCGACCACGATCGCCGCCGAGGCGCCCGCACTTCCGGAGTGGATCGCGCGCGGCCACTGACCGCGATGGTCCCCGGTCACCGGCCGGAGCCGGAGCCTGAACCGGTTCCGGCCGGTGACCGGGGGCGATGCCCGGCCCGGTGCCCCGCGCACCGGGCCGGGCGCCGTACGATCGCGGGCATGGCCCATGATCCGCACGCACTCGACGAAGCCTTCCTCGCCTTCTGGCGGGAGCGGCACATCTCCACGCTGACCACCCGGCGCCCCGACGGCTCGCCGCACGTGGTGCCGGTGGGGGTGACGTACCAGCCGGAGACCGGGACGGCGCGGGTGATCAGCAGCCGGACCAGTCGCAAGGTGCGCAATGTGCAGGCCGCCGGGGCCGAGGGCATGCGGGTGGCGGTCTGCCAGGTGGACGGCGCGCGCTGGTCGACGCTGGAGGGCGTGGCCGTGGTGCGGGACGAGCCGGACGCGGTGGCCGATGCCGTCCGGCGGTACACCGAGCGGTACCGCGAGCCCCGGGTGAACCCGGACCGCGTGGTCATCGAGATCACCGTCGACCGGGTGCTCGGCCGGGCGTAACGGCCGCGACGGCAGCGGCCCGTGGGTGTGCCCGGAGCTTCGTGGTACCCGTGGTGCCTCCGTGATGTGGGTGTTTATCGGCCGTTGATCGCCGGCGCCTAGCGTTGGCGGCATGAACGAGGGAACGGTCGAGGAGCAGGGCGGGCGGGCGCTGCCCGACGGGCGGATGACGGAGCAGGACACGGAGCGCTTCCGGGTGCTGCTGGCGCGCCTGGGCGACTCGCTGACGGCGGACCGTCGGGCGGCCGCCGAGGCGGGGTTCGATGCGTGAGTCCGGGGTGACGACGGCCGGTGAGCGCGGGCCGGTCGCGGTGCTGCCGCTCTGGCAGCGCGGGCCGGTGTCCGCTCCCTGGTCGGGTTCGCTGCCGGACCCGCTGTCCGGTTCGGCGACGGGCGGGCTGCCGGTGGCAGGACGTGTCCCGCTGCCGGACCCGGCCGGGCCGGCCCGAGGCGGGGGAGCCGGCTGCTCGGGTGTCGGCGCCGGTGCGGGTGTCGCTGTCGGCGCCGGTGGCGGCGTGGCCGTGGCTGCCGGTGCGGGCGTGGACTACTTCACGAAGCGGACCTCCGGGTAGTCCGCCGAGGGCCGTTCAGCAGTGCGCTCGGGCGGCCGAGCAGGTGCCGGTCGAAGAAGGCGCCCAGACACAGGTGACCGCCCTCGGGCAGGTCCAGCCAGCGCCGCCAGCCCGTCAGCTGCTGCCAGGTCCGCTCCCAGTCGGCCGCCGCCTCCGGCGCCTCGTTGCTGCGCCGCGCGCTGAGCAGGAGTACCGGCCCGGCGAGGACCTCGGCGGGCAGCGGGGCGAAGAAGTCGCGGAGCCGTGGTCCGTCGCAGGTCGGAGCCGCCGCGCCGGGCGGCCCGGCCTCGCGGACGACCCCGGCTCCACCTGAGGCGGGGGCAGTGGCCCTGCGCGGGCGGCGATCGCGCCCGGCCCGCGCAGGGCGGCGGTGCTCAGCAGTCGCAGCCGCAGTCGCACCCGTCGCATCCGCAGCCGTCGCAGCACCCGCCGTCTCCACAGCAGTTGCAGCAGTCACCGCAGTTGCTGCAGCAGTCCCCGCAGTCCCCGCAGTCGACGTCCTGCCGTGCGCACCACCCCTCCTTGCGCTCGCGCGAGAACGGATCGTCGTGCGAGCAGCACATCAGCTGGCAGGTGCAGGCCATCAGCGCCCAGACCGCGCAGCCGGCCAGCAGGTTGCGCCGGTGCGGGGGGCGGCCGCCGGGCGGGGTGAACCCGGGGCCCTGCGGCACCCAGGGCGGGATCGGCGCGCCGGGACCGGCGGGCGGCGCCTGCCCCGGGTCCTGCCGGGGCGCCGACCGGTACGGGTCGGAACCGTACGGGTCGGAGCCGTGCCCGGCGCCCCCGTTCCCGGCGGAACCGTGCGCGGCGGCGCCGTCGGCGGGCGCCGTCCGGGTCCGGCAGGTGGCGGTGTGCGCGGCCGGGCCGAAGACGCGCTCCACGGCCCGCTCCGTCTCGTGCGCGAGCAGGGTGTGCACCAGGGACCGGTCGGTCAGCTCCACCTCGCGCAGCGCGAGCCGGATGCCGTGGACGGCGTCCCGGCAGAGGCGTTCGGCCTCGGCCCGGTCGGTGCCGGTCGCCGTGAGCGGGTTCCAGGCTCCGCTCGCGGCGTCCTCGGCCTGGTCCTCGGCGGCGTCCAGCAGGTGGGCGAGCCGCCCGAACAGACGCCCCGCCTCCGCCAGCGGTTCGGCGTTGCCGGGCCGGCCGGCCAGGACGGCGGTGTGGGCGAACGCCGCCGAAGTGGCGCTCTCGGTCGGCTCGGTGACCAGCAGGACGGACCCGCCCGGGGGCAGCGCACGCTCCAACGCGCCCTGGCGGGAGGCCGCGTCGAGCAGGACGGCGGTGTCGAAGCCGACCGCCGAGGCGCCGCCCGCGCTCTTGCGGTCCCAGCGCCTGGTGACGGCGCGGGCCCCGGCGGCGACCGGGCGCCGGGCGAACACGCCGTCCCGGTCCTCGACATGGTCGCGGATCTTCACCGAGGCGAGCGCCAGGGAGACGGCGGCCGCCAGCCGGGCGCCCTCGCCCTTGGCGACCGAGGCGGTGCGCATCCCGCGCAGCGGGCAGGGCCCGGCGGTGCGGCGCCAGGAGGCGTCGTCCTTCGCGCTCTGTGCCTCGACCAGCACCGAGATGATCAGACCGTCGTAGTTGGTGGCCGTCCGGGCCAGTTGGCCGTGGTCGTCCCTGAGTGCCAGGCAGAGTCCGCACAGATGAGCCATCCACGAGGCCTGCAGCCGCTCGGAGAGCCGGTGCCGACACGGCCTGATGATCCCGAACATGATCCCCCTTGGTGCGCGGGCCCTGGTCGGCCCCCGATCGCGGACATCATATGACCGGCAGTTCACGGCTTTGGAAGGGTCGTGAACCAGGTGGGTAACACCGGCGGGGAGGCCGTCCGCCGGAGGTCGCGGCGCAGGCCGCAGGCGTGCGGGACCGGCTCCGCGCCCGGCGCGGGCCGGTCAGCCGGTGAGGACGCCGGAGAGCTCGGTGACCGCGCTGGTGCTCTTCGCCGGGGGCGGCGACACCTTCACCGGCTTGCCCAACTCGGTGAAGGTGACCGTGGTGACGGCGTGGATCGGGTCCATGTCCAGGACCAGCCGGACCTTCGCCACCCGGCCCTGGGGGTCGACCCAGACCTCGGCCGGGATCCGGAGGTCGCCGCCGCCGAGGCTCCGGTAGGTCGCCAGCTTGGCCTGGACCTCCGGTGCCAGGCGCAGGACGACGGCGTCGTCGGCCAGCACGCCGCTGTACCGCAGGGTGCGGACGCCGTCCAGCTCCTCCTCCCCGTTCCGGACGACCCGGGTCAGCGTGGAGAGCTGCTGCAGGACGTGCTCCGGGTCGTTGACCGGCGACCGGAGCAGGGCGTGCGCGACGGTCCGCTCGCGGTCGATCGCCGCCCAGGACCCCGCGGGCACTCCCGCGGAGCCGCGCACGTACACCTGGCCGTCGGCGAAGACCTCGTCGAGGTGGCTGATCGCGCCCCCGGGGAGGTCGACGCCGAGCTGCCCCCGGTCCGCCGCCATGTCGAAGTCCCCGGCCACGGCCAGGTTGTACGTGGTGTCGCCGTTGGTGAGCTGCACGGTCTGGCCGACCCTGGCGCTGGTGCGGCCGGTGGCGGCCGCGGCCTCGCGCACGGCGGCGGCATGCTCCGCGGACGGCGCGGCCGGGGCGCTCGTGGCACCCGTGGGCGTCGCCGGAGCGCCGGACGGCGGCGGGGTGCTCGCGGCCGCGGTGCTCGCCGCCGGTGCGCCCGCCGACGCCGAAACGCTCGCCGAGCCGCTCGCCGACGGCCCGGCGGCGCTCCCGCCGGCGGCGGACGAGCAGCCCGCCGCGCACAGCAGCGCGAGCACGGTACTGACGAGACCTGTGGAACGGCGCACTTCTTCCCCCGACCTGGTGGTGACACGGTGACGACGGCCGGGCCCGCCGCGCGGTGCGACGTCCCCGTGGTGGCGCGTGCTCCGCGCCCGCCCGGCCCACCGACCCTATCGGGCCAGGTCAGGGGCGTTCCGGCGGGGTGGTGCGACCCGGCCCCGGGCGGTCCCGCGGCGGCCCTGGGCCTATCGGGTCGGGTCCGAGCGGAAGGCCCGCCGGTAGGCGGCGGGCGTGGTGCGCAGGGCTTCGTGGAAGCGCCGGCGCAGGTTGACCGCCGAGGAGAGGCCGACCCGGTGCGCGATGGTCTCCACCGGCAGGTCGGTCTCCTCCAGCAGGGCCCGGGTGGCGGCGATCCGCCGGTCCAGCAGCCAGCGTCCGGGACTGATGCCCAGCTGCTCGGTGAAGCGCCGGGTCAGCGTGCGGCCCGAGACCTGGGAGTGGAGCGCCATCTCGGCGACGCTGACCTGCTGGTCCAGCCGCCCGCCCAGCCACTCCAGCAGGGGGGCCAGCGAGTCGGTGACCGGTCCGGAGGTCGGCAGTTCGGCGTACTGCAGCTGGCAGCCCTCGCGGTGCGGCGGCATCACCATCTGCCGGGCGATCCGCATCGCGTGCGCGGCGCCGTGGTCGGTGCGCACCAGGTGCAGGCAGAGGTCGACGCCGGCCGCCGATCCGGCGCTGGTGGCGACATCGCCGTGGTCCACGTAGAGCACCGCGGGGTCGACCCGGACCTGGGGGAACCGGTCGGCCAGTTCGGCGGCCCGGGCCCAGTGGGTGGCGGCCCGCCGGCCGTCCAGCAGTCCGGCGGCGGCGAGCACGAAGGCGCCCGAGCAGATGCCGACGATCCGCGCGCCGCGCCGGTGTGCCCGGCGGACCGCCTCGACCACCGCCGGCGGCACCTCGGCGCCGGCCGGCTGCTGCCAGCCGGGGACCAGGACGGTGTCCGCGCGCTCCAGCGCGTCCAGGCCTGCCGTGACCAGCAGGTCGTAGCCGACCTGGGTCCGCACCGGACCGGGGTGCTCGGTGCAGACCTCGAACGTGTAGCGGGCGGGGATCGCCGGGCCGTGGTCGCCCAGCACCTCGGTCGCGCAGGCCAGCAGGAAGGTCGACTGCGGGGGCTGGAGCAGGGCCACGACCCGGTGCGGCGCCGGGGATCCGGGCGGCGGACGAAGCGTCATGGCGCGAAAGTACCCCATCATGTCGTTCGGGACACTGGGGTGGTCGAATGGTCCAGACCACCATCGTGCTGTGACCACCTCGCAGACGCACACGCAGAACGCACAGAACAGCCGGAACACCAAGGACGCGCAGAACAGTCGGACCACCCGGAACGTCCGGACCACTCGCGCCGCCCGGACCGGTCCGCCGCCCGCCCGGCCCCCGTTGTGGGACCGGCGCTTCACGCTCTACTTCGTCGCCCGCGCGGTCTCGCTGGTCGGCGACGCGATGATGCCGGTCGCCACCGCACTCGCGGTCGGCGCGCTCTACGGGATCTCCGGGGTCGGCATCGTCCTCGGCATCTGGACCGGGACGGTCGTCGCCCTGGTCCTGTTCGGCGGAGTGCTCGCCGACCGGGTCGGTGCGCGCCGGATGATGGTCGGCGCGGACCTCGCCCGGGTGCTCACCCAGGGGGTGCTGGCCGCCGCGTTCTTCGTGGCACCGCCGCCGTTCTGGCTGCTGGTGACCATGGCGGCGCTGGCGGGTGCGGCCACCGCGATGTTCCAGCCGGGGGTGAACGGGATGGTCCCGCTGGTCGCCCGCGAGCCGCAGCGGGCGAACGCCACGCTCAAGGTGGCCGACGCGCTCGCCCAACTGCTCGGCCCTGCCCTGGCGGGCCTGCTGATCGCGCTGACCGGCGCCGGGACGGTCTACGCGATCGACGGCGCCACCTTCCTGCTCAGCGCCCTGTGCCTGGCGCTCATCCGGCTCGCCCCGGCCGGCGCGCCCGAGGCCGCCCCGGCCGCCGCCGGCTCCCCGGCGGGCGCCGACCCCGGTGCCCGCACCGGCGGTTCGCTCCGCCGCGACCTGCGCCAGGGCTGGCAGGAGTTCCGTGCGCGCACCTGGATGTGGGCGGTGATCCTGATCTGGGTGGGCTACGGCGTGCTGCTCTTCGGTCCGCTGGTGCCGCTCAGCTCCGCGCTGGTCGGTGCCCGGCTCGGCCCGAACGCCTACGGTCTGGCGGTCTCCTTCCTCGGCGTCGGAACGGTGCTCGGCGGGCTGCTGGCCCTGCGGGTGCGCCCGGCCCGGCCGTTGGCCGCCGGTGCGGCGGCGATGGCGCTGTACACCGTGCTGCCGCTCTGCGTCGCACTGGACACCGGCCTGCCGGTGCTGCTGGCGGGCCACGTGCTCGGCGGCGGCGCCTGGGCGTTCTGGTCGGTGATGTGGGCGACCAGTGTGCAGACCCACACCCCGCCGGCGGTGCTCAACCGGGTCAGCGCGTACGAGCTGGCGGGCTCGGTGTCCGGGATCGCGCTCGGTCAGATCCTGGCAGGACCGGCCACCGCGCTGGCCTCCCCGGGGCGGCTGCTGCTGGTGTCGGCGGGTGCCTGCCTGGCGGGCTGCGTGGCGCTGTTCGCGATCCCGGCGATCCGCACGCTGGGCCGTGCCGCTCCCGCGGGCGGCACGCCGGAGGCGCCGGGCCGACCCGGGTCTGCGGCCTCGGAGGCCCCGGACTGCTGACGTAGCGCCGGGTGGGCGCCGGGGCGCGGAGCGGCCGGTGCCGCCGGGGTGATCGCGCCGCGCACCGGCCGCACACCGGTGGCACCACCGGGGTGCGGCCGTGCACGCCACGCGCCGGCGCCCCCCGCCGGGCCGCTCGGCCGGGGCCCGCGCCCTGTAGGTGATCCCATATTCGGGATAGCATCGCGAATATGGGAATCGATACGGCCGCCGACGAGCGGCTGGCCATCCGACTGGCCGAACTCCGCGTCGAACGCGGTTGGACGCTGGAGGAGTTGGCGCGCCGGGCAGAGGTGAGCCGGTCCACGCTGTCCCGGGTCGAGCGGGCGGAGGTCAGCCCGACGGCCGCCCTGCTCGGCCGGCTCTGCGCCGTGTACGGGCGCACGATGTCGCGGCTGCTCGCCGAGGTCGAGTCGGCCCCGGCCGGGCTGGTCCGGGCCGGGGAGCAGCGGGTCTGGCGTGACGAGGCGACGGGGTTCGTGCGGCGTTCGGTGTCCCCGCCGGACGGCTCGCTGCGGGCCGAGATCATCGAGGGGCTGCTGCCGGCGGGCGCCGACATCGCCTACGACCGGCCGTCCGTCCCCGGCCTGGAGCACCACCTCTGGCTGCTGGAGGGCCGGTTGGAGCTGACCGTCGACGGCGAGCCGCAGCAGCTCGCGGCCGGCGACTGCCTGCGGTTCACCGCCGACAGCACCCGGTTCCGCAGCCCGGGGTCCGAGGCCGCCCGCTACGTCCTGGTGGTGGTCGAGCCGTGACCCCCGCCACCGGCCCGGCGGCGCCGCCCCGGGAGCGCTTCGACGCCGCCGGGCGCCGCGTCCTGCTGGTCTGCGTCGCGGGCGGGTTCACCACCCTGCTCGACCAGTCCGTCCTCAACACCTCGATACCCGCCCTCCGGGAGAGCCTGCACGCCGGCCCCGCCCATCTGCAGTGGATCGTCGCCGGCTACTCGCTCGCCTTCGGCCTGGCCCTGGTCCCGGGCGGGCGGCTCGGCGACGTCCGCGGCCGCAAGTGGTTCTTCGTCACCGGCCTGGCCGTGTTCACCGCCGTCAGCGTGCTCTCCGCGACCGCGACCGAGCCCTGGGTGCTGGCGGCCGCCCGGCTGCTCCAGGGCGCCGGGGCCGGGCTGGTCAACTCCCAGATGATCGGCACCATCCAGGACGTGTTCGACGGCCAGCTGCGGGCCCGGGCGCTCGGGATGTACGCCGTTACCGGCGGCCTGGCCTTCGCGCTCGGGCCGCCGATCGGCGGCGCCGTCCTGGCCGCGGTCGGACCGGAGTTCGGGTGGCGGCTGACCTTCCTCCTCAACGTGCCGTTCGGGCTGGCGACCGTCGTGCTGGCGGCCCGCTGCCTGCCGCGCCCGCGCCCCAGTGCCCGCAACGCCGACCTCGACCTGGTCGGGCTGCTGCTGGTCGCCGCGCTGACCCTGGTGCTGATGCTGCCGTTCGTGCAGCCGCCCGCCTGGACCGGCTGGCTGGCCTTCGGCGCCGGCGCGGCCCTGCTGCTGGGCGCGCTGGTGTGGTGGCAGCGCCGTTGCGCCCGGGCCGGCGGGCACCCGTTGATCCACCCGGCGCTCACCCGGTCCGCGCCGTACGCGCTCGGCACGGCGGTGGCGATGGCCCAGTTCGGCTCGTCCGTGGCGGCCGGGCTGGTGCTGGCGATGTTCCTGCAGGACGGGCTCGGCCTCTCCCCGATGGGCGCGGCGCTGGTCGCGCTGCCCTCGGCGGTCTCGATGGGCGTCGCCTCGGCGCTCGCCTGGCGGGTGGTGCAGCGCTTCGGCCGGCGGACCGTCACCGCGGGCCTGACGCTCGCGGCGCTGGTGATGCTCACCGGCGGCCTGGTCGTGCGGTGGGCGCCGACGGGTGGGCTGCCCTGGCTGCTGGCGGGGCTGCAACTGCTCGGCGGCGCGGCCGCGGGCGTGATGGGCGCGACCAACCAGGCGTACGTGCTGCGCCACGCGCCCGCCGAGGCGGCCGGGGTGAGCGGGGCGATCCTGCAGATGGCGCAGCGGATAGCGGCGGCGGTCTGCGTCTCGGCGCTCTCCGGTGTCTACCTGCGCGCGACGGGCGGCGGTGGCGGCCACCGGGCCGCGTACACCTCCGCCAGTGCCGTCTGCGCGGCGGTGGCCGCCCTGGCGGTGCTGGCCTCGGTGCTCGCGAGCCGGGCGGCGGCCCGGGAGGACGGCGGACCGGTGGCGGCCCGGGAGGACGCGCGACCGGTGGCGGTACCGCTGCCCGGGCAGGCCGGACCCGGAGCGCCCGCCCCCGGCCGGACCGGCGAGGTGCGGGCCGGCGGGGTCGGCGAGGTGCCGGTCGGCGAGGTACAGGCCGGCGAGGTACAGGCCGGGAAGGTGCGGGCCGGCGAGGTACGGGCCCGGGGATAGGACCGTGACCGGCCGGGTTGAGCGGTGGGCGAACGGCCTGTCGGCAGCCGGGGGCCACGGCATACGGTGATCGGCATGACCGATCATCGGACCGTGGAACTGCCGGAGGTCACCCTCGCCTACCGCGAGTCCGGCCCGCCGGGTGCCCCGCCGCTGCTCCTGCTGCACGCGCTCGGCGAGCGGGCCACCGACTGGGCCGGCGTGCTGCCGGACCTCGCGCCGCGCCACCGCGTCCTCGCGCTCGACCTGCGCGGCCACGGGGACAGCGGCCGGCCGGGCCGGTACGGCGTCGAGACGATGCGGGACGACGTCCTCGCCTTCCTGGACGCCCTCGGGCTGGACCGGGTCGATGTCGTCGGGCACTCGATGGGCGGTGTGGTGGCGTACCTGCTGGCGCAGGAGCACCCCGAGCGGGTCGGCCGGCTGGTGCTGGAGGACGTCCCCGCGCCCTACCCGCGGCCGGCGGCCCCGGTGGCCGACGCGCCCGCCGGGCCGGTGGACTTCGACTGGGCGGTGGTGAAGCCGGTCAAGGCGCAGCTGGACACCCCCGAGCCGGTCTGGCTGGAGCGGATGGCCGCGATCACCGCACCCACCCTGGTGGTGGCCGGGGGCCGGGCGAGCCACGTCCCGCAGGACCGGATCGCCGAGATGGCCGGGCGGATCCCCGACTGCCGGGTGGTCACCGTCGAGGCCGGGCACCTGGTGCACCACACCCGGCCGGCGGAGTTCGTCGCGGCCGTCGCGCCGTTCCTGGACCTCGCCCGGCGCTGAGGGGCGCCCGCGGCGCCGCGCCGGGCGACCGGGGCGGCGCCGGGCCCGGGATCAGACGCCGTGCTCGGCCGGGAGCCGGCCCGCCCGGACGGCCGTGACCAGGTCGGCGTGGTCCGCCTCGGTCCGGTCCGCGTACGCCACCGCGAAGGTGGCGACCGCCTCGTCCAGCTCCTCGTTCTTGCCGCAGTAGCCGGTGATCAGGCCCGGGTCGGCGGTGTGCGCATGGGCCCGGGCGAGCAGGGCGCCGGTGATCCGGGCGT
This sequence comes from Kitasatospora sp. NPDC005751, assembly GCF_040630835.1. NCBI lineage: Bacteria > Bacillati > Actinomycetota > Actinomycetes > Kitasatosporales > Streptomycetaceae > Kitasatospora > Kitasatospora sp. NPDC005751. The sequence continues at coordinate 83,510 of NZ_JBEXYC010000025.1, forward strand.
AGTCGTCGAGCTGGGCGGGCAGCAGCGCCGCCGGGTCCACACTGCCCTTGCGGTTGCGGAACTGCCGTACCTGGTAGGGCAGTCCGTCCACGGTGGTCCAGCCGAGCAGGGTGTCGCTGACCACCTGCATCCGCTTCTGGCCGAGGACCACCCGGCGGCCCTCGTGGCCCTCCGGCGCGGTCACCGGGTACCCGGCGCGGGCCAGGTGCGGCAGCAGGACCGACGGCCGGGCCTCCTTCACCTGGAGCACCAGCGGCTGCTCCCGGTGGTCGGTCAGCAGCACGACGTACGAGCGGGTGCCGACGCTGCCGGTGCCCACCACGCGGAACGCCACGTCCTGCACCCGGTAGCGGGCGAGCAGCGGGTGCAGCTCCGCGGGCACCGTGCCGACGTAGGGGCCCAGCGCGGCGGCCACCGCGGCGGCAGTCGCGTCCGGGACCTCGCTGAGCACCGGGGGCGCCGCGGTGAACCGCAGGCCGCCGTCCTGCGCGCGGACGGTGGACTTGGCCGCGAACCTGGCGCTCGTGTTGCCCAGCGCCTTCGCGCCGACCTTCTGCAGGGCGTCGGCCAGGTCGTGCGCCTGCGCGAACGAGACCAGCTGGTCGTCGGCGACGGCGTTCCAGGCGTCCAGGACGGGCAGCTTGGCCAGCGCGCGCATGGTGCGGCGGTACGAGCCGGCGGCGTCGAACGCGGCCTGGCGCGCGGTGGTCTCGTCGGCCCCGACCTCGCGGCCGGCCAGTACCAGGCTGGCGGCGAGCCGCTTGAGGTCCCACTCCCACGGGCCGGGCACGGTCTCGTCGAAGTCGTTGATGTCCATCACCAGCTGCCCGCGGGCGTCGCCGTACAGGCCGAAGTTGGCCGCGTGCGCGTCGCCGCAGAGCTGGGCGGTGATCCCGGAGGTGGGCGTCGGGGCGAGGTCGGCGGCCATCAGGCCGGCCGAGCCGCGCAGGAAGGCGAACGGCGTGGCCGCCATCCGGCCCAGCCGGATCGGGACCAGCTCGGTGATCCGCCCGGCGTTGGACGCCTCGATCGCCGCTGTGGCGGTCGGACGGTCGTCGGCGGTGGCGAACTCGGCGTGCCGCTGGCGCGGGACGCGCTCGCGCAGGGCCTTGCCGCGCTCGCGGGAGCGGCCGTCGTGGTGCGGCGCGAACCCGTCGACGGCGAACCGCCGCCCCCGGCCGGCCGCTTCCGCCCGCACGCCGGACTCCTCCACCGCTTCGGTGAGCTGCGTCATGGTGCCCCGCCCCGTCCTCTGTCGTTCCCGCCCGCGACCTGTGCGGACCCGGCCCGTCGGCGGGCCGGGCAGCAGGTTACCCGCCCGCCCGGACAACCCGTCGGGAGGGAGGGACGCCCGGGGCGGTGCCGCGGTTGCGGGGGCGGGGCGCGGCGTCAGCCCCCGAGAAGTGCTTTGTGGGCGCCGTACGCCTCGATGAAGCCCTGGACGGCCCGCAGGTCGCCCGGGAAGGACGCGGACCGCCACTTCGCCTTCGTGCCGTCGCGGTACTGGAGGTCGATCCACACGGCGAGGTTCACCATGGTGCTGTCGGAGAAGCTCTGCCCCCTCACCTGGAGGGTGATGTCGGTGAGGGCGTAGAAGTCGACGACGGTCGGCGGGTGGCGCTCGTCCGTGTACTCGACGGTGCCGTCCGGGGTGATGACCAGCAGCGGGTCCGGATCGTCCGAGGTCCCCCGGAAGAACCCCTTCAGCTTGCCCCGCCTCTTCGTGAAGACGTGCCAGTCCGTCGGTACGGGGCCTTGGCGTGCCTGCCAGAGGATCGTGCGCGGATCGGTCATGTCAGCTCCGGATCGTGCCACCACCGCCGACCGGTGGACGCCCCCGAGGAGGCGTGCGCGTACGGGTCGGCGACGGCGCCCGGCGCCGCGCGCGGGGCGGCTCCGGACCGACCGGGACCACCAAGGATTCTCCGTCCCTCACCGACCGGGCGCCACCGCGGCACCGGGTGGTCCCCGGCTCGCGACACCCCCTAGGGTGGCCCGATGGGTGAGCTTCGGGGGAGTGGCGGTGTCCGGGCGGTGGCCGGGGTGGCGGCGGTGCTGGTAGTGGGGGCCGGGCTCGGGGTGCGGGCGGTCGGCGGGGGCGAGCTCGCCAAGTACGCGGGCGACGCGCTCTACACGGTGCTGGTGTACGCCCTGGTGGTGCTCGCCGCGCCGCGGCTGCGTCCGGTGGCCGCCGGCGCGGTGGCGGCGGGGCTGAGCTGGGCGGTGGAGCTGTTCCAGCTCACGGGCGTCCCCGACGACCTGGCGCGGCGCAGCACGGTGGCCCGGCTGGTGCTCGGGTCCACCTTCAACGCGCCGGACCTCTGCTGGTACCTGGTCGGCGCGGCGGCCGCCGCGCTGCTGCACGCGGGGGCGGTCCGGCTGGTGCGGTCCGCTTCCGTGGGGAGGGGGACCGCACCCGGCCGGGCCTGACGGTTCGTCAGAGCGGGAGCAGCTCCGGCCGCTTCGCCTCGACGTGGTCGCCGGAGGACTCGCCGCGCAGTCGGCGGCCGACCCACGGCAGCAGGAACTCGCGCGCCCACTGGAGGTTCTCCCGGCGCTGGTCGGCGGCGGACTGGTACGGCAGGACCGGCCAGGGCGCCTCCGGGTCCTGCTCGGTGCGCAGGCCCAGTGAGCGGGCGGCCAGCAGGGCGACCCGCTGGTGGCCGTCGGGCGAGAGGTGCAGGCGGTCCTCGCTCCACGCCCGGCGGTCCTGCACCGCGCGCAGTGACCAGAGGTCCGCGACCTTGCAGCCGTTGCGGTCGGCGACGGCCCGCATGTGGCCGTTGTACGTGGCGATCTTGCCGCGCAGGTGCTTCAGCAGCGGCACGCCCCGGGTGTCGAAGCCGGTGCAGATGAGCACCGTCCCGGCGGACTCGGTGAGTTGGACGATGGCGCGCTCGAAGCGCTCGGCGACCTCGTCCGGGTCGCTGCCGGGTCGCAGGATGTCGTTGCCGCCGGCGCAGAAGGTCACCAGGTCCGGCTGGATGCGCCGGACCTGCGGCACCTGCTCCGCCGTGACCTGGTCGAGCAGCCGGCCCCGCACCGCGAGGTTGGCGTAGCGGAACTCGCCCGGCGGGCGTCCGTCGGCGAGCAGGCCGGCGAGCCGGTCGGCCCAGCCGGCGAAGGCGCCGCCGACGCCGGGGTCGTTGAGCCCCTCGGTGAAGCTGTCTCCGAGGGCCGCGTACGAACTGAGGTCAAGAGTCTCCTGGAGGTTCGGCATGAAGGAGATAGTTCACTGTCTCAAGTGACCTACGCCACCGTAGGTGGCCCTCGGGGGGACGTGAGATGGACCACGTACGGATTCAGCAGGTTCCGGGAATATCGCGGGGGGCGGGGCGCGCCGGGGGCGGCGGGCGGTCGAACCGGCCTGATGGCCCGTCAGGGAGGTGGTCCGGATAGCTCCGTCGGAGAAATGACAAGATCGCGACCCCCTTCCGCTTCCGGTCCGCCGGTGCCCACCCTGGAAGGGCCCCGCCGTTCGGCGGGCGCCCCACCCAGGAGGGCGCAAGCATGACCGACACCGATCCCCTCACCGCGTCCAGGACCCCCGGAACGGGCTGGTACGTCGACGACCGCTGCACCAACTGCGACGTCGCCCGCCAGCTCGCCCCCGATCTGATCCACGAGCGCGACGGCCGCTCCGAGGTCGTCCGCCCGCCCCGCGACGAGGCCGAGCTGCGGCAGCTGTACGCCGCCGCCCACGCCTGCCCCACCCGTTCCGTCCGCCTCCGCGGCCGGCCGCTCGAACCGGCACGGGAGCCGTTCCCGCTCGCGCTCGACGAGGGCCTGCTGCTGTGCGGCCACAACTCCCAGCACACCGCCGGCGCCAACGCGTACCTGCTGCGCCGGCCCGGCGGGTACCTGATGGTGGACACGCCCCGGTACGCCGAACCGCTGGCCGCCCGCTACGAGGCGCTCGGCCCGGTGACCGACGTGCTGCTCACCCATCGCGACCACGCGGCGCACGGCCGCGCGTACGCCGACCGGTTCGGCGCGCGGCTCTGGATCCACGAGGGGGACCTCGACGCCGCGCCCGACGCCGACCGGGTGCTGCGCGGCCGGGAACCCGTCGAGATCGCCCCCGGGGTCGTGGCCCACCCGTTCCCCGGGCACACCCTGGGCAGCGTCCTGTACGTGGCCGACGACCGGTACTGCTTCAGCGGCGACAGCTTCTACTGGTCGCGCACCACCGGCGACCTGGAGGTGGCCGACGGGGTCACCTGGTACTCGATGGAGGAGCTGGCGGCCTCGCTCGCCCGGGGCGTCGGGCGCCTGCGCTTCGAGTGGGTGCTGCCGGGGCACGGCGACCGGCGGCGGATGCCGGCCGAGGAGGCCGACCGGCGGCTGCGGGCGCTGGCCGAGCGGTGCGCCGGGCTGCGGACGAGGCCGGTCGACTTCGTCCTGCGCTGGTAGGCCGGCGGCCGGGCGGCGGCGCCCCGGCACCGTGAGGGTGCCTCCGCACACCCGTGCCCCGGCGCCCCGGCGCCCCGGTGCCCGGTGCCCCTGCACCCGGCGCCCCCGTGCGCCGGGGTGCGCGCCGGGTGCGCGGGGAGTTGCACCCGGCGATGGTGTCCGCTCATGTGTGCGAACTGACTCGCGTGGGCAGCCGCCCTCTGGGTGCGCAGCGCACCGGCACGCCCCCACGTGCTCCGGTATCCGAGGCCGCGTTCTCCACCGCCCCGGCGCCCCAGCGCACAGCATCCCGATCCCGATCCCAGCAGTCCCGGACGGCGGAGGTAGCCGCATGCCGAACCGAACCCCGGAGCGCACCGCGAGGCCGCGGCGCTACCTGATGTGCCGGCCGACGCACTTCACCGTCGACTACGCGATCAACCCCTGGATGGACCCGGCCCGGCCGACCGACACCGAGCTCGCCGTCCGCCAGTGGGAGCGGCTCTGTTCGATCTACCGGCGGCTCGGCCACACCGTCGAGCTGATCGAGCCGGTGCCGGGCCTGCCCGACATGGTCTACACCGCCAACGGGGCAACCGTCCTGGACGGCCGGGCCCTGATCGCGACCTTCCGGCATCCCGAGCGGGCCGGCGAGTCCGACGCCCACGAGGCGTGGTTCCGGTCCGCCGGCTACCGCGAGGTCCACCGGGCGGGGCACGTCAACGAGGGGGAGGGCGACCACCTGGTGGTGGGCCGCCGGGTGCTGGCCGGCACCGGGTTCCGTACCGATCCGGCGGCGCACGCCGAGGCCCGGGCCCTGTTCGGGGTCCAGGTGCTCGGCCTGACCCTGGTCGACCCGCGCTTCTACCACCTGGACACCGCGCTCGCCGTCCTCGGCGACGACCACGTCATGTACTACCCCGAGGCCTTCACGCCCGACAGCCAGGCGCTGCTGCGCAGCCTCTACCCCGACGCGATCCTCGCCGACCGCGCGGACGCCGAGGTGTTCGGCCTCAACGCGGTCTCGGACGGGCGGCGGGTCCTGCTGCCGGAGGCCGCCAAGGCGCTGGCCGGCCGGCTGGCCGAGCACGGCTACGAACCGGTGCCGGTGGACGTCTCCGAGCTGCTCAAGGGCGGCGGCGGCGCCAAGTGCTGCACCCTGGAGCTGCGGCCGGCCTGAGCGCCCCCGGCCGTCCGCTGAGCGCCCCCGGCCGTCGGGAGGGCACTCGGGCCGGGGTCGCTCGGGCAGCGGTGGTTCGGCAGTGGCCGCCAGGGCTCAGGCGTCCTGTCCCAGCCAGAGGTCGGGGCCGAACACCTCGTAGTGGATGTCGGCGGCCGCCACGCCCGCCGCGAGCAGCTGGGCCCGCACCGAGCGCAGGAAGGGCAGCGGCCCGCACAGGTAGGCGACGGTCCCGGCCGGGACCGGCACCGTCGAGAGGTCGACCAGGCCGGTGCGCTCGGCGGGCCAGTCGCCCACCGGCCGCTCGTAGAAGACGTGCGCGACGGCGTTCGGCAGCTCGGCGGTGAGCCGGTCGAGCTCGGCCCGGAAGGCGTGCGCGTGCTGGTCCCGGTCGCCGTGCACGGAGATCACCGTTCGGGGGGAGCCGGTGGCGGCGAGGTGGTCCAGCATGGCCGTCATCGGCGTGTTGCCTATCCCGGCCGAGGCCAGCAGCACCGGTCCGGCGCCGTCGGCGAGGGTGAGGTCGCCGAGCGGCGGGGCGAGTTCGACCACGTCGCCGGTGTGCAGGTGGTCGTGCAGGTGGTTGGACACCTCGCCGGCCGGTGCCCCGTCGGCCCCGGCACCGACCCGCTTGACGGTGAACCGGAGCGCGCCGCCGGAGCTCCCCGAGAGGCTGTACTGGCGGATCTGCCGGGCGCCGTCCGCCATCGTGGCGCGCACCGAGACGTACTGGCCGGGCCGTGCGGGCGGGACGGGGCCGCCGTCGGCGGGGCGGACCAGGTAGGTGGTCACGTCGTCGGTCTCCCGGCGCCGGGCGATCACGGTGAAGCGGCGCCAGAGGTCGTCCGGGTCGCCCGACTGCGCGGCGGCGGTCTCGGCGCGCAGCCGGTCTTCGATGGCGATCAGCGCGTTGGCCATCAGCCAGTACACCTCGTCCCAGGCGGCGGCGACCTCCGGGGTGACGGCCTCGCCGAGCACCTCGACGATGGCGGCGAACAGGTACTTCTGGACGATCGGGTACTCGTCGTTCCGGATGCCGACCGAGACGTGCTTCTGGGCGATCCGGGCGAGCATGGCGTCCGGCCGCAGGTCGGGGCGGGCGATCAGGGCGGACGCGAAGGCGGCTATCGAGCCGGCCAGCGCCTGCCGCTGGGTGCCGTTGGCCTGGTTGCCCCGGTTGAACCGGTCGCGCAGCAGCTCCGGGTGGTCGGCGAAGAGTGTGTCGTAGAAGAGCGGCGTGATCTCGCCGATCGCGCCGCCCACGGCGGGCAGGGTGGCTTCGACGATCTCGGCGGACTTGGCGGACAGCATGGGGCTCACTCCGAACTGGTATCTGGAATGCATATTAAAGGTCGTGCGGAGGCGCGACCCGGCGGGTCGGTGAACGGAGGTGTGGGGTCAGCCGGCGGGTCTGCCGGAGAGGCTCAGCAGGACCGGCCCGGTGGGCGGGCCGACCAGGTCGTCGATCGAGAGCGGATCGAGCGAGGCGAAGAACGCCTCCTGCGCGGTCCGCAGTGCCCCGCGCAGCCGGCAGGCGGCCCGTAGCGGGCAGGGCGGCTCGTCCTCGCAGCCGACCACGTCGCCGACGCCCTCCAGCTCGCGCACCAGCACCCCGAGCGACCCGGTCCGGCCGGCGGAGGTGAGCGCGAGGCCCCCGCCCCGCCCGCGCCTCGCCTCGACCGCACCGAGGTGCTGGAGCCGGCTGACGACCTTGGCGGCGTGGGTGTACGGCACGCCCACCGACTCGGCCACCTCGCGGGTGGTCGGGTTCGCGTCCTCGTCGAGGACCGCCAGCCGCATGGCGATGCGGAGGGCGATGTCGGTGCTCTTGGTCAGCCTCACGCCCGGCAGGCTATCGAATGCGAATTCTGTACTCCAATTTGGGGTGCGCCCTCGGCGCCCGGACGGAGCTGCACCCGGTGGCACACGGACGCGCCCCGCCGGGAGCCGGCGGGGCGCGTGGTGGGCGGGCGGGGCGGGCGGGTGACCCGGTCAGCTCCGGACCGCCTCCGGCCGGGCCGGCGCGCCCGCGACCGGGTCGGCGGCGGCCGGGCCGCCGATCACGAACGGTGCGGGCCGACGGGCCGGGACGAGCAGGGCGGCGACGGCCGCCGCCAGGCAGAAGGCGGCGAGCAGGGCGAACCCGTGGGTGTAGCCCGATTCGTAGGGGTGGCCGGAGGGCTGCAGGTGGCCGGTGACCAGGCTGGTCATCAGCGCGGCGCCGATGGAGCCGCCGATGGTGCGGATGTTGGCGTTCATGCCGGTGGCCGCGCCGGTCTGCGCGGCGGGCACGCTCTGGACGATGAGGTTGCTCATCGAGGCGAAGGCGAGGCCGATGCCGAGCCCGAAGACCCCCGCCGCCAGGGCGACCTGCCACGGCCGGTCGTGCCAGGCGGCGAGCATCGCGCAGGCGGCCGAGCCGAAGACGGCGCCCGCGGTCAGCTGGGCCTTGGCGGGGAACCGGCCGGCGAGGCGCCCGCTGAGGATCCCGGCCACGAACATGGTGACCAGCATGGGCAGCATCAGCAGCCCCGCGCCGGTGATGCTCGACCCGAAGCCGTAGCCGGCCGAGGTCGGCGTCTGCGCGAAGCCGGGGAGGAAGGCCCAGACCGCGTACATGCCGCCGCCGAAGAGCAGGGCGGCGGTGTTGGTCGTCCAGACCGCCGGGAGGCGCATGATCCGCAGGTCGATCAGCGGGTTGCGCGAGCGGGCCTCGACCAGGGCCCAGAGGCCGAACAGGACGACGGCCGCGACCAGCAGGCCGATCACCCCGTTGGAGCCCCAACCCCACTTCGAGGCCTGGCTGATGGGCAGCAGCAGGGCCACCAGCCAGCCGGAGAGGAGGGCGGCGCCGAGCCAGTTGACACTGCCCGCGCCGCCGGCGCCCTCGGCGCGCTTGGGCGACTCCGGGACGTAGCGCTGGGCGATCACGGCGGTGACGGCGACGATGATCACCGGGAACCAGAAGAGCCAGCGGTAGTCCAGCGCGCCGACGATCGGTCCGGCCAGGACCATGCCGAGGCCGCTGCCCACCGCGATGACGGCGGACAGGTTGCTGATGCCGGTCGCCACCCGGGAGGCGGGGAACTCGTCGCGGATGATGCCGAAGGACAGCGGGAAGAGCGCGCCGGCGATGCCCTGGATGACCCGGGCGATGATCAGGACGGTGATGTTGGGAGCCAGGGCGGCGACCAGGCAGCCCACCAGGAGCGCGCCGAGCGCGGCGACCAGGGTGCGCTTCTTGCCGACCAGGTCGCCCACCCGGCCGAGGATCGGCGTGAAGATCGAGGCGGAGAGCAGGTAGGCGGTCATCACCCAGGTGACGGTGGCCTGCGAGGTGTTCATCGCGTGCTGGACGGTGGGCAGGGCGGGCGTGATCAGCGACTGGAGCAGGGCGAACACGCCCGCGCCGGTCGCGAGGACGCCGAAGGTGAGGCGATTGGACGGGCGGCTCATCGAACCTTCTCGGGGCATGGGGCGCGCAAGGGGAGCGCGCCCACGGGCTGCGGGCGGAAGCGGTGTGCGTGGTGTTTGGTGTGCGTGGTGCGTGGCGTGGTGCGTGGTGCGTGGTGCGCCGTGTGCTGGGTGGCGCGCGCTGTGCGGTGCCGGTGCCGGCGCCGGTGCCGGTGCGGTCGGAGCTGTGGTGCGTACCGCCGGACGCGCGGCGAAGTGCGAGGTGTGGAGAACGGGCCAACAGGGTTGGTGCGTACGGCGCGGGCCGGCGGGTGCGCTCGGGATCCGGTGCCGGATCGACGGGCGTGCTGGTGCCTCCACCGGGTGTGCCGGCAGGGGCGGGGACAGGACCTCACTGCTAAAGTTGAGGCATGCCTCCAGATTAGCGGAGGCGTACCTCCGCTTCAACCCGGTGTCCGAAAAGAGAGCCCCAGTGACGGAACAGGTCGTGGTCGGCGAGTTTGTGGCGGCCCAGCGTCCGCGCCGCGCCGATGCCGCGCGCAACTTCGATGCGCTGCTGGTTGCCGCCCGCGAGGCCTTCGCCGAGCACGGCGCCGAGGCCTCGCTGGAGGACATCGCCCGGCGGGCCGGCGTCGGCATCGGCACCCTCTACCGCAACTTCCCCACCCGTCGGCACCTCTTCGAGACGGTCTACGCCAACGAGGTCAATGAACTGAGTCTGGCCGCAGGGGAGTTGTCGGGCGAGTCGCCCTGGGAGGCGCTGACCGGCTGGCTGCGCAGGTTCGTCGCCTACACCCTGACCAAGCGGGCGATCCGCGAGGCGCTGGAGGGGGAGGAGTCGGACATCTTCCTGGCCTGCCGGCAGTCGATGTTCGACGCGAGCGCACCGCTGCTCAGGCGCGCGCAGGACGCGGGGGTGGCGCGGGCGGACATGTCCATCGACGACCTGCTGCGCCTCGTCTCGGGTGTCAGCTCGGTCGCGTTCCCCGACGAGGAGCAGCGCGACCGCGTCCTGGCCATCGCCCTGGACGGCGTGCGGACCACCGCCTGACCGGGGACCGGCGACCGGCGCTCCCCGGCGGGCCGTTCGCACCCGCCCGCTCGCCCGCGACCGGGGAGAAGCGGGTGCGGGCCGTCCCGGCCACCGGCGTGTCGGCGGCGTCTCCTACGATGACGGGCATGAACGCTGACGGGTCGGACGCACGGCTCATCGACGGCCGGTTCGAGCTGCTGCAACGACTCGGCGGCGGAGGCATGGGCCTGGTCTGGCGCGCCCGGGACAACGCGCTCCACCGCGAGGTGGCGCTCAAGGAGGTCCGCCCGCCCGACCCGGCGATGGCGGCCGCCAATCCCGAGGACGCGTCGGAGCTGCGCGAGCGGGTGCTCCGCGAGGCGCGCTCCCTGGCGCGGCTCCAGCACCCGAACGTGGTGATCATCCATCACATCGTCGACACCGCAGACCATCCGCACCCCTGGCTCGTGATGGAGCTGGTCACCGGCGGCAGCCTCGCCGACCGGCTCTCCCGCGGCCCGCTCACCGTGCCCGAGGCGGCCCGGATCGGCCGCGGGGTGCTCTCCGCCCTGCGCGCCGCCCACGCCGCCGGCATCCAGCACCGCGACGTCAAGCCCGGGAACGTACTGCTGCGCCCGGACGGCACGCCCGTCCTCACCGACTTCGGCATCGCCGCCATGCAGGGCGCCACCGCCCTCACCAGCACCGGGGCCCTGATCGGCTCGCCCGAGTACATCGCCCCCGAGCGGATCCGCGGGGCGGAGGGCAACCCGTCGTCCGACCTGTGGTCGCTCGGCATGATGCTGTACGTCGCGGTCGAGGGCCACCACCCGCTGCGCCGCGCCACCACGCTCGCCACCCTCGCGGCCGTCCTGGACGAGCCGCTGCCGCCGCCGGCGCGGGCGGGGCGGCTCGCCCCGGTGCTGGCGGCCGTGCTCGCCAGGGATCCGGCGGTCCGGCCGAGCGCGGAGCAGCTCGACCAGGCGCTCGCAGCCGCGGAGGCCGGGGCCGCCCCGGGCCCGGCCTCCGGTCCGGTGGCCTGGTCGCCGACGGGTCTCGACCTCCCGCGGCCTGCGGCGACCCCGTGGCCCGGTACCGACCCGGCGATGAACGCCTGGGCCGGATCCGCGCCCGGAACCGCCCCCGGCGCCGGGGACGGTCCCGGCGGTCCCGGGTACGACAGCGGCTCCGGCGCCGGTCCCGGGTACGGCTACGGCGCCGCCCCGGCCGACACGTTCGGTCACCCCGGCGCTGCCGGGCCGGGCCGCCCCGGCTTCCCCGGGCACCCGGTCGACGCGGTCCCGGCGGACGCCGTCCCGACCGGCACGACCACGCCCGGCCCGGCGGCCCCGGTGCCCCGGGGCGGGCGGGCGCGGGCGGTCACCCTCTCGGTCGTCGCCGTCGCACTGACGGGTGCCCTCACCTGGATCCTCCTGCCCGACTCGGGCACCGAGAACGGCACGGGCGCCGCCCCGGGCCCGTCGGTGTCCGGCCCGGCGGCGACCGGCAGCACGGGCCCCACCACCCCCGCCGCCGCGTCGACCGCGCCCGAGCCGGTCGCCGCCCCGTCGGTGACGGCCAAGACCGCGCCCCCGTCCGCCGTCCCCCCGGACTTCCTCACCCCGGCCGGGGTCCGCACGACGGTCGAGGCCTTCCGCCCGTCGCTGGCGGATTCCAAGATCACCCAGCTCACCGTCTACCCCACCTACGCGAGCGCCGAGGGGCCGACCGCGGCCGACCCTACGGTGTTCGACCGGCTCAACTACCGCGACGGCAAGGTCACCCGCACCGCGGGCGGCACCATGACGTCCCGTCAGAAGACCGTCGACCTGCGGAGCTACGACTGGGACATCATCCCGGCCCTGCTCCAGAAGGCCCAGGACACCCTCAACGTCCCCAACCCGACCAGCCGTTACCTCATCATCGGTCCGGACAGCTCCGACGGCACGCCCAGCATCAAGGTCTACCTGTCCGGCGAGTACGGCGGCGGCTACCTCTCCGCCGACACCAAGGGCACCGTGAAGCGGTCCTTCCCGCGCGGCAGTTGAGCGCGGCACCCGGCGGCAGCGCCTGAGCGCGGTCCCCGGGACCGGTACCCGAGCCGCGCCGGCCTCAGACGGGCGGCGCGGCCAGTGCGCGGAAGGCCAGCAGGGCGATGTCGTCCCGGGTCTCGGCGACCTGGGCGAGCACGTGGTCGCAGAGTTCGTCCAGCGGCCGGTGGCCGACGGCGCCCGCCGCCTGCGCCAGCCGGCCCAGGCCGACGGTCAGGTTCTCCCCGGGCACCTCGACCAGCCCGTCGGTGTAGAGGAGCACGGTGTCCCCGGGCGCGATTCCGGTGCTGTGGGTGTGGCGCCGCTCGGCGGGGGCCACGCAGAGCGGCACGTCGGTCTCCTCGGTCACCAGGAAGCGCGGCTCGCCCGAGGCGGGTACCAGCAGTGGCGGCGGGTGCCCGGCGTTCGACCAGGTCATCCGCCAGCCGTCGCCGACCCGGGTGAGGTTCAGGTGGACGGCGGTGGCGAAGGCGGCCACGCCGAGGCCGTCGGCGGCCGTGTCGAGCGCGGCGAGGGTGTCGGCCGGGGTGTGCAGATGAGTGCGGTTGTAGGCGACCGACCGCAGCATGCTGCGCAGCTGCCCCATGGTGGTGGCCGCGGTGAGGTCGTGCCCGGCCACGTCGCCGATGGTCAGGGCGAGCGAGCCGTCTGGCAGCAGGAAGGCGTCGTACCAGTCGCCGCCGACCTCGGCCGCCCGGTTGCCGGGCTGGTAGCGGGCGGCGAGCTCGGCGCCGAGGACGACCGGCGGGGCGGTGAGCAGCGCCCGTTGGAGGACGAGTGCCACCTGCCGGGTGCGCTGGAGCTCCAGGGTCTGGCGCAGCGTGGCCTGGGCGCGCTGGAGGACGTCCTGGAGCAGGTCGATGTCCGGCCGGCCGGGCGGCGGGGTGTCCTCGCAGCCGGCCGCCGCGGCGAGGGCGACGGTGATGCCGTCGATGACGATCGGCAGCAGGGTGAGGCTGGTGGCGCGGGCCCGGGTGAGCCACTGGGCCGACTCCCGGGGGACGACGCCCGGGGGGATCTCGCCGACCGGGAAGGTCAGGAGCGCGGGGGCCTGGCGGGCGACGACCCGCAGGGCGGCCGGCCCGAGCCGGTAGCTCTGCTGGCGCAGCGCGGGCAGCGGAGGCAGGCCGGGCCGGGCGGTGGAGGCGATCCGGGTGCCGAGGATCTCGTCGGGCCGGGTGGCGTGCTCGCGGGTGGAGAGCAGGAACACCGTGCAGGCGTCGGTGAGCTCCGGGACGACGAGGTCCGCGACGGCGGCGAAGGCGTCGTCCGGGCGGGCGGTCTCGGTCACCGCGAGGGCCCCGGCGAGCAGCCGCTCGCGGAGCCGGTTGCGCCAGCGGTCCTCGATGTCGGAGGTGGCCCCGACCCACTCCACCGGCCGGCCCTCGCGGACGATCGGCACCGCGCGGGCGGAGACGTGCCGGTACTCCCCGGTGACGGTGCGCACCCGGAAGGAGTGCTCGAACATGGACGGCTCGGCGTCCGCCGCCTTCAGCCACTGCTCGGCCAGCCCGGCCCGGTCCCGGGGGTGGATGAGCTCGAACCAGGCCTCGTCCATGGTCTCCCGCCAGGGCTGCCCGGTGAGCCGCTGCCAGCCGGGCACGAGCTCGGCCATGCTGCCGTCCGCGCGGACGATCCAGACCAGCTGGGAGACGGCGGAGATCAGCGCCTCGTACCGCTCCAGGGTGCGCAGGCGGTCGGTGGAGAGCTGTTCGGCCTGCTGGGCGGCGTGCACCTCGGTGGTGGTGTCGATCGCGGCGATCAGGATGCCGGGGCCGAAGCGGGAGGAGATCGGGGAGCAGCTGTAGACGAAGTGCCGGTGGTCACCGTCACCGTCCCCGGGCCGTTCCACCGTCCGGGGCGTGGTCACCTGGCGGGCGGTGCCGTCGGCGAGGACGTGGTCGAGCGTCTCGAAGAATCTCTCCACCCCGGGTTCGGCGAACAGCTCCCGGACGGGGACCCCGATCGACCGCGGCCCGAACAGCTCGCGGAAGGCGTCGTTGCGGTAGACCAGGCGGTGTTCCCGGCCCGCGGTCAGGGCGATCGCCACGATCGCCCGGTCGAAGACCTCGGGTGTCAGCTGCGGCTCGACCACCCCGTGGTGCCCCCTTGTCCGGTGTTGTGTCGTGCGGCAACCGCGTCCCCGTACCCGGGGTGTCCGGCTGCCTCCGGCCGGCTGCCCTCGGGTCTGCCCTTGCGGCGATCGCCCGCGGCCGTCCTTGGCACGATACGGTCTGGCCGGTACATCTGTACCGTTATGCCACGATTGTCGCCCTTGCCGGGGGTGACGCGTGAGTGCCCGGCGGCCGCGAGTTCGGCCGGGGCCGCCCGGGCCGCCCGCTGCGCTCACCCGGTCGGCAGCACGTTGGACAACGGGAGGCCCTCGAAGAAGGCCACCGCCTCCTCGCGCCAGTGCGGGCGCCAGCCCGAGGCCTCCCCGGCGGCGGCCTCGGCGCAGCGGCGGATGTCGGCGCGGAGCCTGCCGTCCACGCCCAGCGACCGGGCCAGCTCGCGGACGCGCCCGACCGTCGCCGCGGAGCAGTCCGGATCGCCGAGCGCGGACTCCACCACGGCCCGCTGCGCGTCGTCCGCGGCGGCGAGCAGGGCGCTCACGGCGTAGCTGCGGCGGCCGGACCGGAGGTCGGCGCCGGTCGACTTGCCGGTGGCCGCCTCGTCGGCGAACAGGTCGAGGTAGTCGTCGCGCAGCTGGCCGCCGATGCCGACCAGCGTCGCGTACCGGCGCAGGCGCGCGTCGTGCGCGGCCACGTCCTCGCCGGCCGCCAGCAGGCCCAGCCGCAGCGGGGCGAGGACGGAGTAGCGGGTGGACTTGTACTCGCAGACGGTGTGCAGGAACTCCTCCTCCGGAAGCGCCCGGAAGTCGCGTTCGAGGTCGACGATCTGGCCGGTGACCGTCTCCGCGGCGGCGTTCAGCTGCACCTCCAGCATCGCCTGGCGCAGCTCGGCGGGGACGTCCGCCTCCAGCAGGACGCGCATCGAGAGGAAGGCGGCGAGGTCCCCGGCCAGGACGGCCAGGCCCAGCGCGGTGCGCTCCGCCGCCGGGAACTCCTCGCGGTAGGCGTAGTAGGTGGAGGGGCCGCCCCGGCGGACCGGCGCGTCGTCGATGATGTCGTCGTGGACGAGCCCGTGCGTCTGGAGCAGTTCGATGCTCAGCGCGGCCTCTGCCAGACCGGGCACCGGCTCGGTGGTCACCAGCCGGGCGGCCTCGTACAGCAGGGCGACCCGCAGCCGCTTGCCGCCGCGCAGCGAGAGGTCCCGCAGCAGCTCCAGGCAGCGGGGGGTGAAGCGGCTGAGCGGTGGCGTGTCGAGGCGCTCCGGCAGGGAGGCGAAGTAGGCCTCGAAACGGAGGTCGAACCGCCGCCGGTGTCCGGCGGCCCGTTCGCGGGCGGCTGCCATGATCGTTTGGTTCACGTGCCCTACCCTCGCACCCCCGCGCCGGGGCCCGCCGACGGGGGCCGGGCGCCTCGCGGGCGGCGCGCGCGGCGCGGCTACGGACAGGCGCGGTTCGTGTCCCGTGGAGCTTTGCCGGGTCGGCCGGGCTCCCCGGCCTTCGGCTGGGAGGTGGCCTCGGCACCCTTGCTCCGGCCGCGATCCCGACCTGTCGGCCGCTGCCCGCGTCGGCCCCGGGTGGTCCTGACACCGAGTCGGGGGAGTGGGAAGTCGGCGGGGCCGACTTCCCGGTCGGCCCGCGTGCCGTCGGCGCTCGCCGACGGCACGCGGGCCGAGCTCGATCTCCTCGACGGCCGGGTGCGCTTCCGCGGCTACTCGGTCCGCCCGCCGAGCCAGTCGCGGAGGAGGAACGCGGCCTCGGCCTCCTCCGCCTCCGACCGACGGGTGTCCTCCTCCCAGACCACGGTTCGGAAGAGTCCGGTGTCCCGCCACTGGGCCGGCGGCCGGTCGAGGTCCTCGTCGTTGGCCTCGTCGAGGTAGCGGCTCGCAGCGGTGTAGACCAACCGGAGTTCGGCGCCCACCACGTGGTACTGGTCGCACTGCGGAAGGAGTTCCCGCTGCATCGGCAGGGCCCTGTCCAGCTCGACGCCGCCGAGATAGCCCGGCGTCTCCGCCCGCATCAACTCGTCGAGGTCCCCGAGCTGCCCCGCGGTGAGCCCGGTGACGGTCGACACGGCGAGGTTGCGCGAACGGATCAGCGCGGTGAGCCCCGGGACGGTGAGGGACTTCCAGAGCGGGGGCGTGCGGGCGAGCAGGTGCGCGGCGATGTCGCCCGGGGTGGCTCCCGCGGCGAAGGCGGGCCCCGGTGACAGGCTCGCGACGGCCACGCCGAGGTCGCGACGGTACTCCGGGGCGATCCTGGTCGACTGGGTCAGCACGGCGCGGTCGATCTGGCCCGGGATCACCCGGCCCTCGTCGAAGAGCAGGGCGATACCCGTACGGCTCACGGCAGTTCCTTCTCGGGTGCGGGGAATGGCGACCCCTTCCCCGGGGCGGGTGGAGAACTCGTTGCGGAAATCGGCGGCGGTGAGTCCGGCCGGCGTGCGCAGTGCGGACGCGCCCATGTGCTTCAGGTGTGACTGGAACGGGGTCTCGGGCTGGCCGAAGACGAGCGCGGAGACGCGGATCGTGCCGTCGTCCAGGACCGCGGCCACGGTACCGAGGCCGGAGTAGACCAGTGGGTTCCGCGCGGCGTCGTGGAGCGTGCCCGAAGCGGTGGCCGTCGTGAGCCAGTGCGGGTCGAAGGTGACGACGACGCTGCGTCCGCCGATGTCGAAGCAGAGGTGCGGGTCCTTCGCGAGGACTCCGGTGGGCTCCGACGGAGGCATCGTCGGGGGATTGCGGCAGCGCATCCGCGCTTCGAAGGAGACCAGCAGGCCGCGGTGTACGTGGTCGATCGTGCTCTCGCACAGCCTGGTCGCCGACTCGGCGTCCCACGTCTCGAACAACGGTCTGACATGGGCGACGAAGAGCCCGGGGGCCAGCCCCTGGCCCCGGAACGGCTTGGTGGTGTCGAGCTGCGCGTTCCTCGCCGCGCCGAGGATCGCGCTGCCGTCCGAGAGCATCGCGATCCGTGGCAGGTTGACCAGATCGACGCTGGAGAAACGTGCTCGCCAGCTGTGCGAGGACTTCCGCAGCGCCTCGGCGACGGCCTCGTGGGGAGGGCCGCTCTCCGGTGCCGCGTTCACCACCACGACGTTCACGCCGCCGTGGATGTCCCCCGCCTGAACGGCTGCCCCGGTGACCCGGCCGGAGAGGTCGTTGCGAACGTCCGGCGACGCCCGGTCGTGTGTCGTGCCGTCCCCCGCCGGTTCCACGTCGCTACCTCGCTCGCACTCACACCGGTCTGCTGGGGCACACACATTACCCACGAGAGGTCGGGTCGGCCGACTTCCTGTGCTCGGGCCGCCGCGCCGGTGGTGTCAGGAGGCGCCGAAGACCTGTTCCAGGGCCTTGCGTGCGGCGAGCCGCCCTGCTTCACGAAACGCGCGGGGGTGGGAGTCGACGGGGTGGACGACCATGGACCGCAGCACGGCCCGGCAGTGGACGGTGATCCGCCCGTCCTCGGCCAGCACCTCGCGCATGCCCTCGTCGAGCGCTTCGAGGAGTGAGAAGACCTCGCGGTAGTCCTCGTCGCCGCCGGCGGGGCCGAAGCGGAACCGGACGTCGTCCGGGAGGGTGAGCTCGAAGTGGGTGGGGCCGGTGCACGGCTCGAAGTCGACCGTCACGACGGCCGCACCCCCACCGCACCCGCCGGCCTGCCGGAGGTGCCGCGCCTGCACATCGCGTAGGGGCCGGGGCGGGAAACGCATCGGTTCTGCGGGCATCCGGCCATCGTAGGGCGGGGCTAGGCGGACCGGTCGCCCCGGCCGGTCCCTTCTGGGGTGACGGCACCCTGTGCGTCTGGAGAACACCCGGGCGTGCACAGGAAGTCGGCCATACCGACTTCCTGTGCACCGCGTTCTGTGGGCATCGGATCAGCCGTCGCCGGGGGCCTGCGCCTCGGCGGTGAGGAGGGCGAGCAGGCCGGGGAAGCGGGTGTCGATGTCGGTGCGGCGGAGGGCGGCCATCCGGCTGTTCCCCCGGTCGACCTGCCGGATCAGGCCGGCCTCGCGCAGCGCGCGGAAGTGGTGGGTGACGGTGGCCTTCGAGACGGGCAGGGCGAAGGAACTGCAGGTGCGCGCGGCGCCGTCCGGCGAGCAGGCCAGCTCGCGGACCACTCGGCGGCGCAGCGGGTCGGCGAGCGCCGCCAGCACCTTGCCGAGCTCGATCTCCTCGACGGCCGGGTGCCCTTCCTCGTCGGGCATGGGTGACCTCCCTCAGGTACGGCTTGAATCGTACCTCCGGCAGCGGTACCGTCCCGAGGTACGAGATTCGTCGTACCTTGGATGAGGGAGAGTTCGCATGGATCAGCTGGTCACGCTCGTCGGCATCGCCCGCCCGAAGCCCGAACGGGCGGTGGAGCTGAAGGAGTTGCTGCTCTCCTTCGTGGCCCCCACCCGGCGGGAGCCGGGCTGCCTGGAGTACCACTTCCACGAGGATCGCGAGGAGCCCGGCGTCTTCGTGTTCTACGAGGCGTGGCGAAGCCAGGCCGACCTCGACGCCCACCTGGCCCTGCCGCACCTGAGCGCCTTCTGGGAGCGGCGGATGGACTACCTGGCCAGTGACCTGGAGATCCGCTTCCTGACGATGCACAGTCCCTACGGCCGGGAATAGCCCGCCGCCGGCTGCCATTCGGCGGGCTGCTATTCGGCGGGGATGCCGCGGAGGAGGAAGGGGAGGTGGGCGCCGCGGGTGAGGGCGTCGAGGGCTTGGGTGACGCGGTGGTG
>NZ_JBEXYC010000026.1:0-93775 GCF_040630835.1 Kitasatospora sp. NPDC005751
CGGGAAGTGATGTTTCAAGGGATTGGCCGCTCCGGGACCGTCCGCGTAGACACGTGTCCGGTGCTCCCAGCCGAGCGACTAGAGAACACTACGCCGCCGGGCCGGGCGATGCAAACAGCCGCCGGCCGGACCCCGGGGAGCGGGGTCCGGCCGGCGGCGGCAGTGCGGCGGGGGCTCAGCTGTTGGTCGGGAACCCGAGGTTGATGCCGCCGTGCGAGGGGTCCAGCCAGCGCTGGGTGACGGCCTTGCCGCGGGTGAAGAACTGCACGCCGTCCGGGCCGTACGCGTGGGCGTCGCCGAAGAGCGAGGACTTCCAGCCGCCGAAGGAGTAGTAGGCGACCGGCACCGGGATCGGCACGTTGATGCCGACCATGCCGACCTCCACCTCGTACTGGAAGCGCCGGGCCGCACCGCCGTCGTTGGTGAAGATGGCGGTGCCGTTGCCGTAGGGGTTGGCGTTGATGAGCGCCACGCCCTCCTCGTAGGAGGAGACCCGCACGACCGACAGCACCGGGCCGAAGATCTCGTCGTTGTAGACGGACATGCCGGGCTTGACGTGGTCGAACAGGGTGGGGCCGAGCCAGAAGCCGTCCGAGGTCGGCGCGCCGTTGCGGTCCTCGGCGGTGATCGGGTGCTTGCGGCCGTCCACCGCGAGCTCGGCGCCGTCGGCGACACCGGACTCGACGTAGGAGGTGACCTTGTCCCGGTGCTGGCCGGTGACCAGCGGGCCCATCTCGGAGTCGCCGTTGCAGCCCGGGCCGACCTTCAGGTTGGCGATCCGCTGCTTGATCTTGTCGACCAGCTCGTCGCCGATCGGGTCGACGGCGACCAGCACCGAGATGGCCATGCAGCGCTCGCCGGCCGCGCCGAAGCCGGCGTTGATGGCCGCGTCGGCGCTGAGGTCCAGGTCGGCGTCCGGCAGGACGAGCATGTGGTTCTTGGCGCCGCCGAGCGCCTGCACGCGCTTGCCGTAGCGGGTGCCGGTCTCGTAGACGTAGCGGGCGATCGGGGTGGAGCCGACGAAGCTGACCGACTTGATGTCGGGGTGCTCCAGCAGGCGGTCGACGGAGACCTTGTCACCGTGCACGACGTTGAACACACCGTCCGGCAGCCCGGCCTCCTTCCACAGCTCGGCCAGGAAGTTGGCGGCGGACGGGTCCTTCTCGGACGGCTTCAGGACGACGGTGTTGCCGGCCGCGATCGCGATCGGGAAGAACCACATCGGCACCATCGCCGGGAAGTTGAACGGCGAGATGACGGCCACCGGGCCGAGCGGCTGGCGGATCGAGTAGACGTCGATGCCGGTGGACGCCTGCTCGGTGAAGCCGCCCTTGACGAGCTGCGGGATGCCGCAGGCGTACTCGACGACCTCCAGGCCGCGGGCGATCTCGCCGAGCGCGTCGGAGTGCACCTTGCCGTGCTCGGCGACGATGATCGCGGCCAGCTCGTCCCGGCGGGCGTTGAGCAGCTCGCGGAAGTTGAAGAGCACCGTGGTGCGCTTGGCGATCGAGGCGTTGCGCCACTCGACGAACGCCGAGGCGGCGGCGGCCACCGCCTGGTCGACCTCGTCGATCCCGGCGAAGTCGACGTGACCCGAGACCTGGCCGGTGGCCGGGTCGAAGAGGTCACCGCGGCGGGGTGCGGCGCCGGCGGTGGCGACCGGCCGGCCACCGATCCAGTGAATGATGTGCTTGCTCATGGTCCGTCTGCCTCCGAAGTCCCGGGCGGCGTCCTGCCGCCGGTCCCTTGTGTGGCGCCGCCCGCGAGAGGGCCGGGCGACGGGATCACGGGGCTACCGCGCTCATCACCCAGTCTGCTGGCCGTCACCGCCCGCCTCAACGAACAGGCTGACGGGGATCCGGGATTCAGCCTTACAGGTCGTCGGCCGTATCGGCCGGACGGGCGAAGCTCAGGCCCCACCGGACCCCGTCGCCCCGTCCGCCTCCTCCCGGGCACCGGCCGACCGCGCGCCCGCCGCGTCCTCGACCGGTGCCGCCTCGCCGGTGTCCTTCCTGAGCCCCCGGTCCTCCCGGTTTCCCCGGTCCCCCAGGGCCTCGACTCGACCTCCGGGTCCTCCAGGGCCTCGACGTCCTACTCGACCTCCGGGTCCTCCAGGGCCTCGACGTCCTCCAGGTAAGGATCGTGCAATCCGTCCGCGGCCTCCTGGGTCTCCAGCAGGTCGAGGCGGAGGTCCTGCGACCACGCCAGCGCCCACCGCTTCAGCCCGGCCACCGCGCCGCCCGCCGCTCCCCGGGCCCGGAACCGTCCGTCGGCGGCGTCGGCCAGCGTCTCCAGCCGGTCGGCGAGGACGGCGGGCTGGAAGTCCGCGTCCAGCGCGGTGGCCAGCGCGAGCAGCTCCCCCTCCCGGTACCAGGCGGTCAGGGCGTGCACGTCGAGCAGGTCCCGGGGCAGGCCCCGGTCGGCGAGCAGCGCGGTGGCGAGTCCGGCCGCGTCCTCCAGGGCGACGACGGTCATCGTCAGCGGGGGCTCGCCGGCCGCCGGCGCGCCGAGGTCGAGGCGGACCGGGCGGTGGCCCAGTGGCTCCTTGCGCAGCTCCACCGTGTGCGACCGCCCGCCGAGCGTCAGCCGGACGGACAGCTGTTCCAGGCGTGGGGTGCCCGGGCGCTCGGCCACCCCGCCGCCCGCCGCCCGGTAGGCGGCGGCCAGCTCGGCGGCGGCCTGCGGCAGATCGGTGCCGCCGTCGGCCACCAGGGTCAGCCCGTCCTGGGCGCAGGCCGGCACCCCGTGGGCGCGCAGCGCGTGCCCACCGGCGAGCGCGAGCCCGAGCCGGTCGCAGACGGGCCGGGCCGGCTCGGCGAGCCGCAACTGCGACCGGCCGGGGCGGAGGAAGGGGTCGACGGCGTCCGGGGCGGTGGTCATCCTCCCAGTCTGGCGCGGCCGCCCGGGCCGTGCGCCGGGCCGCGTCCGGTCGGCCGCCCCGGCTCCGGCGCCGCGGCGGCGTCACCAGTCGCTGAGCCGGGCGGCGGCCTCGTGCAGGGCGAGTTCCAGCACGACCGGGTCGTTGAGCCGCCCGGAGCCGTCCGGCGGGACGAGCCAGCGCACGCCGCGGTTGCGCCGTTCGGGGTGCGGTACGACGATCCAGGTGCCTTCGCCGGCGCACCGGACGCCCGTCCCGACCCAGCGCGCGGCCGTGCCGACGGGGACGAGGAAGCCGACGCTCTCGCCGGCGGAGTCGCCGAGGACCGGCCCGCAGGATCGGGAGTCGAGGATGTCGATGACGGGACGGCCGAGCCGGCCGGGTACCGAGAGGACGTCCCAGCGCCGGCCGGCCGGCAGCAGCATCAGGCCCAGGCCGCTGCGTTCCCACTGTTCCCGGAAGGCGTCCGGGTCCGGCGCCGCCTGGGCGAGCCAGTGCAGTCCGGTGCTCTCCATGTCCTGTCCCCGTTTCTCAGCGCGCTGCTGATCGTGGCGCGGCGGGAAACCGAGACCCGCCGTCACCAACGAGAGGCGGACGGCGGGTCTCTCTTACACGGATAGCGCGATCACCTCGCCGAACGGATGGATCGGCTCGGATCAGCTCGGCTCGGATCAGCTCGGCTCGGCTCGGCTCGGCTCGGCTCGGCTCGGCTCGGCTCGCCGGATCCTCCGCGCCGATCACCGGATCAGCCGGTGATCGGCGCGGAAGGCCGTCGGGGCGGCCGCTCAGCTGTCGAAGCCCAGCCCCATCCGGTCGAGGGTGCGCAGCCAGAGGTTGCGGTGCCCACCGGTCCGGTCGGCGCGCTCCAGCGAGCGGGTGGTGAGCTCGATGCCGGCCCAGCGCACCGGCTCGGGCGGGAACGGCAGCGGCTTGGAGCGGACCATCTCCAGCGAGGTGCGCTCGGTGCGCTCCCCGGCCAGCAGGTCGAGCATCACCTCGGCGCCGAACCGGGTGGCGCCCACCCCCAGGCCGGTGTACCCGGCGGCGTAGGCGACCCGGCCGCGGTGGGCGGTGTCGAAGAACGCCGAGAACCGGCTGCAGGTGTCGATCGCGCCGCCCCAGGCGTGGGTGAAGCGCAGCCCCTCCAGCTGCGGGAAGCAGCGGAAGAAGTTGTGCGCCAGGGTGCGGAAGGTCTCCGGCCGCTGGTCGTACTCGTGCCGGACGTGTCCGCCGTAGTGGTAGACGGCGTCGTAGCCGCCCCAGAGGATGCGGTTGTCGGCGGAGAGCCGGAAGTAGTGGAACTTGTTGGCGCTGTCGCCGAGCCCCTGTCGCCCCTTCCAGCCGATCGCGGCGAGCTGCTCGGCGCTGAGCGGCTCGGTCATCAGCGCGTAGTCGTACACCGGGACGACGAACGGGCGGACCCGCTTGACCAGCGACGGGAAGACGTTGGTGCCGAGCGCGACCCGGCGGGCGAAGACCCGTCCGTACGGGGTGCGGACGGCCATGCCGCCGCCGTGCTCCCTGAGGTCCGTCGCCCGGGTGTGCTCGAAGATCCGCACGCCCTGGGAGAGGCAGGCGTCCTTGAGGCCCCAGGCGAGTTTGGCGGGGTGGACCATCGCCACGCCCTCCTTGTCCCAGAGCCCGCCGAGGAAGGTCGGCGAGTCGACCTCGGCCCGCAGCTCGTCGCGGTCGAGCACGGTGATGTCGAGTCCGTACTCGGCGACCGCCTCGGCGACCTCCTGCAGCTCGGCGAGCTGGTGGGGCTGGGTGGCGACGTCGATCTCGCCGGTGCGCTCCCACTCGGCGTCGATCCCGTAGCGCGCGATGGTCGCCTCGATGCCGTCCAGGTTGGCCGCGCCGAGGCGTTCGAGCTGGGCGAGTTCGGCGGGCCAGCGCTGCAGCCCGTTGCCGAAACCGTGGGTCAGGCTGGCCGCGCAGAATCCGCCGTTGCGCCCGGACGCGGCCCACCCCACCTCGTTGCCCTCGACCAGGACGACGTCCAGGGAGGGGTCGCGCTCCTTGGCGACGAGGGCGGTCCAGAGGCCGGAGTATCCGCCGCCGACGACCAGCAGGTCGCAGGTGGTGTCGCCGACGAGGGCGGGCAGCGCCGCCGGCCGGCCCGGGTCCTCCAGCCAGAAGGGGGTGGGCCTGGCGTCACTGAGCGCGCGGGCGGAGTCCATGCATTATCAGCCACTTTCTGCACATCGATGATGGTTGTCGGCCGCTCCCGACGCTACGTCGGGGGCGCCGGCGGTGCCGGTCAGGCGGTGGCCTTCCGGCGGTTCCCGAGCCACTGACCGGCGACGGTCAGCACCACCGCGGCGATGAACATCGCGGTGCCGATGACGTTCACCTGCACCGGGATGCCGCGCTGCGAGGCGCCCCAGACGAACATCGGGAAGGTGACCGTGGTCGGGCCCGAGTTGAACTGGGTGATGATGAAGTCGTCGAAGGAGAGCGCGAAGCTGAGCAGCGCGCCGGCGGCGATGCCGGGGGCGACCAGCGGCAGGGTGACCCGCAGGAAGGTCTGGGTCGGGGTCGCGTAGAGGTCCTGGGCGGCCTGTTCGAGCCTCGGGTCCATGCTCATCACCCGCGCCTTGACCGCCGTCACCACGAAGCTCAGGCAGAACATGATGTGCGCGATCAGGATCGTGGTGAAGCCGAACGGGATCCGCATGTTGAGGAAGAGCGTGCCGAGCGAGGCGGCCATCACCACCTCCGGCATGGCCATCGGCAGGAAGATCATCGCGGTGGTGGCGGAGCGGCCGCGGAAGCGGTAGCGGGCCAGCGCGAAGGCGACCATGGTGCCGAGCACGGTGGCGCCGACGGTCGCGAGCACCGCGACCTCCAGGCTCAGCGACAGCGACTGGCACATGTCGGCCACACCGCAGGGATCGGTCCAGGCGTCGGTGGAGAACTCGGACCACTCGTAGTTGAACTTGCCGACCGGCTTGTTGAACGAGAAGGCCAGGACCACCAGGTTGGGCAGCACCAGGTAGGCCAGGGCCAGCAGGCCGGCCAGTACCACCAGGTGGGCCCGGATCCACTTGATCACTCGGGACATCAGACCAGTTCCTCCGTCCCGGCCTTGCGCATGTAGACCGTCACCATCCCCAGGATCAGGGCCATCAGGATGAAGCTCAGCGCTGCCGCGGTGGGGTAGTCGAGCACGTTGAGGAACTGCTTCTGGATGCCGTTGCCGACCATCTGCTCGCTCGGCGAGCCCAGCAGCTGGGCGTTGATGTAGTCGCCGGAGGCCGGGATGAAGGTGAGCAGCGTGCCCGCGACCACGCCGGGCAGCGAGATCGGGAAGGTCACCTTGCGGAAGGTCGTGAACGGGCGGGCGTACAGGTCTCCGGCCGCCTCGTGCAGGCGCGGGTCGATCCGCTCCAGCGAGGTGTAGAGCGGCAGGATCATGAACGGGAGGAAGTTGTAGGTCAGGCCGCACACCACCGCGAGCGGCGTGGCCAGCACCCGGTCACCGGAGGTGAGGCCGACGGCGCTGGTCAGGTCCAGGACGTGCAGCGCGTTGAGCGCGCCGACCACCGGGCCGCCGTCCGAGAGGATCGTCTTCCAGGCCAGCGTGCGGATCAGGAAGCTGGTGAAGAACGGCGCGATCACCAGGATCAGGATGACGTTGCGCCAGCGCTTGCTCGCCTTGAAGGCGATCGTGTAGGCGAGCGGGTAGCCGATGGCCAGGCAGAACAGCGTGGCGGTGGCCGCGTAGCCGAACGAGCGGACGAAGTGCCAGCGGTACTCGACCAGGGCGTCCCAGTAGGTGGCGACGTGCCAGGTGACCTTGAAGCCGCTCTCCAGCGAGCCGGTCTGCAGCGAGGTGGAGGCCTGGTAGACCATCGGCACCGCGAAGAAGACGACCAGCCAGGCTATGCCCGGCAGCAGCAGCCAGTACGGGGTGAGCTTTCGCCTGGGCCGCGCGGCCGGTCCGGGCAGCGGGCCGCCGTCGGGGGGTACGGCCTGCGGCGGCGCCACGGCGGTGGTGGTGGTCATGCCGCCTCCTCCCCGGTGCCCGCGTCGATCGCCTGGGCGGCGTCCAGGGCGAAGGAGTGCGCCGGGTTCCAGTGCAGGACGACCGGAGCACCGGGGACGATCCGGGTGTCGCGCTCCATGTTCTGCTCGAAGACGGTCACCTCCTGGCCGCCGTCGGTGCGCACCAGGTACTGGGTGGAGACGCCGATGAAACTGGAGTCGACCACGGTGCCGCCCAGCCGGTTGCGGCCGGCGGCGACCTCGGCGGAGGAGTGCTCGATGGTGATCTTCTCCGGCCGGACGCCGAGGTGGACCTTCCTCGCGTCGGCGGCGCACCGGGCCTTCGGCACGGAGAGCCGGGCGCCGGCGGCGCTGAGCAGGAGGTCGCCGCCCTGCTGCCCGGTCACGTCGGCGGGCAGCAGGTTGGACTGGCCGAGGAAGTTGGCCACGAAGGTGGTGGCGGGGTTCTCGTAGAGCTCGGCGGGGGCGCCGAGCTGCTCGACCCGGCCGCCGTTCATCACCGCGATGGTGTCGGCCATCGTCATGGCCTCCTCCTGGTCGTGGGTGACGTGGACGAAGGTGATGCCGACCTCGGTCTGGATCCGCTTGAGCTCCAGCTGCATCTGGCGGCGGAGCTTGAGGTCGAGGGCGCCGAGCGGTTCGTCGAGGAGGAGCACCTGGGGGTGGTTGATCAGGGCGCGGGCGACGGCGACGCGCTGCTGCTGGCCGCCGGAGAGCTGGTGCGGCTTGCGGCGGGCGTACTGGCCGAGCTCCACCAGCTCCAGCATGTCGTCGACCTGCTTCTTGACGTCCTTCTTGCCGCGCCGGCGCAGGCCGAAGGCGACGTTCTCGAAGATGTCGAGGTGCGGGAAGAGAGCGTAGCTCTGGAAGACGGTGTTCACCGGGCGCTTGTACGGGGGCAGGGCGGTGACGTCCTGGCCGCCGATCAGGACGGTGCCGCTGGTGGGCTCCTCCAGCCCGGCGATCATGCGCAGGGTGGTGGTCTTGCCGCAGCCGGAGGCGCCGAGCAGGGCGAAGAAGGAGCCCTGCGGGACGGTCAGGTCGAGCGGGTGGACGGCGGTGAAGGCGCCGTAGGTCTTGCCGATGCCGGTGAGGCGGACGTCGCCACCGGTGGCCGCGGAGCGCAGCTGCTCTGTCATGGGTGGTGTCTCTCTGGTTCTCTGCCGTCAGGGGGTCAGGCGCCGATGAGCTTGGAGAACTTCTCCTCGAAGGAGCTCTCCTCGGCCTCGGTCAGGCTGCGGAACACGTGCGCCTTCGCCGCCATCTCGGGGGTGGGGACGACCAGCGGGTTGGCCGCGGTGTCCGGGGCGATGGCCGCGAGCTCCTTCTCCATCCCGGTGACGGCGGAGACGTAGCCGATGCCCGCGGCCAGCTGCGCCGCGATCTTGGGCTGATAGTAGAAGTCGATCAACTTCTCGGCGTTGGCCTTGTGCCGGGCCTTGGCCGGGACGAGCATGTTGTCGGTCCCGTAGACGAAGCCCTGCTCCGGGACGACGAACTCGATGTCCGGGTTGTCGGCGCGGAGTTGGATCAGGTCACCGCCCCAGGCGACGCAGGCCGCGATGTCCCCGGAGGAGAGCTCCTGGCCGTAGTCGTTGCCGGTGAAGCGGCGGATCTGCTTGCCGTCCACCGCCTTCTGCAGCCGGGCGATCGCCGCGTCGTAGTCGTCGGCGGTGAACTTCGCCGGGTCCTTGCCCATGTCCAGCAGGGTCATCCCGACGCTGTCGCGCATCTCGGAGAGGAAGGTGACCCGGCCCTTGAGGTCCTGGTCCTCCAGCAGCTGGGCGACGCTGGTGACCTCCTTGCCCCTGGTCGCCTTCCGGTTGTACGCGATCACGACCTGGATGCCGGCCCACGGGTAGGAGTAGAGCCGGCCCGGGTCCCAGTCGGGGGCGCGGAAGCGGGAGTCCACGTTGGTGATCGCGGTGGTGACGTTGGCCGGGGTGAGCTTCTGCGCCCAGCCGAGCCGGATCAGCCGGGCGGCCATCCAGTCGGTGAGCACCATCAGGTCGCGGCCGGTGTCCTGGCCGGCCGCGAGCTGTGGCTTGACCTTGCCGAAGAACTCGACGTTGTCGTTGATGTCCTCGGCGTACTTGACCCTGATCCCGGTGGCCGCGGTGAAGGCCTCCAGCGAGCCGTGCTTCTCCTGGTCGTTCTCGTCGGTGTCGATGTAGAGCGGCCAGTTGGAGAAGCTCACCTCCCGCTCGCCCTCCGACAGGTCGGGGGCGGCGTTCGCGGTGGAGTCCCCGGTGCCGGCGGTGCCCGCCGCCGGGATGCCGCAGGCGGCCAGCGTGCCCGCACCGGCGGTGAGGGCGGCGGCGCGCAGCAGGGTCCGCCTGCCGACGGCGGCCCGGCCACTGGTCAGACTGCGTTCCCAGGCCCTGCGGACCGGTTCGGGCAGACCGTCGGTGAGCTCGTTGAACACCATGGAACGGGCCTCCTGGGGGGAGAGGTCGGGTCGGGGCGGTGGGGGAACGCCCCTGGGAGGGGTTATCTGTCTCCGAAGACGGTGCGGTGCCAGTCCTTGCGGGCCACCGCCGTGGTGTCGAACATGACGTGCTTGACCTGCGTGTACTCGTCCAGCGAGTACTGCGACATGTCCTTGCCGTAACCGGAGGACTTGTAGCCGCCGTGCGGCATCTCGCTGATGATCGGGATGTGGTCGTTGACCCAGACGCAGCCCGCCGCGATCTCCCGGGTGGCGCGCAGCGAACGGTGCACGTTGCTCGTCCACGCCGAGGCGGCCAGGCCGTACGGGGTGTCGTTGGCCAGCCGCAGCCCCTCGTCGTCGCCGTCGAAGGGCAGCACGACCAGGACCGGGCCGAAGATCTCGCCCTGGACGATCTCGCTGTCCTGCGCCGCGTCGGTGACGAGGGTCGGCAGGTAGTAGGCGCCGCGGGTGAGGTCGGTGCCGTCGTGGCCCTTCTCGGGGGCGTGTCCGCCGGTGACGACGGTGGCGCCGTAGCCGCGGGCCCGCTCGACGAAGCCGGCCACCCGGTCGCGGTGGGTGTGGGAGACCAGCGGGCCGAGGTCGGTCCGCTGGTCCAGCGGGTCGCCGAGCCGGATCGTGCGGTAGAGGTCGGCGACGCCCGCCACGAAGGCGTCGTAGAGCGGCCGCTGCACGTACGCGCGGGTGGCGGCGGTGCAGTCCTGGCCGCTGTTGATCAGCGAGGCGGCGACCGCTCCGTGCACGGCGGCGTCCAGGTCGGCGTCGTCGAAGACCACGAACGGGGCCTTGCCGCCCAGCTCCAGGTGGGTGCGCTTGACGGTCGCGGTGGCGAGTTCGGCGACCCGTCGGCCGACCGGGGTGGAGCCGGTGAAGGAGACCATCGCGACGTCCGGGTGCGCGACCAGGCGCTCGCCGGCGGTGCGCCCGGCGCCGGTGACCACGTTGACCACGCCGTCCGGGATGCCGGCCGCGGTGCAGGCCCGGGCGAACATCACCGAGGTCAGCGGGGTCAGCTCGGCCGGCTTGAGGACGATGGTGTTGCCCGCCGCGATCGCCGGGAGGATCTTCCAGGCGGCCATCTGGAGCGGGTAGTTCCACGGCGAGATCGAGCCGACCACGCCGATCGGCTCGCGCCGCACGTACGAGGTGTGGTCCCCCGAGTACTCGCCGGCCGCCTTGCCCTCCAGGTTGCGGGCGGCGCCCGCGAAGAAGGCGGCGTTGTCGATCGTGCCGGGGACGTCGAACTCGGTGGAGAGCTTGACCGGCTTGCCGGTCTGCGCGGACTCCACCCGGGCGAGGTCGGCGCCGGCCTCGGTGAGCACGGCGGCGAGCCTGGTCAGCGCCTCCGAGCGGGCGCCCGGGGTGGCGCCGGCCCACTCGGGCAGCGCGGCGCGGGCGGCGGCCACGGCGGCGTCGACCTGCTCGGCGGAGGCGAGGGAGATCTGCTCGACCACGCTGCCGTCCGCCGGGTTGACGACCTGGAAGGGCTCGCCGCTCCCCCGGCTCTGCCGGCCGGCGATGTACTGCGCGCCCGCGCCGAAGTCGGTCAGGTCCATCTGTTCCTCCAAGTGCCGGTGGTTCGACTGCCCGCAAGGCGAAAGACCGCCTGATCCGCCATGGTGCAGGTGCCGGCGGGCGGGGGACCGCACCGGCGTCGTACGACTGGTCGAGTCGCCGCGTCCTCGGTGCGGGGGAAACCGGTCCGGTCGGTCACCGGGATGCGCGATCCTGACAGCCGGGCGTGACCCCGGCAAGGGATTCCGGTGTTGCTTTCCGGTCACGCGACGGATTCCCGCGGTTGTGTCGTCTTTCGCCACAGCCGACCCGCTGACCATGCCCGGTGCCGCAGGGGCGTGACAAGGGTCACCCCGGAAAGCTAGCCGCGCAGGGCCTTACAGGGTGCAAGGGTTCCGTCAGGGCGACAGTTCGTCGCCGCGCGCGATGATTTACCTGACACTCTGAACCCTGGAGGCCCGCGATGCTCCCCACCGTCGCCCGTGTGCTCGACCTGGAGGTGATGCGGCGCGGCCTCCCCCAGGTCGTCGCCGGCACCGACCACCTGGAGCGCCCGGTCCGCTGGGTCCACGTCAGCGAACTGCCCGACGTCGCCGGGGTGCTCCAGGGCGGCGAGCTGGTGCTGACCACCGGCATCGCGCTGCCCGAGGACCGCGAGAGACTGGCCCGGTACGTGCGCGAGCTGGACGAGGTCGGCGTGGCCGGCCTGGTCATCGAGTTCGGCCGGCGCTACTTCGACTCGCTGCCCCGCGCCCTGGTGCACGCCGCCGAGCAGCGCGGTCTCCCGCTGATCGCGCTCCGCCGCGAGCTGCGCTTCGTCGCCGTCACCGAGGCCGTGCACGCCCTGGTGGTGAACGCCCAGCTGGAGCAGCTGCGCACCTCGGAGGCGGTCCACCAGGTCTTCAACGAGCTGGTGGTGGAGGGCGCCGAGCCGGCCGAGGTGGTCCGTCAGGTGGCCCGGATGGCGGGCGGGCCGGTGGTGCTGGAGAACCTCGCCCACCAGGTGCTGGCGCACGACACCGCCGGCCGGCCCGAGACCGAGCTGCTGGAGGACTGGGAACGCCGCTCGCGCGGGGTCCGCCCGCCCGGCCGTACCGGTCACGACCCGCGCAGCGGCTGGCTGGTCACCACGGTCGGCGCCCGCGGCCAGGACTGGGGCCGGCTCGTCCTGGTCGCCGACCCGGGGCCGCTGCCCGAGGGCACCGCGCACCCGCACACCATGCTGCTGGAGCGCGGCGCCTCCGCGCTCGCCCTCAACCGGTTGGTGGTGCGCGACCGCGAGAGCCTGGAGCGGCAGACCCACCGCACGCTGCTCTCCGGCATCCTCACCCATGCCCTGACCGTCTCCGAGGTGGCGCTGCGCGCCCAGGCCCTCGGCGTGCCGCTGGAGGGCCGCCGGCTGGTCGGGGTGGTCCTGCGGCAGCGGCGCGGACCGATCCCGGCCGCCCTGGAGGCCCAGGCCAGGCTGCGGGACTTCACCGAGCTGGCGGCCACCGCGATCCGGAGCTGCCGGCTCTCCGCGCTCGTCGGC
Source organism: Kitasatospora sp. NPDC005751 (assembly GCF_040630835.1). Taxonomy (NCBI): domain Bacteria; kingdom Bacillati; phylum Actinomycetota; class Actinomycetes; order Kitasatosporales; family Streptomycetaceae; genus Kitasatospora; species Kitasatospora sp. NPDC005751. Next base: position 12,382 of record NZ_JBEXYC010000026.1, read on the forward strand.
GCGCTGGACGACGAGGGCGTCGGCGTGCTGATCGCCCTCGCCGCCCAGCAGGACGAGCACGCCGCGCTGGACGCCTTCGCCGCGGCGCTGCGCCGGCTGACGGCGGAGGCCGACCGGGAGGCCGCCCCCGCGCCGGCGCCGGTGGTCGCCGCCGGCTCCTCGGTCGGCTCGGTGCGCGACGCCCGGCGCACCCTGCTGGAGGCCACCCAGGTCGCCGACGCCGCACTGCACGACGCCCCCGGCGGCCGGGCGGCCGCGTACTACCGGCTGCCCGACGTCCGGCTCCGCGGCCTGCTGCACCTGCTGCGCGACGACGCCCGGCTGCAGACCTACGTCGAGCGCGAGCTGGGCCCGCTGCTCGCCTACGACGCCGAGCACAACGCCCAGTTGGTGCAGATGCTGCGGATCTACCTGGAGCAGGGCCGGAACAAGTCGGCGGCGGCCGACGCCGCGCACCTGTCCCGGCCGTCCTTCTACGACCGGCTGCACAGGGTCGAACGGATCCTCGGCGTCGACCTCGACCAGGTGGAGTCCTGCCTCTCGCTGCACGTCGCGCTGCTCGGGCTGGACGCGGTGCGCCGCTGAGCCGCGGCCCCCTCGGCCGGCCCCCTGCGGCTAGACCCCTGCGCTAGACCCCGGTGATGCGGCCCCAGACCTTGTGCAGGCCTGGACGCTCGGCCGAGGTGACGTCGCGCATGGTGTGCAGCCGTGCCCGCATCTCGTCGGTCGGGAACAGCAGCGGGTGCTCCGCCAGCTCGGCCTTCTCCTTGTCCCCGCTGTCCGCCAGCACCTCGCGGGCGGCCGGCACCGGGCAGATGTACTGCACGGCGGCGGCCAGCTCGGCGGCCACCTCGGGTCGGTAGTAGTGGTCGATGAGCAGCTCGGCGTTGGTCTTGTGGTCGGCCCGGTTGGGTATCAGCAGGCTCTCCGCCCAGAGCTCGCCGCCCTCCTCGGGCACCACGAAGGCGATGTCCGGGTTCTCGGCGGTGAGCTGGACGGCGTCACCGGAGTAGGCCTGGCAGGCCAGCGCCGCCCCCGAGGCCAGGTCGCTGGTGTAGTCGTTGCCGGTGAAGCGGCGGATGTGCCGGCCGTCGACCATCTTCTGGACCAGGTCCATCGCCCGGTGCGCGTCGTCCTCGGTGAAGGCCCCGATGTCGGCGCCGTACCCGAGCATCAGCAGGCCGAGCGCCTCGTCCAGCCCGGCGAACAGGGTGACCCGGCCCTTGAGGTCGGGGGCCCAGAGGTCGGCGGTCGACCTGATTTCGCGGCCCAGCTCCTTGCGGTTGTAGGCGATGCCGGTGATCCCGGACTGCCACGGCACGCTGCGCCGGCGCCCGGGGTCGAAGGCCGGGTTCGCCAGCTGCGGATCGAGCTGGGCGGTGACGTTGGGCAGGTTGGCGCGGTCCATCGCCTGTACCCAGCCGAGCGAGACGTACCGCCCGGCCATCCAGTCGCTGACCACCATGAGATCCCGGCCGGGGTCGCTGCCCTGGGTGAGGACCGGGCCGATCTTCCCGAAGAACTCGTCGTTGTCGTTGATGTCCTCGGTGTAGGTGACCTTGATCCCGGTCCGCTCGGTGAAGGCGTCCAGGGTCGGCCGGTTGCCGTCGTCGTCGACGTCGATGTACTGCGTCCAGTTGGAGAACGCCAGCCGCTTCTCGCTCCCCGAACGGTCGGGCGCGGAGCGGTGGTCCTCGGCCACGTAGGCGGACGGGATGCCGCAGCCGGTCAGGGCGCCGGCGCCGATCAGCCCGGCGGTGCCGAGCACGCCGCGGCGGGTGAGGGTGGTGCGGGACAAGGTGGGCCTCCGGGGCGTGGGACGGCCCCGGGCGCACGCGGGCACCCGGGGCCGTCCTGTCGGGTCTGATACGTCGTCGGGCCACGTGCACGCCGGACTGTGTGCTGGTCGGACTGCCTACTGGTCGGACGGTCCGCCGGTCAGACGGTGTGCTCGTCGGTCAGCGACAACACCTCGTCGAGCACGGCGAGACCGGCCTTGGCCTCCTCCTCCGTGACGGTGCACGGCGGGACGACGTGGAAGCGGTTCATGTTGACGAACGGCCAGAGCCCGCGCTTCTTGCAGGCGGCGGCCAGCTCGGCCATCGGCGCGTTGGCGGGGCCGGCCGCGTTGTACGGCACCAGCGGCTCGCGGGTGGCGCGGTCCTTGACCAGGTCCAGCGCCCAGAACACGCCGAGGCCGCGGACCTCGCCGATCGAGGGGTGCCGCTCGGCCAGCTCGCGCAGACCGGGGCCGATCACGTCCTCGCCGATCCGTGCGGCGTTCTCGACGATGCCCTCCTCCGCCATCGTGTTGATGGTGGCGACGGCCGAGGCGCAGGCCAGCGGGTGGCCCGAGTAGGTGAGCCCGCCGGGGAACGGCCGCTCGGCGAAGGTCGCGGCGATCTCCGCGCTGATCGCCACCCCGCCGAGCGGGACGTACCCGGAGTTGACGCCCTTGGCGAAGGTCAGCAGGTCCGGGGTGACGCCCCAGTGGTCGGCGGCGAACCAGGCGCCGGTGCGGCCGAAGCCGGCCATCACCTCGTCCAGGATGAGGACGATGCCGTAGCGGTCGCAGATCTCGCGCACCCCGGCCAGGTAGCCCGGCGGCGGGATCAGGATGCCGGCGGTGCCGACCACGGTCTCCAGGATGATCGCCGCGACCGTGCCCGGGCCCTCGAACGCGATCACCTGCTCCAGGTGCTCCAGCGCGCGCTCGCACTCCTGCGCCTCGTTCTCGGCGTGGAAGTTGGAGCGGTAGGCGTACGGGCCCCAGAAGTGCACGACACCGGAGACGCCGGTCTCGTTGGCCCAGCGGCGCGGGTCGCCGGTGAGGGCGATCGCGTTGGCGGTGGCGCCGTGGTACGAGCGGTAGGTCGCCATGACCTTCTGCCGCCCGGTGTGCAGCCGGGCCAGCCGGATGGCGTTCTCGTTGGCCTCGGCGCCGCCGTTGGTGAAGAAGATCTTGTCGAGGTCCCCGGGGGTGCGCTCGGCGATCAGCCGGGCGGCCTCGCTGCGCGACTCGACGGCGAAGCCGGGGGCGATGGTGCAGAGCTTCGCGGCCTGCTCCTGAATCGCGGCGACCACCTTCGGGTGCTGGTGCCCGATGTTGGTGTTCACCAGCTGCGAGGAGAAGTCGAGGTAGCGGTTGCCGTCGTAGTCCCAGAAGTACGAGCCCTCGGCGCCGGCCACCGCGAGGGGGTCGATCAGCGCCTGGGCGGACCACGAGTGGAAGACGTGCGCGCGGTCGGCGGCCTTGACGGCCTGGCCGGCAGCTGAGTCAGCGGTGGGGATGCTCATGCGGCAAGGCTAGGGAGTCGCGGTGCCGAAGTGCAGGTTCATCCTGTCAGGCGGTCACCCGAACGGCCGACAGGATGGCAAGGCGAAGGGCCCGGGTCGTTCCCGACCCGGGCCCTCCGCCAGACCCGTGACCGCGACTGGATCGCAGCGAACCGACCAGATCGCAGTCACACCCCGCCCGACGGTCACGACCTGCTAGATCGCGGTCATACTCCGCCCGACGGTCACGACCTGCTAGATCGCAGTCATACCCCGCCCAACGGTCACGACCTGCTAGATCGCAGTCATGACGTGCTTCACCCGGGTGTAGTCCTCGAACCCGTAGGAGGAGAGGTCCTTGCCGTAGCCCGACTTCTTGAAGCCGCCGTGCGGCATCTCGGCGACCAGCGGGATGTGGGTGTTGATCCAGACGCAGCCGAAGTCCAGGCGGCGAGACATCCGCATGGCGCGGGCGTGGTCCTTGGTCCAGACCGAGGAGGCCAGCGCGTACTCGACGCCGTTGGCGTAGCCGACCGCCTGGTCCTCGTCGGAGAACTTCTGCACGGTGATGACCGGGCCGAAGACCTCGTTCTGGATGATCTCGTCGTCCTGGTTCAGCCCGGAGACGACGGTCGGGGCGTAGAAGTAGCCCTTGTCGCCGACCCGGTGGCCGCCGGCCTCGACCTTGGCGTGCGTCGGCAGGCGGTCGATGAAGCCGGTGACCTGCTTCAGCTGGTTGGCGTTGTTCAGCGGGCCGTACAGCACGTCCTCGTCGTCCACGCCACCGGTCTTGGTCTCGGCCGCGGCCTTGGCCAGCGCCTCGACGAAGGCGTCGTGGATCGACTCGTGCACCAGCACGCGGGTGGCGGCCGTACAGTCCTGGCCGGCGTTGAAGAAGCCGGCGACCGAGATGCCCTCGACGGCCTCGGCGATGTCCGCGTCCTCGAAGACCACGACCGGGGCCTTGCCGCCCAGCTCCAGGTGGACGCGCTTGACGTCCTTGGCCGCCGACTCGGCGACCGAGATGCCGGCGCGCACCGAGCCGGTGATGGAGGCCATCGCCGGGGTGGGGTGCTCGACCATGGCCTGGCCGGTCTCGCGGTCGCCGCAGATCACATTGAAGACGCCGGCCGGTAGCTCCATGTCCTTGAGGATGCCGCCGATGATCTCGGCCAGCAGCACGGTGGAGGCCGGGGTGGTGTCCGACGGCTTCAGCACCACGGTGTTGCCCGCGGCGATGGCCGGGGCGAACTTCCAGACGGCCATCATCATCGGGTAGTTCCACGGCGCGACCTGGGCGCAGACGCCGACCGGCTCGCGGCGGACGATCGAGGTCATCCCGTCCATGTACTCGCCCGCGGCCTTGCCCTCCAGCAGGCGGGCGGCGCCGGCGAAGAAGCGGATCTGGTCCACCATCGGGCCGATCTCCTCGGAGAGGGTCAGCGCGCGGGGCTTGCCGGTGTTGCGGACCTCGGCGTCCACGATCTCGTCGGCACGGGACTCGACCGCGTCGGCGATCTTGAGGAGCAGCTTCTGGCGGGTGCTCGGGGTGGCGTCGCGCCAGACCGGGAAAGCGGCGTCGGCGGAGGCCATCGCGGCGTCGACATCGGCGGCGCCGGACAGCGGGGACGTCGCGTAGACCTCGCCGGTGGTGGGGTCCACGATGTCGAGCGTGCGGCCGTCCGCCGCATCGACGAACTCACCGTTGATGTAGTTGCGCAGCGTGCGAAGGTCGCTCACGGGTCTCTCCTCGGTCTGGGCCTGCGGCATTGCAGATTCCGGCGCCATGGTACGTCGGCGGATCCGCCGGGCGAAGGGCGCCGAGTGGCCGCGCCGGGCGCGGCGCGGTCCACTGTTCGGGGGAACGCGCGCTGCGCTGCGAAGCCGCGCGCGTACCGGACCAGGGTAGCCGTACGACAGCCGGTATCGACAGGACAACTTCGACACGGCAATGAAATCCGTACATGATTTCCAAGATCACGACGAAATCAGCAGATCCCGCGCTTGCGAACAGAGGGCCGATCAGGCACAGTGGCGGCGTGGCCAACCGCGACCGGAACGCCAGCGTTCCCCTCGACGCCGCCTCCAAGGCGATCATCGAGCAGCTCCAGGAGGACGGGCGCCGCCCGTACGCCGCCATCGGCAAGGCCGTCGGCCTGTCCGAGGCAGCCGTACGGCAACGCGTCCAGAAGCTGCTCGACCAAGGCGTGATGCAGATCGTCGCCGTCACGGACCCGCTCACCGTCGGCTTCACCCGCCAGGCGATGGTCGGGATCCGGGTCGAGGGCGACATCGAGCCCGTCGCCGACGCGTTGGCCGCCCTCGACGAGGTCGACTACGTCGTCTGCACCGCAGGCTCGTTCGACCTCCTGGCCGAGCTGGTCTGCGAGGACGACGAGCACCTGCTCGAAATGATCAACAAGCGCATCCGCGCGCTTCCCGGCGTGCGGAGCACCGAGAGCTTCGTTTACCTGAAGCTCCGGAAACAGACCTACACCTGGGGCACCCGATGACAGCCGACCCGGCGCAGAAGGACCTTTCCAAGACCGCCTACGACCACCTGTGGATGCACTTCACCCGCATGTCGTCGTACGAGAACTCCCCCGTGCCGACGATCGCCAGGGGCGAGGGCACCTACATCTGGGACGACAAGGGCCGGAAGTACATCGACGGCCTCTCCGGCCTGTTCGTGGTGCAGGCCGGCCACGGCCGCGTCGAGCTCGCCGAGGCCGCTGCCAAGCAGGCCAAGGAGCTCGCCTTCTTCCCGGTGTGGAGCTACGCCCACCCGAAGGCCGTCGAGCTGGCCGAGCGCCTGGCCAACTACGCCCCGGGCGACCTGAACAAGGTGTTCTTCTCCACCGGTGGCGGCGAGGCCGTCGAGACCGCGTGGAAGCTGGCCAAGCAGTACTTCAAGCTGACCGGCAAGCCCACCAAGTACAAGGTCATCTCGCGTGCGGTCGCCTACCACGGCACCCCGCAGGGCGCCCTGTCGATCACCGGCCTGCCGGGCCTGAAGGCCCCGTTCGAGCCGCTGGTGCCGGGCACCCACAAGGCCCCGAACACCAACATCTACCGTGCCCCGGCCTTCCTCGAAGGCCCGGACGGCACCGTCGACCCCGAGGCCTACGGCCGCTGGTGCGCCGACGAGATCGAGGTGGCGATCCTCAACGAGGGCGCCGAGACCGTCGCCGCCGTCTTCGTCGAGCCGGTGCAGAACGCCGGTGGCTGCTTCCCGCCGCCGCCCGGGTACTTCCAGCGCCTGCGCGAGATCTGCGACCGCCACGACGTGCTGCTGGTCTCGGACGAGGTCATCTGCGCCTTCGGCCGCCTGGGCACCATGTTCGGCGCCGACAAGTTCGGCTACCAGCCCGACATGATCACCTGCGCCAAGGGCATGACCTCGGGCTACTCCCCGATCGGCGCCACGATCATCTCGGACCGCCTGGCCGAGCCGTTCTACAAGGGCGACAACACCTTCCTGCACGGCTACACCTTCGGTGGCCACCCGGTCTCCTCCGCGGTGGCGCTCGCCAACCTCGACATCTTCGAGCGCGAGGGCCTGAACCAGCACGTGCTGGACAACGAGGCGAACTTCCTCGGCACCCTGAACAAGCTGCGCGACCTGCCGATCGTCGGCGACGTCCGCGGCAACGGGTACTTCTACGGCATCGAGCTCGTGAAGGACAAGGTCACCAAGGAGTCGTTCAACGACGACGAGGTCGAGCGCGTGCTCTACGGCTTCCTGTCGAAGGCGCTCTTCGACAACGGCCTGTACTGCCGCGCCGACGACCGTGGCGACCCGGTCGTCCAGCTGGCCCCGCCGCTGATCTCCGACCAGTCGACCTTCGACGAGATCGAGCAGATCCTGCGGACCAGCCTCACCGACGCGTGGGCCAAGATCTGACGACCTGATCTTCCTTCCCCACCCTCCGCCGCAGGGCGGTCCCGCTCCCCGCGGGACCGCCCTGCGGCGTTTCCCGGACGATCTCTCGGACCAAACACGCCCGTTTCCGGGTGATTTGCCCCTGATGGGCCAGTGCGCCGCCACCGCGCCGGGCCCCGGTCGTTCTAATCTGACGACTGTCATATCCCTGCGGCCACCCAGGATGGAACCTCATGTCAGCGGCCCCGCCTGACAACGACGTGCTGTGGGCCCGGGGGATCGTCAAGTCCCATCACGGCACCCCCGCCCTGCGCGGCATCTCGCTCGGCGTCCGGGACGGCGAGGTGCTGGCGGTCACCGGCCCGCGCGGCTCCGGCAAGAGCACCCTGCTCGGCTGTCTCTCCGCCCTCATCCCGGTCGACGAGGGGGAGGTCTGGTTCAACAGCGCCCCCGTCCACACCCTCGGCCGGGCCGGCCGCGAACGGCTGCGCCGCGACCGCTTCGGCTTCGTCGGCTCCGAACCGCACCTGGTGCCCGAGCTGACCGCCCGGGAGAACGTCGCCCTGCCCCTGCTGCTGGCCGGCGCCGGCAACAAGGCCGCGTACACCGCCGCCACCGAGTGGCTGGAGCGGCTCGACATCGGCGACATCGCCCGGCTGCGGCCCGACCGGCTGATCCAGAGCCAGCGCCAGCGGATCGCCGTCGCCCGCGCGCTCGCCCCGCTGCCCCCGGTCGTCTTCGCCGACGACCCGACCGCGCCGCTGCACCGCGAGGCCGCCGACCAGATCCTGCGGATACTGACCAGCGCGGCCCGCTCGCACCAGCTCACCCTCGTCCTGGCCACCCACGACCCCGAGCTCGTCCGGTACGCGGACCGCGCCGTCGCACTCGTCGACGGACGGCTGGCCGCCCCCGCCGCCCCCGTCCCGCGCGGCACCCCCGGACCGGCCGGAATCGCCGGAACCGCCGGAACCGCCGCCGCGCCGGGAGCCACCGGAGCGTCCACCGTGTCGGCCACGCGCCGATGACGCCGCCCCGCCGCTGAAAGAGTCGACGTGTTCTATCTCCGTCTGGCCCGGGGCTACCGGGTGCCCGACCTCGGCCGCTGGCTGCTCACCGCGCTGGCCGGCGCGGTCGTCGCCGCGTTCCTGCTGCGCGCCCTCGGCCGGGCGATGAGCGACCCGGCGGGCGGCGCCGACGCCGTCGCCCGGCTGCTCTGGTGCCTGCCCCCACTCGCCGCGGTCGCCTGGTTCGCCGCCGTGGCCGCCCGCGCGGTACCGGCCCGGCGCCCCGAACGGATCACCGGCCTCACCGCGGCAGGCGCCGGCTCCGCCCGGATCCGGACCCTGATCGCCGGCGAGATCGCGCTCGCCTGCACCCTCGGCTCCGCGCTGACCCTGCTGCTCTTCCTGGTCCTGCGCAACGACATCGCCGGGCCCTCGCTCGCCCCCGAGGTCGGCATGGGCCTTCCGCTACCGGCCGCCGCGCCCGTCACGCTGATCGCCCTGGTCCCGCTCACCGCGGGGATCGCGGCGGCCGCCGCGGTGCCGATCGCCGAGACCCTGCCCGGCAGGCGGCAGCCCGTACCGACCGGCTTCGGCCCCCTGCGGATCGCCCTGCCGGTCGGACTGGCCGTGATCGGCCTCGCCCTGGAACTCATCGCGCTGCGTCCCGGCGCCGCCGCCGACGGCCGCCCGATCCACCTGCCGGCCGGGCTCGGCTCCACCAGCACCGCCGCGCTGGGCGGCTGGGCGGCGAGCGCCGTCGGGCTCGCCCTGCTCACCGGCCCGCTGCTGTCCTGGACCGGAACGCTGCTGGCCGTCGGCCGGCCGACCCCGCTGCGGCTGCTCGCCGGACGGGGGCTGACCGCGCAGGCCCGCCGGCTCGGCCCGCCGCTGGCCGTGCTCACCCTGGCGGTCGCGGTGGTGCTCACCACCATCCGCTACTGGATCGGGGTGCCCGGCAGCGCCGACACCCTGCCCGCCGTCGAGGCCTGTCTGGTGCTGGGCTGCGCGGTGGCCGCCGTGGTGTCCCGGCTGGCCGAGCTCCGCACCGCCCGCCGGGACGTCGCCGACGCCTTGCTGCGAATCGGCACCCCGCCCCGGTTGCTGTTCGGTGCGGTGGCTCTGCGGACCCTCGCGGTCGGCACCGTGCTGCTGGTCACCGGCGGGCTGACCGCCGCGCTGGCGGCCGCCGGTCTGCGCTGAACCGGCGCGCGCACCGGGCCGGCGGGCCCGGCGGGGCCGGCCCGGTGTCTCAGCCCGCCGCGGCGAGCTGGCCGCAGGCGCCGTCGATCTCCTGGCCGCGGGTGTCACGGACGGTGGTGGGCACGCCGTGCGCCTGCAGCCGCCGGACGAACTCGCGCTCGTCCTCGGGCCGGGAGGCCGTCCACTTGGAACCCGGCGTCGGGTTCAGCGGGATCAGGTTGACGTGCACCCGGTGGTTCTTGATCAGCCGGCCGAGCAGGTCCGCCCGCCACGCCTGGTCGTTGATGTCCTTGATCAGCGCGTACTCGATGGAGATCCGGCGACCCGACTTCTCCGCGTAGTTCCACGCCGCGTCCAGCACCTCGGCGACCTTCCACCGGGTGTTGACCGGCACCAGCTCGTCGCGCAGTTCGTCGTCCGGGGCGTGCAGCGACAGCGCGAGGCGGCAGGAGAGGCCCTCGTCCGCGAGGCGGTTCATCGCCGGCACCAGGCCCACGGTGGAGACGGTGATGCCGCGCTGGGAGAGGCCGAAGCCGTCCGGCGCAGGGTCGGTGAGCCGGCGGATCGAGGCCAGCACGCGGTTGTAGTTCGCCAGCGGCTCGCCCATGCCCATGAAGACCACGTTGGAGAGGCGGGCCTCACCGCCCGGGATCTCGCCCTCCTTGAGCGCGCGCATCCCGGCCGCGATCTGCTCGACGATCTCGGCGGTGGAGAGGTTGCGCGTCAGCCCGGCCTGGCCGGTCGCGCAGAACGGGCAGTTCATGCCGCAGCCCGCCTGCGAGCTGATGCACATGGTGACCCGGTCCGGGTAGCGCATCAGCACCGACTCGACGAGCGTGCCGTCGAACAGCTTCCAGAGCGTCTTGCGGGTGTTGTCGTCGTCGCACGACACGTGCCGGACCACCGACATCAGCTCGGGCAGCAGACTCTCGGTGAGCTTCTCCCGGCTGGCGGCGGGGATGTCCGTCCAGCTCGCCGGGTCGTTCGACATCCGGCCGAAGTAGTGGTTCGAGAGCTGCTTGGCGCGGAACGGCTGCTCGCCCAGCTCGGCGACGGCCTCCTTGCGCTCGACGGGGCTCAGGTCGGCGAGGTGTCGCGGGGGCTTGGCGCCACGCGGCGCGACAAAGGTGAGTTCTCCGGGCTTAGGCATGGTTCATCCAGTGTCGCAGACGTTCGGACCTCGCCAGACGGCCGAGGGGCTCCGGACGCCAGGCGTCCGGAGCCCCTCGACGGCTCCCACCGTTCGGATCCGCCCGGCCGGCTCAGCTGCCGACGAAGGCCGCCAGCAGCAGCCAGACCACCGGGGCGGTCGGCAGGAGCGAGTCCAGCCGGTCCATGATGCCGCCGTGGCCGGGCAGCAGCGTGCCCATGTCCTTGATGCCGAGGTCACGCTTGATCATCGACTCGCCCAGGTCCCCCAGGGTCGCCACGACCGCCGCGCAGCCGCCCAGGATCAGGCCCTGCCACCAGCTGCCGCCGTCGATGATCAGCTCCATCAGCAGCGCGCCCGCCAGCATCGACAGGCCGATGCCGCCGGCCAGGCCCTCACGGGTCTTGCCCGGGCTGATCGTCGGGGCGAGCTTGTTCTTGCCGAACTTGTAGCCCACCGCGTAGGCGCCGGTGTCGCTGCAGACGGTGACGATCAGGAACAGCACGATCCGCTGCGGGCCGTCGTCCGCCGCCAGCATCATCGCCACGAAGGTGGCCAGGAACGGCACGTAGAACGCGGTGAAGATGCCCGCCGTTATGTCCCGCAGGTAGTTCTCCGGCGGTTCGGCCATCCGCCAGACCATCACCGCCAGGCCGGTCAGCGCCAGCGAGGCCGCCGCCCACTGGACGCCGGCCCAGTACCCGGTGGCGATCATCGCGATGCCGCCCGCGACCAGCGGGACCAGTGGCGCCTTGATCTGCTTGCGCTCGGCCAGCCGGCTGGTCAGCTCCCAGATCCCGACCGACACGGCCGCCATCACCACGAACAGGAACAGCGCCTTCACCACGAACAGCGAGGCGATGATCACCGCGCCGAGGCCGACGCCCACGCCTATCGCGGCCTGGAGGTTGCGACCGCCGCGCTGCTTGCGGGGCTGCGGCTGCGGAGCGGGCTGGGCCACGGGTGTCTCCTGCCCTGGGTGGGACAACGGCACAGGGTGGGGCTGCCCGGCCGCCGGGTGGCTCTGCGGCGGCGCGGAGTACGCCGGGACGCCCGGGTACGGCGGGCCGCCGCGGCCGGGAGCCGGGGCGGTCTCGTCGGTGATCGCGCGCAGCACGACCGTCTCCGCCGCGCCCGGCACCGCCGTCCGGGGCTGCTCGTCCCGGAACAGCGGTCCGCTCAGCCGACCGGCCTCCCGGGTCGGCCCCTCGGCGGGGTCGGGCCCTGGGTCGGCCGGCACGGGGGGCATGACCTGAGTCTCCTCCGCGTCACCGCCCCAGTACACCGGAGGCTGCTGCGAGTGACCCGTTCGGTGGCCGGGGTCACCCGCAGCGCCCGGTGCGGCCGGCTGCGGCGCGTGCGCCGGCCGGTACGGGGGGTGCGGCTGGTACTGCTGGTGCTGCTGATCGGATGGGCCCCAGTAGCCAGGGGCGTCAGGGGCGTCGTTCATCAGACTTCGAGCAGCTCGGCTTCCTTGTGCTTCAGCAGCTCGTCGACGGCGGCCACGTACTTGGCCGTGGTGTCGTCGAGCTCCTTCTCGGCGCGACGGCCGTCGTCCTCGCCGATCTCGCCGTCCTTGACCAGCTTGTCGATGCCGTCCTTGGCCTTGCGGCGCACGGAACGGATCGAGACCTTCGCGTCCTCGCCCTTGCCGCGGGCGACCTTGATGTAGTCGCGGCGACGCTCCTCGGTGAGCTCGGGGAGCACCACCCGGATGATGGACCCGTCGTTGGACGGGTTGACGCCGAGGTCGGAGTCGCGGATCGCCTGCTCGATGGCCTTCAGCGCGGTCTTGTCGAACGGCGAGACGATGGCCATCCGCGGCTCCGGCACGGAGAACGAGGCCAGCTGGTTGATCGGCGTCACGGCGCCGTAGTACTCGGCCACGATCTTGGCGAACATCGCCGGGTGCGCACGGCCGGTCCGGATGGCGGCGAAGTCGTTCTTGGCGACCTCGACGGCCTTCTCCATCTTCTCCTCGGCCTCGAGGAGGGTCTCTTCGATCACTGTGTACTCCCTGTCCGGTTCATCTGCTGTTGTCCCGACCGGTGTCGGTGTCGAAGCCGGTCGCGGTGTGGCGGCCGCCGAACGCGGTGCCGGCGTAGCGACGCCGTCCCGTACGGCTGATTGCTGCTCAGGCCCGGACAGAATCCTGGCTGATGAGTGTGCCGATCTTCTCACTCTTCACCGCACGCGCGATATTGCCCTCCGCCAGCAGCTCGAAGACGAGCATCGGGAGGTTGTTGTCCTTGCACAGCGTGATCGCGGTGAGGTCGGCGACCTTGAGGTCGCGCGCGATGACCTCGGAGTACTCCAGCGCGTCGAACTTGACCGCGTCCGGGTTGGTCCGGGGGTCGGAGTCGTAGACGCCGTCCACGCCGTTCTTGCCCATCAGCAGCACGTCCGCGTGGATCTCCAGCGCACGCTGGACGGCCGTGGTGTCGGTGGAGAAGTAGGGCATGCCCATACCGGCGCCGAAGATCACCACACGGCCCTTCTCCAGGTGCCGGACGGCGCGCAGCGGCAGGTACGGCTCGGCGACCTGGCCCATGGTGATCGCGGTCTGGACCCGGGTCTCGATGCCCTCCTTGACCAGGAAGTCCTGCAGCGCCAGGCAGTTCATCACGGTGCCGAGCATGCCCATGTAGTCGGAGCGGGCCCGGTCCATGCCGCGCACCTGGAGTTCGGCGCCGCGGAAGAAGTTGCCACCACCGATGACCACCGCGACCTCGGTACCGGCGCGGACGACCGTGGCGATCTCACGGGCGATCGCGTGCACGACGTCCGGGTCGACGCCGAGCCCGCCGCCACCGGCGAAAGCCTCACCGGACAGCTTCAGCAGCACCCGGCGGGGCGAGCCGGCCTGGGGGTCCTGCGCGGTCTCCTGCGTCTCCTGCATGGACTTCTCCTTCTACACCTACTGGTTCACAGGCGCGGGTGTGCGGATCCCCGACCTGCGCGTACACGCGAGGAGGCCACTGCCGCGGGAACCGGTACGGTGTCCTGCACGGCAATGGCCTCCTCGTCGTTCATGGTGCCGACGCGGCCCGCCCATAGACGGATGACGCTGGGTGAGCCCGTTCGGCGCGTCCCTCCCGCCCTGGTCAGCGGGCGGGGGCGGTTCCCAGCCTAAACGTGCCGGGAGTCCGGTGGAACGTGGCTCAGGCGCCGACGCGGAAGCGGGCGAAGCGCTTGAGGGCGACGCCGTTCTCCTCGAGGACCTTGGCGACGGTCTTCTTGTTGTCCTTCGCGAAGGCCTGCTCCAGGACGGAGAACTCCTTCACGAAGCCGGTGACGCGACCCTCGACGATCTTCGGCAGGGCAGCCTCGGGCTTGCCCTCCTCGCGCGCGGTGGCCTCGGCGACGCGACGCTCGTTCTCGATGTCCTCGGCCGGGATGTCCTCGCGGGAGAGGTACTTCGGCGCGAAGGCGGCGATGTGCTGCGCGACGTCCTTGGCGACCTCGGCGTTCTCCTTGTCCAGCTCGACCAGGACGCCGACGGCCGGCGGGAGGTCGGGGCTGGTCTTGTGGAGGTAGACCGCGACGAAGCCGTCACCCGCGAACTGGGCGAAGCGTCGGAAGACGATCTTCTCGCCCAGGGTGGCGTTGGCCTCGTCCACGAACTGCTGGACGGTCTTGCCGGGCTCGATCTCGGAAGCCAGCGCGGCGTCCAGGTCGGCCGGAGCGGACGCGGCGACGTGGGCGGCGATCGCGTCGGCGACCTGCACGAAGTTGTCACCCTTGGCGACGAAGTCGGTCTCGCAGTTGATCTCGACCAGAACGCCGGACTTCTTGTCCTCGGCGATCAGCGCGGCGACGGCGCCGTTGGAGGCGTCACGGCCCTCGCGCTTGGCGACGCCCTTCTGGCCCTTGATGCGCAGCAGCTCGACGGCCTTGTCGACGTTGCCCTCGGCCTCGTCCAGAGCCTTCTTGCAGTCCATCATGCCGGCGCCGGTGAGCTCACGGAGCTTCTTGACGTCCGCGGCGGTGAAGTTCGCCATGGTGTGAATCTCTTCTCGCGTCTCGCGTGTCTGCGTGGGGTTGTGCCGGGACCGCTGGTTCGGTCCCGGCACGGGAGAGAGGGGCACTTACCGGTGTCGTACCGGCGAGTGCCCCTCACCCTTGGTACGTCAGGCCTGCTCGGCCGGAGCCTCGTCGGCGGCCGCGGCCTCGGCGACGGGGGCCTCGGCGGCGGGGGCCTCGACCTCGGCAGCAGCCTCGGCGGCGGGGGCCTCGGTGGCGGCGTCGGCGTCGGCGGCCGGAGCCTCCTCAGCCTTCTTCTCGCCCTCGATGAGGTCCTTCTCCCAGTCGGCCAGCGGCTGGTCGGCGCCCGGCTCGGCCTTCGCGTCGCCCTTGGCGACACCCGCGCGGGACTTGAGGCCCTCGGCGACGGCGTCGGCGATCACACGGGTCAGCAGGGTGACGGAGCGGATCGCGTCGTCGTTGCCCGGGATCTTGTAGTCGACCTCGTCGGGGTCACAGTTGGTGTCGAGGATCGCGACGACCGGGATGTTGAGCTTCCGGGCCTCGCCGACAGCGATGTGCTCCTTCTTGGTGTCCACGATCCAGACGGCGCTGGGAACGCGCTGCATGTCGCGGATACCGCCGAGGGTCTTCTCGAGCTTGGTGTGCTCGCGCTCCAGAACCAGGAGCTCCTTCTTGGTGAGGCCGGAGCCGGCCACGTCCGTGAAGTCGATCTCGCCGAGCTCCTTCATCCGCTGAAGGCGCTTGTAGACGGTCTGGAAGTTGGTCAGCATGCCGCCGAGCCAGCGCTGGTTCACGTAGGGCATGCCCACGCGGGTGGCCTGCTCGGCGATGGCCTCCTGGGCCTGCTTCTTCGTGCCGACGAAGAGGACGCTGCCGCCGTGGGCAACGGTCTCCTTGATGAACTCGAAGGCGCGGTCGATGTAGTTCAGCGACTGCAGGAGGTCGATGATGTAGATGCCGTTGCGCTCCGTGATGATGAAGCGCTTCATCTTCGGGTTCCAGCGGCGGGTCTGGTGACCGAAGTGGACGCCGCTCTCCAGCAGCTCCCGCATCGTGACGACGGCCATAGCCGTACTCCTAAGGTGTTGCGCCCGGCTCCGCGCAGTCGACGTGGTGGGTCGCGCGGTGGCGCTCCCCGCTCGGCGTCTGCGTACGGCCGGGTCAGGCTCGGTTTTGTCCGTGACAGTCAGGTGACAGCCACGCCTGACGCCCCGAACGTGCCGAGCCGCTTCGGCCCGAGTGGTCCGGAGACCCTTCGGGCTCGGCGGACCGAGCGGCACTCGCACCTGGCGGGGGCGGCGGCTGAGCCGCATCCGTCCACCGGTGGCGGGGCGTGCGAAGTCGACCCGGCGGACCGGGTCGCGTGTGAAGTGTACGGGAAGCGCCGAGCCGCGGGCGACTCCACAGGGACGGGAGGTCGGTGGGGAGGCGGGCGGGAAGCGGGAGGGAGGGTGGACGGGACCGCGCCCGGGGACGGCCGGCGGGGCGGTGGACGGGGGCAGGACGGCGGGGGCGGCGGGGCGACCTGGCCCGGGCTGGGGTAGGGCGGCCGGGGGGCAGGGGGCGAGGGGCCGCGTGCAGGGGTGGATGCGGGGGCGAGGGGGCGTGCTCGGAGGAGCTCGCGCCGGGGGTGCACTCGGAGCGCGTCACCCGTGGGAGGGATGGCGGCTGTCCACAGGGCCCGGTTGTCCACAGGAATCGGGGTGGGGCTGGTCGGGCTCGCGTACCCCGGAGAACCTCGGCGGCATGACAACCGCCCTGGAAGCCACTCCGTTCGTTCCGCCCGCCTCCCCCGCCGCGCCGTCCGGGATCACGTCGTCCACCACCGCGTCGTCCGGCGCCCTCGGCGGGGTCGGGGGCTTGTCGTCGCCCCCGCCACTCGGGCCGGGGCCCGGACCCAACCGCCGGCTGCTGCTCGCGCTTGTGACGGTGACGGCCCTGCTGCTGACCGTTCTGCCGGGGCCGGTGGGCCATGCCGCCGAGACGGCGGGGCACGGCTCGCGCGACTCCGTGGATGCCGGTGCCGGTGCCGGTGCCAGTTCCGGGGGCGGTGCCGGTGCCGGTGCCGGTGCCAGTCTCGGGGGCGGCGCCACTTCCGGGGGCGGACGGGTGTGGCCGGTGGGCGGCCCGGGTGGGCTGGTCAGGCGCTTCGAGGCACCGGCCACACCATGGGCCGCCGGACACCGGGGCGTCGATCTCGCCGCCACGGGTGGTGCGGACATCCGGTCGGCCGCCCCCGGGGTGGTCTCCTTCTCCGGCCTGGTGGCGGGCCGACCGGTGGTCACCGTCACCCACCCGGCCTCAGGATCTCCGCCGCTGCGGACCACCTATCTGCCGGTCACCGGGAGCCTCGCCACCGGCACCACCGTCACGGCCGGCGAAGTGATCGGGCAGCTCACCCCCGGGGCCGTCCACTGCGCCGGCCACGACTGCCTGCACTGGGGGCTGCTGCGCGGCGACCGGTACCTCGATCCCCTGGCCATCTTCGGAGCCGGTGCGGCCCGACTGCTCCCGCTCGGACGGGAGCGCTGAGACCGGTGCACGGACGGGAGCGCCGGGACCGGCTCGGTCAGCTCCCGCCCAGGCCGTGCAGGGCGAGCGCGACCGCGGCGTCCGCGATCACTTCCTGGCTCGGGGCCGGTCCACCGGTAGGACGCTGCTCGGCCTGCCGAACGGCGGCCTCCACGATTCCCTGGAGCAGCCCGGCAGCCAGCCGCGGCTGCTCGTGACCGAGGTCCTGGAGGGCCTGGACCACCAGGCCGACGAGCTTGCCGTGGGCCGCCCGGATCCGCTCGCGCGCCGCTTCGTCCAGCTCCAGCGCCGAGATCGCCGCCACCGCCCGGTGCCGAGGGTCCCCGGCCAGCGCGAGCTGACCTCGGACGTAGGCCTCGATCCGGGCCGCCGCGGTGTCGCAGCTCTCCATCCCGGCCTCGATCTCGGCCGCCCAGAGCGGGAAGTCGACCTCGCAGAGCAGCTCGACCACGGCGGCGCGGGAACGGAAGTACTCGTAGACCGAGGAGCGCGCCAGACCGGTGCGCGCCGCGAGCGCGGGGAAGGTCAGGGCATCCATTCCCCCCTCGGTGAGCAGGCTGCGGGCAGCATCGAGGAGGGCTGCCCGCTGCAGCTGTCGGTGCTCGGCCAAAGTGGCCGCTCGGATCTTCGGCACTGTCCCACTGTACGGAGCCCTACACCCCGCCGATACGGCGCCGCGCATGACGGGGTGCGTGGAGGGGATCCGGCGGCAGGGCGGAAGCACCCCGCAGGCGGCCCGCAAGGGGTCGGAGCTGCTGGACGATCGGGTGCCGAAGGGGCCGCTACCGGATGTCCGACAGCTTGGCTCGCAACTGCAGCACCGACTTGGTGTGGATCTGGCTGACCCGGCTCTCCGTCACCCCCAGCACCTGGCCGATCTCCGCGAGGGTGAGGCCCTCGTAGTAGTAGAGCGTCACGACGGTCTTCTCCCGCTCGGGCAGGGTGTTGATCGCCTGTGCCAGCAGTCTGCGCAGCTCCCGGTCCTCGGCCACCTCCACGGGGTTGTCCGCGCCGCGGTCCTCCAGGGTGTCGCCCAGGCTCGGCCGGTCCCCGCCCTCGCCCACCGGGTGGAGCAGTTCGTCCAGCGCCACCACGTTGGCGAGGGAGAGCTGGCTGAAGATGGCGTGCAGGTCCTCGATCGCGATGCCCATCTCGGCCGCGACCTCGGGCTCGTGCGGTGTGCGGCGCAGCCGGGCCTCCAGGGTCGCGTACGTCCGCTCGACCGCCTTCGCCTTCTGCCGCACCGAACGCGGGATCCAGTCAAGGGCCCGGAGCTCGTCGATGATCGCGCCGCGGATCCGGCTGATCGCGTAGGTCTCGAACTTGATGGCCCGATCGATGTCGAACTTCTCGATCGCGTCGATCAGCCCGAAGACACCCGAGGAGACGAAGTCCGCCTGCTCGACGTTGGAGGGCAGCCCGACCCCGACCCGGCCCGCCACGTATTTGACGAGCGGTGAGTAGTGCAGGATCAGCTGCTCCCGCAATCGCTGGTCGCCCGTCTCCTTGTAGGAGCGCCAGAGCGCTTCCAGCGCCGTGCGGTCGGAGCCGACGCCCGACTCCCGCCGTGGTGCCGGCGTCCCGACGGGAGCGGGCACCTCCGTGGGTGTGGACGTCTCCGCGGGTACGGGCGCGGCGTCCTGGCCCTGGGCCGGGCTGGGGACGGCGGCCACCTCGGGGGCGGTAGCCACCTCGGACGTACCGGCCGCTTCGGAAGCGTCCGGCGGACCGGGCTCGTCCGGCCGACCGGCGTACGCGCCGGTGTGCGCCGGTCGGCCACCCTGCCGGGCAAGGGCCCCCATCGCACCCGTCGCCTTGGGCGGGAACTCGGTCACGGGGCGCCGCTCGGTCCGCGGCCCTCCCGAGGACCGGGCGCCACCGGTCACTCTGTGTCCGGGAATGTGTGTGGGCATGCGTTGGTCTGCGCCGTTCTGCCGAGTCATGTGCTGATAGGGAAGGCATGGCGAGCGTAGCGTGACCGACTCACTGCAATGTGCTACCGCCACTCGGTCGTCCCCCGATCCGGTGGCGTTCGTGTCGCCGGGGCCCGGCAGCGGGAGTGAATGCCTCGACCGGCGATTCACCGCCCCACCTCCCGCCGACGGCGGCGCACCCGGCCGCCTCCCGATTCGTCCTGATCCGCCCGATCGGTCACCGGCCACGCACCAGTCGCCAGTGGGCACCGTGCCGTTCCACGAAGCCGAGGGACCCCAACTCATAGAGCCGGTGGAGCACTTCGTCCGGCGGGAGACCCGACTGCCGGGCCAGGCGCTCCACCGGCGCACCCTCCGCCGTCGCCGGCACCGCCTCCAGGACCCTCGCCACGACCGGCTCCAGGAGATCCCTCGGCAGCACCGGCCCGCCGCGCTGGGGCGCGAGGTCGTCACCGATCGCGCCGATCAGCTCGGCGACCTCCGCCGCGTCGGTGACCAGCGTGGCGCCGCCGCGAATCAGGGCGTGCACTCCGGCCGAGAGCTCCGACGTCACCGGGCCGGCGACACCCATCGTGTGCCGGTTGAGGTCCCGGGCGCGTCTGGCCGTACTCAGCGCCCCGCTGCGCAACGCCGCCTCGACCACCACCGTCCCTCGAGTGAGGGCCGCGATCACGCGATTGCGCAGCACGAACCGGAACCGGTTCGGGTGCTCCCCCGGCGGAAGCTCACTCAGCAGCAGGCCCTGGGAGGCGATCCGTCGGATCAACTGGGCGTTGCCCCTCGGGTAGGCCACATCGACCCCGCAGGCGAGGACTCCGATGCTCATCCCCCCGACGGCCAGCGCACCCCGGTGGGCGGCCGCGTCGATCCCGTACGCCGCGCCGGAGGCCACCACCCACCCGCGTTCGGCCAGTTGCGCCGACAGCTCCCCCGCGACGTGCGCTCCGTAGGCCGTGCAGGCCCGCGCGCCGACGACCGCGACCGAGCGCAGGGCGAGCAGTCGCAGGGAACCCGTCCCGGACACCCAGAGCCCGAGCGGTCTGCCGGCTCCCAGGTCGTCGAGTTGGCTCGGCCATTCCGTGTCGCCCGGAATGATGAAGCGCCCACCGGCCGTACGCACTCGCTCCAGGTCCGCGACGGGGTCGACGTCGACCAGCCTGGCCCGGTAGGCGGCGAGCCGCTCCGCGTCCAGGCCCGGATGGTCGGGGACGGTGCCGTCCCGGATCGCCCGGACGACGTCGGCGGCGTCGAGCTGGGTGAGCCACCGGCCCAGGACCGCGTCACCCGGTTCGCTGAGCCTGCTCAGCGCTGCCCTGGCGAGACGCTCGAGCTCGGCCTCCCGCCCCGCTTCGGAGGGGTGCTGAGGGTGGTTCATCGTCTGGTTCATGCTCAGGTCTCCTTGTCGCTCGGCCGCTGATCGGGTGTCCCGGCAGGTGGACCGGCACGGAGCAGCCGGTCGCCCTTCGGCCCGGCCGGCGGCAGCGGCTCGCCGCCGAGCCGGCCGAAGGAGCGGTCGGTCAACGGCAGCCCCTGCTCCACACCGGTGCGGAGCACCAGGGCCGTCCGTACGTCCCGCTGGTCCGGCCGGTCGCGCCCGGCGAGATCGGCGACCGTCCAGGCGACCCTGAGCACCCGGTCCAGGCCGCGGGCGGTCAGCAGACCGCGCTCCAGCTGTCGGGCGGCATCGTTCAGCGCGTTGGGGCCGAGCTGCCAACGGGTCCGCAGCTCATGGCCGGGCACTTCGGCATTGGTCCGCCACGGTGTGTGCGCCAGCCGTGCCGCCGCGCGCTCCCGCGCGGCAAGCACCCGGGCCGCCACCGTCGCGGTGCTCTCCGCCGTGGTGTCCCGCTCCATCAGCTCGACCCTGGTCACCGGAGCGACCTGGACCTGGAGGTCGACCCGGTCGAGCAGCGGTCCGGACAGCCGCCCCTGGTACCGGCTGACCATCGCCGGAGTGCACTCGCACCCCTCGCCCCGCCGCGAGTACCGCCCGCAGGGGCAGGGATTCGCGGCCAGGCAGAGCAGGAACCTGGCCGGCAGCCTGAGCGATCCGGCCGATCGGGCGATCACCACCTCCCCCGATTCGAGCGGCTGGCGCAGCGCGTCGAGCACCCTGACCGGGAACTCCGGCGCCTCGTCCAGGAACAGCACACCCCGGTGGGCCAGCGAGACCGCACCCGGTCGGGGCAGGCCACTGCCGCCGCCGACGATGGCCGGCATGGTGGTGGAGTGGTGCGGTGCGCAGTACGGCGCGCAGCCGATCAGTGGCCGACCGGCCGGGAGCAGTCCGGCCACCGAGTGCACGGCGGTGACCTCCAGGGCCTCCTTCTGGGTGAGTGGCGGCAGCAGCGCCGGGAGCCGCTCCGCCAACATGGTCTTGCCCGCGCCCGGTGGACCTTTCAAGTACAGGTGGTGACCACCGGCGGCGGCGATCTCCAGGGCGCGTCGGGCCTCGTACTGGCCGGCGACGTCCGCCAGGTCCAGCCGGGCGGCCCGGTCGTCGGGCAGTCCGCGCACCCCTGCGGTGGGGAGCATCAGCCCGGCCATCAGGGGATCCGGGCGGCCGCTGATCGGGTCGGGCGGCTCCTCCGGCTCGGGTGCGCCGGTCAGGACGGCGACGAGCTGCCGCAGGCTGCGCACGCCGATGACGGTCACGCCCGGGACCAGGGAGGCCTCGGCGGCAGTCTGTTCGGCCACCACGACCCGCTGGTAACCGGCGTCGGCGGCGGCGAGCACCGACGGCAGGATGCCGCGTACCGGGCGCACCCGCCCGTCGAGCCCCAGCTCGCCGATGATCAGCAGTTCGGCGATGGAGGACGGATCCAAGCGCTCAGCGGCGGCGAGGACGGCGCAGGCCACCGCGAGGTCGAAGCCGCTGCCGCTCTTCGGTACCGAGGCGGGGCTGAGTCCGACGGTGAGCTTTCGCTGCGGCCAGACCTCGCCGCTGTTCACCAGGGCCGCGCGCACCCGGTCGCGGGCCTCGGAGAGGGCTTTGTCGGGCAGACCGACCAGGGTGAAGGCGGCGACTCCGGGCTCCAGATCGGCCTGGACCTCGACGATCACACCGTCGACGCCGACCAGCGCGACGGAACAGGTACGGGCGAAGGCCATCTCAGACCACCCCCCTCAGGTGGTCCACCGAGGCGGCACCCCGGGCCCGGTTGATGACGGCCACGAGGTCGATCCGGACGCCGCCGGGCGGCACGGGCGGCCACTGCGGGTCCGCCGGCGCGGGGCTGTACCCGGGACCGGCCAACCTGGCGAAGTGGCCGGGCCAGCGCTCCGCCACCCAGCGCTCCGCCAATCGCTGGAGTCGGGCGGCCTTGGCTCGGTCGATGGCCTCGCTCGGCTGCTGGAATCCCCGCTCGGAGCGGGTCTTCACCTCACAGACGGCCAGGGTGTCGCCGTCGAGGGCGACGATGTCCAGCTCACCCTCGACGCAGCGCCAGTTGCGGTCCAGGATCCTGAGGCCGCTCTCGGCGAGCCGCCGGGCGGCGACCCGCTCCCCATAACGGCCCAGCCCGTTGTTCGTGCCGCGCCCCGACAGGGCCTTCCCCGGACCGCCCCGCTCAGGACCGGCCTGCTCGGGAACGGCTCGCTCAGGACCGGCTCGCTCAGGACCGGCCTTCTCCGGGTCGGCCTGCTCCGTGCGCGGCGGAGCTGGCCCGTTTCCGAGCCCGGACAGCTCCGCCTGGTACTCCTCCGGCGCCCTCGCCGCCCTGCGCCGGGCCTGCCCACTCGGTCGGGCCTTGGGCGTCTCACTCTGCTTACGCGTGGTGCGCTTGGTGTCCTGCACGGTGACCACCTCCGACGCGGAGGTTTCCGTGCGACCCGGGACAGGGCCAGAGGGTTGCTATTTCCTGTGGATAACCCGGGCCTGTGGATAACTTCTGTCACTCGCAGGAGTGAGAATCCCGGGAAAGTCGAAATTCCCCTGGACACCGCGGGACCGAGCGGTCCAACGTCAGTTCCCGAACCCGGACTCGTCCGAGGGCAGCTCCAGATCGCTCTTCGCGAGCTCCTCGATGTTCACGTCCTTGAAGGTCAGCACCCGGACCTTACGGACGAACCGGGCCGGCCGGTACATGTCCCAGACCCACGCATCCGCCATCGACACCTCGAAGAAGACCTCGCCCTGGACCGAGTGCACCTGCAGCTCGTAGTCGTTGGTGAGGTAGAAGCGTCGCTCGGTCTCAATCACGTACTTGAACAGGCCGACGACGTCCCGGTACTCCCGGTAGAGCTTGAGCTCCATCTCGGTCTCGTACTTCTCGAGATCTTCGGCACTCATCCAGGCGTCCCCTCAACTTGTCACGTCCACCCATTGTGGACCACCGCACTCACCCTCAGAGCCTTACCGGCGTGACTGGCGGCCCCTCGGCCAGCAGTCGCCCCACGAAGTCCGCCAGCCCGATCGGATAGATCGTTTCGGCGGTCTCCCCCAGCTCCTCGACCGTCCACCAGCGTGCCGCGAGCAGTTCGGCGTGCTCGTCCCTGCCCATCCTCGAATGATCGAGCACCGTCTCCACGGTCCGGGCCAGGTGGAACCACTGCTCCTGTTCGTAGCGCTGCTCCCGAAAGGAGTACGAAACCGTGTCGTACGCCACCACGGGCCCCAGGTCCACGCCCCGCAGCCCCGTCTCCTCGGCGAGCTCGCGCACCGCCGCCTCGCGAATGCTCTCCCCCGGTTCCAGGCCTCCTCCGGGGGTGAACCACCAGGTGACGTCCGGCACCACCGGATCCGAGCCCCGGAAGAGAAGCAGGCGGTCCTGCCCGTCCAACAGCAGGATCCGTGAAGCCTTGCGGTGCTTCGCCATCATCGCCGCCCTCCCCCCTCCCCTCGTTCGTCGGGCCGATCCCCTCGATCCTGCCACCCGGCAGGACCTGCCGGGGCGATGTTCGGCAGAGCGATCGGGCCACGGTCACCGGCGGTCGCGCGGCCGTCGGCGCCGACTCGAACTGAGGCTGCGCCGCCGACCGGGGCGGCGGCGCCCGCCGGAGCAGCGGCCGTGGCACCCGTCAAGCGTCGCGGCGGCGTCCCAGCCGGCGGGCCGCACCGGCCGCCCCGCTCACCCCACAGGTCACGACGATCATCGCCGCGCCTACAACGGTGGCGTAGAAGGCCGGCTCCAACGGTCCCGGCTCGCCGGCCTTCGGCCCACCGAGCGCGTCGAAGGCGGTGGTGCGGGCGAACAGACCCGTCCGGCCGAAGGGCAGGACGGTGGCCTCCACCCGGGCCTCCACCTCGGTGGCGGGGATCGTGCCGCCGTCGACCTCCAGGTGGAGGCGGGAGTCGAGCGACCCCTGCCGGTTGTCTCCCAGCAGAAAGAGCCGGCCAGGAGGCACGTCCACGCTGAACGCGCTCCCCTGCGGGCCCTGCGCCTCCAGGTACGGCTCTTCCACCGGCTTGCCGTTGACGGTCAGCCGTTGGTCGTCCCCGGTGGTCGCCACGGTGTCCCCGCCGACCGCGACCACGCGCTTGACCATGAGTTCACCGCCCCACGCCTGGTCGCGGAAGACCACGACGTCACCCCGGCCGACGTCCTTGCCGTCGATCTGCCGGGCGACGACGGTGTCCCCGACCTTGAGCGTCGGGGTCATCGAGCCGGTCGGAATGCCGTACGGCCGGTAGTCCAGCGCCATGACCACGAAGCCGCCGACCAGCAGGACCAGACCGAGCCCGATCAGCACGCCCTGCAGCACCGCGGCCGGCTTGGGCCGGGACCGTCCGGGCGCGGGCGGGCGGTCCGCCGTCGGTGTCGCGACACTGCTCATCGAAACCATCCACCCCTGCCTGACCCGGGACCGCTCATGGCACGCCGGGGCCACAGGCGGAAAACCCGGCGGGCCGTGGCACGTCCGAGCAGATTACTCGTCGGTACCACGGCCCGCGCAAGACCCGGGGGCGACCCGGTGGTGGTCAGGACCGCTTCGCGCGTTCCGACCGGCCCTTCAGCCGGCGCGCCAGCGGAAGCAGGCCGACCGCGCCGACCGCGCCGGCCACGGGCGGAACGAACGGCACGGCCGCCGCCAGACCCTTCTGGTCGAAGGTGTCCGGCACCGGCAGCGTCGACCAGTGGTTGATCGGCCAGGCCACCACGAAAGCCCGTCCGATGACCTCGTCCACCGGAACGGTGCCGCCACCCGGCTGGTCCATGTGGAAGCGGGAGTCCAGCGAGTCCGCGCGGTGGTCACCCATCACCCAGATCCGGCCGTCCGGCACCTTCACCGGGCCGAAGGGCTTCGTCCCGCAGGGGGTGTTACCGGGGAACACGTACGGCTCGTTGAGAGCGATCCCGTTGACCTTGACCGGCCCCTCGCCCTCGCACTCGACGGTGTCCCCACCGACCGCGATGACCCGCTTGATCAGGTCCTTCTCGTTCTCGGAGGGCATCAGGCCGACGAAGCTGAGCACGTCCTGCACCCCCCGCACGAAGGAGTTGTCGCTCTGCTTGGTGGGCTCGTCCGCCAGCCAGCCGCCCGGGTCGTGGAACACCACGACCTCGCCCCGCTCGGGCTCGGCTCCGAACCACGGGGTCAGCTTGTCCACCAGGACGCGGTCGCCGACCTGAAGCGTGTTCTGCATCGACTCCGACGGAATGGAGAACGCCTGGACGAAGAAAGTCTTGATCACCAGCGCCAGGACCAGCGCGATGCCGATCAGAATCGGCAGTTCCTTCCAGAACGAGCGCTGCTTGTGCTCCTTGCCGCCGGCCTTCTCCTCCGACCCGCCGTCAGAGCTCACGTCGTCCCGGGCGTCGGAACCGTCGCCCGCACCACTGCCCTGCTCGTCCGCGGACTGAACCGCCGCGTCCTCCGCGGAACTCGAAGACACCGCGGACTCCGTCGACCGTTCCGCCCGATGACCGGAGCCCTCGGGCTCTCCGGCGCCTGAGCGGGCGCCGATCACCAAATCCCCCACAACGTCTCCTCCCAGCTGTGCGGACGCCTGCGCGTCCGCGCTCACAGTGCCGCACAGCGGGCACTACCTCCACCATCGACCGTGCCCCGGCCCCAGGGCCGCCCTCTTCGGGGACACCTGACACCGGCCCAGCCTCCGGACGCGGCCGTTGTCGCGTACCGGCCGCACCAGCACTTCTCTATCACTCCCAGGCATCCGGCTCGCGCTCCCACGCACGCCGGCCGACCCTCCACCGGTCAGCCGGGCCTACTCCCGAGGCCGCCCAGGCCTTCGGCCGATGAGCGGAAGGATGCCCAACACACCCATAACGAGCGGAGGTTCCTTCGGAAGCGGCCCAACATCCATCGCTTCCGGCCCAGTTCCACGGACGTCCGCCGACCGGGCCAGCGAGGAGAGTGAACCCGGCGCATCAAGTTGATGGACCCGGCCGACCGGCCAGGCCACCACGAACGCCTGACCGACCACACCACTCAGTGGGATGGTGCCCTGCCCCGGATTACCCATGTGAAAACGGGAGTCGGCCGACACGTCCCGATGGTCGCCCATCACCCAGAGCCGCCCCTGCGGCACCTTCACCTTGAACGGCTGGCGGGACGGCGGGTTGCCCGGCGACAGGTACGGCTCGTCCACCGCCGTGCCGTTGACGCTGAGGCGGCCCTGCTCGTCGCAGCACTCCACGGTGTCCCCGCCGACACCGATCACCCGCTTGATCAGATCCTGCTCGCTGTCGGACGGCAGCAGCCCGACGAAAGTGAGGACCTGCTTCGCCCCGCGAAGCACCGGCCCGTCCGTGGACGGCTTGTGGTCGGCCTCCAGCCAACCGCCCGGATCCTTGAACACCACGACGTCGCCGCGCCCCGGCTCGGTACCGAACCAGGGGGTGAGCTTGTCCACCAGCACCCGGTCGCCGATCTGGATGGTCTGCTCCATCGAACCGGAGGGGATGACGAACACCTGCACCATGAAGGTTTTCATCACCAGTGCCACCAGCAGTGCCACCAGGACGATCAGCGGGATCTCATGCAGGAGCGAGCGCTTGCGGCGGCGGGCGGCCCGGCGGGCGGTACGCCGACGGTCGGCCCGCCCGCGGATGGGCGTCGCTGCCTCCGGGCCGGTCGCCCCCGGTCCGCGGGCTCCCGCCGGATCGTCCGGTACCGCGTCGGACGGTCGGTCCGCCAGGCGGCCCCTACCTCTGGTCCCCATGGCCACCGGTCCCCCCTACCGCGGCGAACGCCGCCGACCGGTCCAGGCCGGTCCAGTGGCCGACCGGGTAGACCACCCACTCCGCCCGTCCGATCACCTTGCCCTCGGGCACGAACCCGCCACCGGGCTCACCCAGGTGGTCCCGCGAGTCACGGGAGGCATCGCGGTGGTCCCCCATGACCCACAACTTTCCGGCCGGCACGACCACATCGAAGGCCACCTTCGACGGCTCGTCCCCCGGTGCGAGGTAGGAGGACTCGTCGACCGGTACGCCGTTGACGGTGATCCGCGCGCCCGGCCCGGTACTGGTCACCCGGTCCCCGCCGACGCCGATGACGCGCTTGACGTAGACCGAGTCGTCGGCCGGCGCGAGTCCGAGATCCCGGACGAGCGAGCGCAGTGCGTTCCCGAACCCGGTCGGCTCGGCCGACCCACGCAGGAAGGAGCCCCTCCCGTCGAAGACCACCACGTCACCGCGCCGCGGATGCCCTCCGAAGGAGTAGGCCAGTTGGTTCGCGATCAGGCGGTCGCCCGGGCGCAGGCTGTTCTCCATCGACCCGGACGGCACCGCGAACGGCCGCGCCACGAAGGCGTTCACCAGGAGCAGGGACAGCAGGCAGATACCCACCAGCAGAAGGAGGTCACGCGAGCGCGAACGAGGCACCACCCCGGGCTCGTCCACCGAAACGTCGGCAGAAACGTCGGCCGAAGCGCCCGCCGAGTCCTCCACCGAAACGTCGGCCGAGGTCCGCTCGGATTCCGGGACCGCCTCCCGGGGCGCCTGGGCCTCGGGGACGCGCCGGGTGCCCGGCTCGAGCACCGGCTCCACCACCGGCGCCGTGGCGGGCACCGGCGCCGGGGCGGGCGCGGTCGTGGAAACGGCCGCGGACCGCGACGGCGAGTCCGCACCGGTGGGTGCGGGACAGCCGTCGCGGTCCGCGGATGGTTCGTGCGTGCTCATCGGGGGGTGAGCTTACCGTGCGGCAGCCGCGCCCCCTAGAGCGCTCCGATCCCCCGGGAGTACCGGGGGACGGTGGATCAGCGGTCGCGCTTCTCCTTGATCTTCGCGGCCTTGCCGCGGAGGTCACGCAGGTAGTACAGCTTGGCGCGGCGAACCGCACCGCGGGTCACGACCTCGATCTTCTCGACGACCGGGGTGTGCACCGGGAAGGTGCGCTCCACGCCGACGTTGAAGCTGACCTTGCGAACGGTGAAGGTCTCGCCGACACCGGCGCCGTGGCGGCGGATGACGACGCCCTGGAAGACCTGGACACGAGAGCGGTTGCCCTCGATGACCCGGACGTGGACCTTCAGGGTGTCACCGGCACGGAAGGCCGGAATGTCGCTACGCAGCGAGGCCGCGTCGACAGCAGCGAGCTTGTTGCTCATGTTGCTCTCCATCGCAGGCGCCACGGGCCGCCCACGGAAGTTCGTCACAATGGGGTTCGCTGCGGGCCGCATCGGTTGGCGATGTTCCCCCCGTGGCGAGGGCACCGGACCACGTGACTCCTACGTGAGGAGACCAGCGACAGACAGCAGCGACCTATTCTTCCACACCATCGACCACAGACCGAAATCGACCGAGCTGCTCGTCCCAGGCCAGGCCGAGGATGCTCAGCGCCTCACGGTCCTTCTTGTCGAAGCCGCCGTACTGCCAGCGCTCGACCAGATCGGGGCGGTTCGCCAGGGTCCGGGCGAAGGCCTGCTCGCGCCGCCAGCGGGCGATCCGCCCGTGGTTGCCGCTGAGCAGGACGTCCGGCACGGTCCGGCCGCGCCACTCGGCGGGCTTGGTGTAGACCGGGCCCTCCAGCAGGTCGGCCATGGCGCCGGGCGCGAAGGAGTCGTCCCGGTGGGACTCGGCGTTGCCGAGCACCCCGGGCAGCAGCCGGGCGATCGCCTCGACCATCACCAGCACGGCGACCTCGCCGCCGGCCAGGACGTAGTCGCCGATCGACACCTCGACCACCGGCATCCGGGTGGCCGCCTCCTCGATCACCCGCCGGTCGATGCCCTCGTACCGGGCCGGAGTGAAGGTGAGCCACGGGCGTCCGGCGAGCTCCTGGGCCAGCTCCTGGGTGAAGGGGCGCCCGCTCGGGGTGGGCACCACCAGCGTGGGCACCTCCCCGTCGGGGCCCGCGCTCAGCACGCCGTCCAGCGCCTCGCCCCACGGCTCGGGCTTCATCACCATGCCCGGTCCGCCGCCGTACGGGCTGTCGTCCACCGTGCGGTGGATGTCGTGCGTCCAGCCGCGCAGGTCGTGGACGTGCACATCCAGCTGACCGCGGGCGCGGGCCTTGCCGACCAGGGAGATGTTCAGCGGCTCCAGGTACTCGGGGAAGATCGTGACGACGTCGATCCGCATCCCGTCCTGGACGCCCCGCACCGCGGGCGGCTCCTGCGGCGACAGTTCCTCGGCGGTCACTCCGACTCCTCCGGATCCACCGACTCGTCCGACCTGCCCGACCTGTCTGACCCCTCCGACCCGTCCGACCCGTCCGACGCATCCGCGTCATCCGCCTCGCCCCGCACGACCTCGGCCTGCTCCGGGTCGATCAGGCCGCCCGGCGGGTCGATGACGACGCGCTGGTTCTCCAGGTCGATGGTCGGCACGATGCGGGTGACGAAGGGCACCAGCACCTCCGTCCCGTCGGGCTTCTCCACCGTGAGCAGGTCCTGGTAGGGGAGGTGAACGACCTCGGTGAGCTCACCGACCGGGGTGCCGTCGAGCAGGACGACGTCCAGACCGATCAGCTGGTGGTCGTAGTACTCCTCCGGGTCCTCGGGGCTCTCCTCCGGGTCGACCTCGGCGATCAGGACGGTGCCGCGCAGGGCCTCTGCGTCGTTGCGGTCCTTGACGCCGGCGAAGCGCAGCAGCAGCCGGCCGCTGTGCACCTTGCCGGACTCGACGGTCAGCGGTCCGGCCGACGCGGGGTCGGTGAGGAGGACGGCACCGGGACCGAGCCGGAGTTCCGGCTCATCGGTGCGGACCTCGACGCTGACATCCCCCTTGATGCCGTGGGCGCGGCCGATCTTACCGACGACGAGCTGCACGGTGATCGTTCTCCTGGGTGCTGGGTGCTGGGTGCCGGCGCTGGGCACTGGGTGTGGGTGCTGGTACGGGGTACCAACGATGTGGTCGCCGTGACGGGTCCCGGCGCTGGAGCACAGGGCCGCGGAGGCGGGGGCACGGCGAGAAGGCGGTCGGGAACAGAGAAAGGCCGGCCGGGACGACATGCGTCCCGACCGGCCTCAAGCCTGACGGCTGAACGAGCAGCAGCGTCAGCGAATGCTGTCCACGTCGACCAGGTCGACACGGACGTTGCGACCGCCGAGGGCGCCGACAACGGTGCGCAGTGCACGCGCCGTGCGGCCGCCCCGGCCGATCACCTTGCCGAGGTCATCGGGGTGCACACGCACCTCGATGGTGTTCCCCCGACGCAGGTTGCGCGAACGCACCTGCACCTCGTCGGGGTGCTCGACGATGCCCTTCACCAAGTGGTCGAGGGCGTCCTCGATCACGATCAGGCCTCGACGGCGGCGTCGGCGTCAGCCTCGGCCTTGTCCGACTTCTTGGCCTTCGGGGTGATGGCAACACCGGTGGTGGCGTCCTCGAAGCCGGCGACGGCCTTCGCGAACAGGTGCGAGAAGTCCTCGACCTTGGGCTCGGCAACCAGCAGCGGAGCCGGGGCCGGCAGGCCCTTGAACTTCTGCCAGTCGCCGGTCAGCTTGAGGATGGCGAGAACCGGCTCGGTCGGCTGGGCGCCGACGGACAGCCAGTACTGGGCGCGCTCGCCGTCGACCTCGATCTTCGAGGGGTTGTAGGTCGGCTGGTAGATGCCGATCTCCTCGATCGCGCGGCCGTCACGCTTGGTGCGCGAGTCGGCGACGACGATGCGGTAGTGCGGGGAGCGAATCTTGCCGAGACGCTTGAGCTTGATCTTGACTGCCACGGGAGTGGATTCTCCTGGTGTTGACGTGGGTGAGCGGCCGCACCGTCGCGTGGGGTTGCGAGGCTGGCCGTTCAAGGGACACGCCAGCCGTAGGAGAGAGGGGTCCTGCTCGGCTGCCGAGTACTCAGCTGTCCATTCTGCCATACCGGCGCGAACCGCCTCGCCGCCGCCCGCTCGGCTCGACCGCCACCGACCACGGCCCGAAGCCGCCCGGTCAACGCCCGGTCACGCTGAGAAGCGCTCGTCCGGCACTGGCTCGGCCACCGACCGGCACCCGCCCCGCACCCGACCGGCACAGTCACTCCCCGGAGCCGCCCGGCCGACACCCGGCCACGGCTCACCACCGCCCCTCACCGGCCCACCACTCGGACCGCCACACCACCGACCGGCGCGGTCCACCCGTGGCCGACCGCCGAAACAGGTCGACCGGGAGCCCCCGCTCCCGGTCAGCCCAACACATCACAGCCGCCGGTCAGGGCCGCCGATCGGTCGTCCCGATCAGCCCTGCCGGCCGGGGCCGTCGATCGCTCCGGCCGGACGCACTGCCCGCACAGTCGCCGGCCGGCTCCCCACGCTACGCGATCTTGAACGGCTGCTGGCAGGCACCGCAGACGATGGACGCCTGCGCGAGGACCGACGGCACGACGCGGACGTTGCGCCCGCACCCGCAGACCGCCTTGACCCGGACGCCGCCCCCGGAGGAGCCGTGCCGGGCCGCCGGGCCGCGGAAGGCGCGCGAGACGCCGTCTCCGGCCACCGCCTCCTGGTGGGCGCCGAGGGCCCGGTCCAGCCGCTCGATGGTCTCGGCGTACCGCTCCTGCGTCTCCTTGAGCATGGTCACCTGGGAGAAGCCGCTGCTCGCATGCGGCTCGACCGGGTGCGCCAGGCCCAGCTCGGAAGCCAGGAGCAGGAAGCGCCGGTTGTGGTAGCGGCCGGCCCGCGAGGTGTCCCGGATGTCCCGGGCCGCGGCCAGACCGTGGGCAGCCTCGTGGAGGAGCCGCTCGAAACCGAGCCGCGTGCCACAGGCCGAGGAGGACTCGCCGATCAACGCCTCGGGCGAGGCGAGGTCGGGGAGGTCCTGATGGAAGGCCTGGATGTCACTCCAGGCGGCGGCCAGTTCGGCCGCGAGAACGAGGGGCTGTGTCGTGCTCACGCTAGACCAACGACGGAGTGCGAGCCGATGTTCCGCGTGTTCCCGATCTCCTGGAATTCCCAGGAAACTCTCAGGAATGTACGAGCGCGCGCGAAATGCGCGTTCCGGATCTGACGCAAGACCAACCCCCTGCCGGTTTGGGCCCGTCGTAGCTCGGCGGACCTCGTCATTTCCGTCCGGGGGGCGGGCTGTCGCACCCAGGACGTACGGCCCGCGGTCCTGTCGAGTTGACAGGGCCACGGGCCGTACACCGTACCGCTATTCCGTTAATACCGGCAGTTGACCGGCCAGTAGGGATGTCGACTGGTGAGACGGCCACCGGACGGTTACCGCCGGAATTCCCGACGGCGGTTGTCGACCGGATGTCCGACGGATGTCTCACGGTTGTCGGGCAGCTGCCGGATCATTGCCGTCAGCTGCCAGAAATCGCCAGTACCTGTCGGTTTCCAACATCGACGACCAACGTCAGCCATCGCCTCGCCCGGGGCGTCCCGAGACCGCACCAGGCCCGTCCCGCGGGCCGCGGGTCAACCGGCCCGAGATCCGCCGGTGCGCCCACGTCCGAGCGGCCCAGCGGCCCGAGCACCACCAGAAGCCCCAGCAGCCCAACCGACCCGAACGGACCCGAACGCCCCCGCAGACGCGGATCCGCCGGCGCACCGCTGTAGGTGCGCCGGCGGATCCGCGCGCCGTTCAGTGGGCGGCGCGGGCCGTTCGGTGGACGTGGCCGGTCAGCGGCCGGTCAGTCGCCGCTCAGCAGCCGATCAGTAGGCGCGGGCCACGATCGCGATGTTGCCGTCCTGGTCGTCCGTCTGCGGCACCGAGCCGTCGGCGGCCACGATGCAGCGCACCGAGACGCCCTGCTCGGCCAGCTTGGCCTCGCCCTCCGGGCCCAGCTCGGCCCAGGAGATCCGGCCCCAGCCGGTGGCGGCGGCCTCGACGGCCTCGTCCAGGTTGGTCACGTCGACCGTGCGGGACTCGCGGCGCTCGCGGGACTGGCGCAGCAGCAGCGCCTGGTCCTCCTCCAGGACACCCGGGAGCAGCTCGGCCAGCGCGTCGATCGAGACCGGCTCCTTGCCGCCGGGGATGCGGCGGGCCAGCATCGCGGTGCCGTTCTCCAGGTCGCGCGGGCCGACCTCGATGCGCAGCGGCACGCCCTTGAGCTCCCAGTCCACGGCGCGGCGGCCGAACGGGGTGTCGGTGCGGTCGTCGACGACCACGCGGATGCCGACGGCCTCCAGCCGGGCGCCGATCTCGCGCACCTTGGCGATGACCGCGTCGTCGCCCTTGATGGCGAGGACGACGGCCTGGACGGCGGCCAGGCGCGGGGGCACCCGCAGGCCGTTGTCGTCGCCGTGGGACATGATCAGGCCGCCGACCATACGGGTCGAGACGCCCCAGGAGGTCTGCCAGACGTACTCGCGCTCGGCGCCCTGGAGCTGGTAGGTGGTGTTGAACGCCTTGGCGAAGTTCTGGCCCAGCTCGTGGCTGGTGCCCATCTGCAGCGCCTTGCCGTCGCCCATCATGCCTTCGAGGGTGAGGGTGTTGATCGCGCCGGCGAAGCGCTCCTTGGCGGTCTTGCGGCCGAGCACGACGTCGATGCCGAGCACGTTGGTCATGAAGTCGCCGTAGACCTGGGTGTGGATCATCGAGGCGTACTCGCGGGCGTCCTCGTACGTGGCGTGGGCGGTGTGGCCCTCCTGCCAGAGGAACTCGGTGGTCCGCAGGAAGACCCGCGGACGCAGCTCCCAGCGGACCACGTTGGCCCACTGGTTGATCAGCAGGGGCAGGTCGCGGTGGCTCTGCACCCACTTCGAGAAGTACTCGTTGATGATGGTCTCGGAGGTCGGCCGGACGACGACCGGCTCGTCCAGCTGCTTGCCGCCGCCGTGGGTGACCACGGCGAGCTCGGGGGCGAAGCCCTCGACGTGCTCCGCTTCCTTGGTCAGGTAGGACTGCGGGATGAACATCGGGAAGTAGGCGTTCTGCGCGCCTGCCTTCTTGATGCGGGCGTCCATCTCCTGCTGCATCCGCTCCCACAGGCCGTAGCCGTACGGTCGGATGACCATGGTGCCGCGCACCGGACCGTTGTCGGCCAGCTCGGCCTTGTTGATGAGGTCCTGGTACCAGCGCGGGAAGTCGTCCGCCTGGGGGGTGAGAACGGGTGCCTTTGCCATGGGGCGAATGGTACGGGGACAAGGGGCCTGACTTCGAATCCGTTCCACGGAACCGGTTCGCGCGCAAGCCGTCCCCTTCCCGCCCGGGCCGGGACGGTGCCCGGGCCGCCCGGCGGCCGAAGGGCGCCCCGGTTCCGCCAGGGGGCGCACGACCGCGACACGCGCGCACCACCCTGCACCCCTCTGGACGCCGCGCCCGAGCCGCTGTTCGCTGGAGTGGGGCGGGACTTTGGGGGAGCCGTAGCAGGACACCGAAGGACCGGATGGGAGGCCGCGATGGCTTCAGCTCGAACGACCGGCACGACCGTACGACCCACAGGCGCACATCCGCACGACCGGCGGGCCGCGGGGGCGTGGCCCGCGCGGGCGCGCGACTGGGCGGAGATCCAGGAACGCATGCTGGTACCGCTCTACGAGGCGGTCTACGCCCGGCTGGAGGTCGGCCCGGCGAGCAGCGTGCTCGGCCTGGGCTGCCGCTCCGGCCTGGCGCTGCTGCTGGCCGCCGGGCGGGGCGCCCAGGTCGCCGGTCTGGAGCCGCACGACGAGCTGCGCGAGCTGGCGCGGGACCGTCGGCTGAAGGTGGGCGCGGGCGCCCGGCCACCGGCGGAGGTCCCCCGCTCGGCCTATTCGCTGGTCACGGTTTTCGAGCAGCTGCCGGGGGCCGCCGATCCGCAGCGCGTGGTGACCGACGCGGCCCGGCTGACGCTGCGCGGCGGGCACGTGGTGCTGGCCGCCTGGGGCCCGCCGGAGCGCTGCGAGAGCGCGGCGGTCCTGGACGTGGCCCGGCGGATGGCGGGGCGCACCACCGCACGCGACCCGTTCGGGCTGAGCACGCCCGGCGCCCTGGAGGACCTGCTCGGGCCGGCCCGCCTGCGCCCGGCCGGCAGCGGCCGGGTGAGCTGCCCGTTCGCCTATCCGGACCTGGACAGCGCGGTGCGCGGACTGCTCTCCACCGGCCTCTACGACGCGGCGGCGGACTTCTCCGGGCTGTCGCTGGTGGCGAAGGAGCTGGAGGAGGCGCTGCAGCCGTACCTGCGGCCGGACGGCTCGGTCCGGATGGAGAACGTGTTCCGGTACCTGATCGCCGACCAGCCGCGGTAGCCCGACCGGCCCCGGAGCGACCGGCGAGCGACCGCGTGGCCCACGGCGCGGCAGAACCGCACCACGGCACCACCGAGCCGCCGAGCCGCCGAACAGCCGAACAGCCGAACAGCCGAACAGCCGAACAGCGAACAGCGAACAGCCGAGCCGCGCCACCGGACAGCCCAGCCGCCGCACCGCACCACCACCGGAGCCGGACCGGGGGCGCCCGCAGCCATCGCGGACGCCCCCGGTCGGCCGGCTCACGCCTGGTCGAGCGCCTTCCGGGGCACCCCGGCGGCCCGGTACGCCGCCTCCTCGTCCAGCGTCTCGGCCTCCAGCAGCGCGGCCGCCAGCGCGTCCAGCCTGGCCCGCTGCTCGGTCAGCAGCCGCACCGCCTCCTCGTAGCACTCGGCGACGATCCGCCGGGCCTCCTCGTCGACCGCGTCCAGCGTGGTCGGCGCCGCGGAGAGCCCGTACGCGCCCTGCGGGTCGGAGGGGACGGCGGTGAGCCGGCCGACCCGCTCGCTCATCCCCCAGCGGCCGGCCATCCCCCGGGCGATGTTGGTGACCTGCTCCAGGTCGCTCTCCGCACCGGTGGTGATCACCCCGTAGACCACCTGCTCGGCGGCCATCCCACCGAGCGCGCCGATGATCCGGCCGCGCAGGTAGGGCTCGGTGTACGAGTAGCGGTCGGTCTCGGGGGTGGACAGGGTGACGCCGAGGGCGCGGCCGCGCGGCACGATGGTGATCTTGCGGACCGGGTCGGCGCCGGGCTGGAGCATGCCGAGCAGGGCGTGGCCGCTCTCGTGGTACGCCGTGCGCTCCCGCTCGGCCTGCGGCATGACCAGCGGCCGGACGGCGCCCAGCTGGACCTTCTCCAGCGCGTCCGAGAGGTCCCGTTCCCCCACCGCGTCCTGCTTGCGCTTGACGGCCAGCAGGGCGGCCTCGTTGACCAGGTTCGCCAGCTCGGCGCCGGTCATGCCGGGGGTGACCTTGGCCAGCTGGTGGAGATCGGTGTCCCCGGCCAGCGGGACGGCCCGGGTGTGGATCCGCAGGATGGCCGCGCGGCCGTCGCGGTCCGGCGGGCTGACGGTGATCCGCCGGTCGAAGCGGCCGGGGCGCAGCAGGGCCGGGTCGAGGACGTCCGCCCGATTGGTGGCGGCGATGACGATGACGCCCTCGGAGCCGGTGAAGCCGTCCATCTCGGTGAGGATCTGGTTGAGCGTCTGCTCGCGCTCGTCGTGGCCGCCCATGCCGCCGCTGCCGCCGCGCTGGCGGCCGATGGTGTCGATCTCGTCGATGAAGACGATCGCGGGGGCGACCTTGCGGGCCTCCGCGAACAGCTCCCGGACCCGGCCGGCGCCGACGCCGACGATCATCTCGATGAACTCCGAGGCCGAGGCGGAGAAGAACGGCACGTCGGCCTCGCCGGCGACGGCCCGGGCGAGCAGGGTCTTGCCGGTGCCGGGCGGACCGGCGAGCAGCACCCCGCGCGGCATCTTGGCGCCGAGCCGCCGGTAGTGCTGCGGGTTCTTCAGGAAGTCGACCACCTCGGCGAGTTCGGCCTCGACCTCGTCGATGCCGGCCACGTCGGCGAAGGTGGTGCGCTTGCCCTGCTCGGCGGTGACCGGCTTGGGCGGGGCCTTGCGGCCGAGCGGGCCGCCGCCCATGCCGCCGGCCATCCGGCGGGCCAGCAGCACCCAGATCAGGATCAGCAGGAGCATCGGGGCGAGCGAGATCAGCAGGTTGGCGAGGAAGCTGCGCTGCTGGACCACCGGCTTGGCGGTGACCTCGACGCCCTGCTGCTGGAGGGTGGTCCAGAGGCTGTCGCCCGCGAAGGACGGGCGCTGGGTGTCGAACTCGGTGTAGTCGCCCTTGCCGCCGTCCGGCTTGGGCGCCGCGTTCTTGAGGGTGCCCTCGATGGAGTCGCCCTTGGAGTAGATCTTGGTGACGTTGCCGTTGTTGAGCTGGTTGTTGAACTCCGTGTAGGAGATCGTCGTCGCGCCGGCGTTGCCGAAGAAGGACAGCAGCAGGTCGGTGATCAGGAACACCACGAGGGCGGTGAGCACGAGGCCGATCCAGCCGCCGGGCATCTTGCGACGGGGCGGCTGCGGGGGTGGGGCACCCTCGGAGCGCCAGGGCTGGTCGGGGGTCCGGCGCGGCGGTACGGGATCGGTCACCTGTCGGACAGTACGGACATTCATCCGGGTGAGACAGCCGCAACGCCGCGCCCGCACGGCCGCACCACGGGCACCCGGGTCGCCCCGGACACCCGCCAGCCGCGCCGCTCCCCCCGCGCCGCTCTCCCGCCCCGCGCCGCGCTACTCCCCCGCGCCGGGCCACTCCTCGGCGGTCAGCGCGAACCGCTCGTGGTCCCGCCAGGCGCCGCTCAGGAACAGCATCCGGGGCGTGTACCCCTCGTGCCGGAAGCCGAGCCGCTTGGCCAGCCCGATCGAACGCGCGTTGTCCGGCTGCACGTTGATCTCCAACCGGTGCAGGCCGAGACCGCCGGCCGTCTGCGGGGCGAAGCAGCGGTCCAGCACCAGCCGCATGCCCTCGCTCATCCGGCCGGTCCCGGCGAACGGCACGTACGAGTCGTAGCCGAGCGCGCCGTTGCAGAACCGGCCCATCACGATGTTGGCGACGTTCACCTTGCCGACCAGCCCACCGGTGGCCTGATCGACGATCAGGAAGGTGCGCAGACCGGCGCCCTGGCGCTCCAGGAGATCGGGGAGCCCGTTCGGCTCGACCGGGTTCCACCGCCCGATGTGCTCGGCGGACCGGCGGACGGCCTCGGCGTACGGAACCTCGTCGTCGGCCCGTGGGGCCCTGATCGTCACTCTCACCCCACCATCATCGGACATGTGAACGGCCCGCCACCCGGATACCCCGGGTGGCGGGCCGTTCGGACGCCGACGGCGGCCCCGGACGGTGCCGGGGGCGGGCCGGTGCCGCGGGAACCGCGGCAGGACCTGCAACAGGACCTACAGCAGGTCCTTGAACTCCTTGGGCAGCTCGAAGTCGGACGGGCCCTTGCCCGCGCCGAGGCCGAAGGCGCCGCCCTGGGCCGGCGGCTGGCCGGCGCCCGGGCCGAGCGCGCGGCGCTCGGCCGCCGCGGCCTCCTCCTGCGCGCGCTTCAGCGGGTTGCCGCTCTTGCGCTTGCCCTTGGCGGCCGGGGCCTTCTTGGCGGACTTCTTCGAGCCGCCGCCCATGCCCGGGATCCCCGGCATACCGGGGATGCCCTTGCCGGAGGCCATCGCCGACATCATCTTGCGGGCCTCGAAGAACCGCTCGACCAGGTTGTTGACCTCGCCGACCTGGACGCCCGAACCCTTGGCGATGCGCAGCCGGCGCGAGCCGTTGATGAGCTTGGGGTCGGTCCGCTCGGCCGGGGTCATCGACTTGATGATCGCGCCGACGCGGTCGACGTCCTTGTCGTCGATGTTGTTGATCTGGTCGCGGATCTGGCCCATGCCGGGCAGCATGCCCAGCAGCTTGGAGATCGAGCCCATCTTCCGGACCTGCTCCAGCTGGTCCAGGAAGTCGTCGAGCGTGAAGTCCTTGCCGCCGCCCTGCAGCTTGGAGGCGATCTTCTCGGCCTCGGCCTGCGAGAAGGTCTGCTCGGCCTTCTCGATCAGCGAGAGCATGTCGCCCATGCCGAGGATGCGCGAGGCCATCCGGTCCGGGTGGAAGGCGTCGAAGTCGTCGACCTTCTCGCCGTTGGAGGCGAACATGATCTGCCGGCCGGTGACGTGCGCGACCGACAGGGCGGCGCCACCGCGGGCGTCGCCGTCGAGCTTGGACAACACCACACCGGTGAAGTCGACACCGTCGAGGAAGGCCTGCGCGGTGGTGACCGCGTCCTGGCCGATCATCGCGTCGACGACGAACAGGACCTCGTCCGGGTTCACCGCGGCCCGGATGTCGGCGGCCTGCTGCATCAGCTCGGCGTCGATGCCCAGACGGCCGGCGGTGTCGACGACGACGACGTCGTACTGCTTCTGCTTGGCGTACTCGATCGAGTCGCGGGCGACCTGCACCGGGTCGCCGACGCCGTTGCCCGGCTGCGGGCCGTAGAAGGCCACGCCCGCGCGCTCCGCGACCACCTGGAGCTGGTTGACGGCGTTGGGGCGCTGGAGGTCGCAGGCGACCAGCAGCGGGGTGTGCTTCTGCTGCTTCAGCCAGTGGCCGAGCTTGCCGGCGAGGGTGGTCTTACCGGCGCCCTGGAGGCCGGCGAGCATGATCACCGTGGGGCCGCTCTTGGCGAACCTCACCCGGCGGGTCTCGCCGCCGAGGATCGCGATGAGCTCCTCGTTGACGATCTTGATGATCTGCTGGGCGGGGTTCAGCGCGCCGGAGACCTCGGCGCCGAGGGCGCGCTCCTTGACCTGCTTGATGAAGGCCCGCACGACCGGCAGCGCGACGTCCGCCTCCAGCAGCGCGATGCGGATCTCGCGGGTGGTGGCGTCGATGTCCGCCTCGCTGAGGCGGCCCTTGCCCCGGAGGTTCTTGAACGTCGCTGCGAGGCGATCGGAAAGGGTGTCGAACACGTCGTCGCGGGTCCTCTGCGGCATCGGGATCAGTACGGTCGTCGCCCCCAAGGGTATCCGGCCGCCCTGGCAACGGTCTCCACCCCCGGACGAACCGGCCCGGGGGCGCCCGGAGCGGGCGGCTCCGACGGCCGCCCGCAGGCCCCGCGGCCGCCCCGCGAGGGCGGCGACGGGGCCCCGGCGGGCGTCGGGGCCCGGTCAGCCCAGCGCCGCCCGGACGGCCTGCGCCACCTCCCCGGCCCGCCGGCCGGAGAGCGGCCGGCCCGCCTGGTCGGTCAGGTAGAAGGAGTCCACGGCCTCCGCCCCGAGCGTGCTGACGTGTGCCGTCCGGACCCGGACGCCGGCGCCGTCCAGGGCCCGGCCGATCCGGTGCAGCAGGCCGGGGGCGTCATGGGCGCGCACCTCCAGCACCGTCGCCGTCGCCGAGGCCACCTCGGGCGCCACGGCGACCACCGGTGGCGGGGTGGGGATGCCGCGCCGGCGCGGGGCTGCCGCGTCGCGCTCGGCGAGCCGCCGCGAGACGTCCAGCGAGCCGTCCAGCGCCCGGCGCAGGTCGGCCCGGAGCCGGGCCGCCTCGGGCAGCTCGCCGAACTCGGCGGCCACCGTCCAGGACAGCAGCAGGACCGGGCCGGCGCCGATCGGGTCCAGCTCGCGCAGGCCCGCCGAGCGGACGGTCAGCCGGTGCAGGGCCAGCACCCCGGCGACCGTGCCGAGCAGACCCTGCCGGTCGGGCACGGCGAGGGTCAGCCGCACGCCCATCGGCTCGGTGCCCGGCTGGTCGTCCCCGTCGGCCTGGGCCAGCAGCGAGAGCGCCGGACCGCCCGTCCGGGCGGCCTCGACGGCGAGCCGCTCCTGTTCGGCGGTCGGCGCCGCCTCCCCGGCGTGAGAGCCCCACCGGCCCGGGTCGGGCGACGGGTACGCGCCGGCCAGCCGGTCGGCGGCCCGGGCCGCCAGGCCCTCCACCAGCGAGGCCCGCCAGCGGCTCCAGGCGGCCGGGCCGGTGGCGGTCGCGTCGGCCTCGGTCAGCGCGTGCAGCAGCTCCAGCTGCGGCAGGGTGGCGACCACCTTGGTGATCGCCTCCACGGTGGCGGGGTCGTCCGGATCCCGCCGCGTCGCGGTCTCCACCAGCGTCAGGTGGTGGCGGACCAGCACGGCGAGGGTCTCCACGGACTCGTGGTCGAAGCCCATCCGGGCGGCCACGTCGCGGACGATCACCTCGCCCGCCTCGCTGTGGTCGCCGGGCCAGCCCTTGCCGATGTCGTGCAGCAGCGCCGCGACCAGCAGGAGGTCCGGCCGGGCCACCCGGCGGGTCATCGCGGCGGCCCGCACGGCCGTCTCCACCAGGTGCCGGTCGACCGTCCAGCGGTGCACCGCGTTGCGCTGCGGACGGCAGCGCACGCGCTCCCAGTCCGGCAGCAGCCGGGTGATCAGCCCCTCCGCCTCCAGCGCCTCCCAGACCGGCAGGCAGGCCTCCCCGGCGCCGAGCAGGGTGACCAGTTGCTCGCGCGCCTCGTCCGGCCAGGGCACCGGCAGCGGGCGGCACTCGGCGGCCAGCCGGCGGACCGTCGCGTAGGAGATGGTGAGCCCGTTCTGGGCCGCCGCGGCCGCCGCGCGCAGCGGCAGCACCGGGTCGGCGGCCGGGCGGGCCCCCTGGGCGAGCACCGCCTCGCCGTCCTGCTCGACGACGCCCTCGGCGAGCGGTCGGCGCTGGACGGCGCCGCGGGCCACCGCGCCGCCGCCCCGACCGGTGCCGGTGAACGGGAAGGAGAGCCGGGAGGAGCGCCGGCCCCGGGTGGTCCTGGCGGCCAGCACCCGGTCCACCGCCCGCCAGGTGACGTCACTCGCGTAGGCGATGGTCCGCGCGGCCTCGTACACCTGGCGCAGCAGGGTGTCGGCGTCCAGTACGCCGAGCCGTTCGGCGACCTGGTCCTGGTCCTGGAGGCTGAGCCGCTCGGTGGCCCGGCCGGTGACCAGGTGCAGCGCGTCCCGCACGTCCGCCAGCCGCAGGGCGGCGGCGTCCAGGCCGTCGCGCGGGGCGTCGGCCAGCCAGGTGGCGGCGATCGCGTTGAGCGCGACCACGTCGCGCAGGCCGCCGCGGGCCTCCTTGAGGTCCGGCTCCAGCAGGAAGGAGAGCTCGCCGTGGCGCTCGGCCCGCTCGCGGCCGAGTTCGCGCAGCTCGGGCAGGCGGTTCGGGGCGCCGGCGCGCCAGTCGGCGAGCACGACGGAGCGCAGCCCGGCGGTGAGCTCCCGGTCGCCGGCGATGTGCCGGGCGTCGAGCAGGCCGAGCTGGGCCTTGAGGTCGTCGGCGGCGACGGTCCGGGCCTCGGCGAGGGTGCGGACGGAGTGGTCGAGCGAGGCGCCGGCGTCCCAGACCGGGTACCAGATGCGTTCGGGCAGTTCCGGGTCGAGCGGACCGTCGTGCAGCAGCAGGACGTCGAGGTCGCTGCGCGGGGAGAGTTCGCCGCGCCCGTAGCCGCCGACCGCGACCAGGGCGACGCCGGCCGGGGCACCGGCCGCCGCCAGCAGTCCGGCCAGCCACTCGTCGGTGAGCGCGGCCAGCGCGGTGCGGCGGGCGGTGCTGACGAGGCCGGGCGTGTCCAGCAGTCGGGCCCGGGCGGCGCCGTGGTCGGGCGGGCCGTCGTCCCCGGACGGGCGCTCGGGGGGAGTCACGGGCCCGGCGGCGGGCCGGGAGGGCGGGTCGGGCTGCGTGGTCATCGGGGGTCCCCGTCCGTCGTCGTCCGGTCTGAGCGCGCGCTGGTCGAGCGGGCGGCGCCCGGTCGCGCGAGGAACGCCGATTCGCGCGAGGAGCGCTGATACGCCGTCAGCGGACCCGCGACCACGGGGTGGTCACGGGCCCGCCGGCGGGATCGTGCTGAATGCTAGGCCCTGTCCTGGAGGAAGGGGTCCTGGTCAGAGGGCGTCGGGGCCGCGCTCACCGGTCCGGACCCGCACGGCGGTCTCGACCGGGACGCTCCAGACCTTGCCGTCGCCGATCTTGCCGGTCCGGGCGGCCTTCACCAGGACGTCGATCAGCTGGTCGGCGTCGTCGTCCTCGACCAGGACCTCGATTCTGACCTTGGGTACCAGGTCCACGGTGTACTCCGCGCCCCGGTAGACCTCGGTGTGACCTCGCTGGCGGCCGTAACCGCTCGCCTCGGTGACGGTCAGCCCGTGCACCCCGAAGGCCTGCAGGGCGGCCTTCACGTCGTCCAGGCGGTGCGGCTTGATGACTGCGGTGATGAGCTTCATCAGGCGTCGACCCCGGTCTTCTCGGTGTTCTTCCCGGCGGCCCTGGCGGCGGGCCCGGAGGTGGACTCGGCGACCACCGCGGCGGCCATCCTGGCCGGACCGGCCCCCAGCGCGCTGAAGTCGTAGGCGGACTCGGCGTGCTCGGCCTGGTCGATGCCGGCCACCTCGACCTCCTCGGCGACCCGGAACCCGACCGTGCTGTCGATCGCCTTGGCCAGCAGCCAGGAGACGACGAAGGAGTAGGCGGCGACCACGGCCACGCCCATCGCCTGCTTGCCGAGCTGCTCCAGGCCACCGCCGTAGAACAGGCCCTTGGCGGTCTGGCCGACGGTGCCGGTGGCGAAGAGGCCGACCAGCAGGGAGCCGATGGCACCGCCGACCGCGTGCACGCCGACCACGTCGAGCGAGTCGTCGAAGCCGAAGCGGTACTTGAGGCTGATCGCCGCGGCGCAGACGGCGCCGG
The DNA here is from genome assembly GCF_040630835.1 of Kitasatospora sp. NPDC005751. NCBI lineage: Bacteria > Bacillati > Actinomycetota > Actinomycetes > Kitasatosporales > Streptomycetaceae > Kitasatospora > Kitasatospora sp. NPDC005751. The sequence continues at coordinate 56,101 of NZ_JBEXYC010000026.1, forward strand.
CGATCAGGCCGATCGCGACCGCACCGAGCGGGCTGACCGAACCGCACGCGGGGGTGATGGCGACCAGACCGGCCACCGCGCCGGAGGCGGCGCCCAGCGTGGTGAACGCGCCGTGCCGCAGCTTCTCGTAGATCAGCCAGCCGAGCAGCGCGGCCGCCGTGGCCACCTGGGTGTTGACGAAGGCCATCGCGGCGACACCGTTGGCGGCCAGCGCCGAGCCCGCGTTGAAGCCGAACCAGCCGAACCAGAGCAGCCCGGAGCCGAGCATGACCAGCGGCAGGCTGTGCGGGCGCATCGGGTCCTTCCGGAAGCCGACCCGCTTGCCCAGCACCAGGCAGAGCGCCAGGCCCGCGACGCCCGCGTTGATGTGCACGGCGGTGCCGCCGGCGAAGTCGATCACGCCGTTGCGGTCACCGAGCCAGCCGCCGTTGCCGCCGTCGAAGAAGAAGACCCAGTGCGCGACCGGGAAGTAGACGATGGTCACCCAGAGGGCGATGAACAGGCCCCAGGCGGTGAACTTGGCGCGGTCCGCGACGGCCCCGCTGATCAGGGCCGGGGTGATGATCGCGAACATCAGCTGGAAGGCGGAGAACGCGGTGACCGGGATGGTCCCGGTCAGGTCGTTCAGCCCGACCCCGTGCATCCCGAGGAAGTCCAGGTTGCCGATCAGCCCGGCGCCGGCGTCGGGGCCGAAGCTGAGCGAGTACCCGTAGAGGACCCAGAGCACGCTGACGATGCCCAGCGAGAGGAAGCTCATCGCCAGCATGTTGAGTGTGCTCTTGGCCCTGACCATGCCCCCGTAGAAGAAGGCCAGCCCGGGGGTCATCACCATGACCAGGGCCGCGCAAATGAGCACGAAGGCGGTATCGCCCGCGCTGAAGCCGTCCGGCATCGGCGTCTCCTCATGAATGGAAGCCGCTCCACACCCGGGATACCTGTCCCGTGCCACCCGGGGTGTCGGCGATGGGAGGAGCGTGCCGAAGTCGGGTTTCGACCGATGCGACCCGGTGTTTCGCGACCGTGACGACGGCGACGCGCGGGTTACGCCTACGTGAACCACGGCCCTGCCGCCGGGCCCGGTGGGTTACCGTGCCGCCCCGCGGCACGCGCGGTGCCGGACACACCACCGACCGTGGCGGCGGCGGCCGTCACGGTCGGTGGGGGCTGGGGGCCGGGGGCTGGGAAGGCTGGGGGCGGACGCCGGTGCGGGTCAGACCACCGAGACGTACTCCGGGATGTCCTGGACCACCCGCTCCTTGAGCCGGCTGATCGCGTCCACCCCGCCGTACCGGGCGGCGGCGGCCTCGGTGGTCTTGCGGACCCTGGAGTTGAGCCGCTCGGAGCGCACCTTGGTGGCGATCTCCACCGCCTGCTCGGCCATCACCACGGCCTGCTCGGGCTCACGCTGCAGCAGGTGCACGCTGGCCATGCCGATCAGGTTGAAGGCGTAGGAGCGGACGTGGTCGCCGTCCTGGCGGAAGAGGTCGACCGCCCGCTCCATGACCGGGGCGGACATCGAGGCGTACAGCTCGGCCCGGTCCGAGTGGTAGGCGAGGTCGCGGAAGGAGTGCGCGTTCTCGGCGTTCAGCTCGGCCGGCGAGAAGAACTTCAGCCAGTCCGGGTCGCCGTCGCCCTCGCGGATGTCGGTGAAGGTGTCCTCGGCCAGCCGGACCGCCCGGGCGCAGCGGTTCACCTCGCCGATGGTGGCGTAGGCGCGCGCCTCCATCGCGTACAGCAGGGCCTGCTGGCGCGGGGTGGCGGTGTCCCGGCTGCCGTACTGGGCCAGGTGGATCAGCTCCAGGGCGTCCTCGCCGCGGTTGAGGTGGATCATCTGGCGGCTCATGTCGGTGAGGATCAGCGCGCCGAACGGGCGGTCGCCGGCCTCCTTGGCGGCGTGCAGGGCCAGCACGTAGTACTTCTGCGCGCTGGGGTGCATGCCGACGTCGTAGGACATCCAGCCGGCCAGGTGGGCCAGCTCGGCGGTGAGCCGGAACAGCCGCCGGGTGGTCTGCTCGGGGTAGGTCTCCTGGAGCAGGTCGGTGACCTCGTGCAGCTGGCCGACGACGGCCTTGCGGCGCAGCCCGCCGCCGTTCTGCGCGTCCCACTGCCGGAACATGACGGTGGTCTGCTCCAGCAGTTCCAGCTCGGGCTCGGAGAGCCGGCCGGTGAACGGCTCGCCGCCGTTGGCGGCGGTCAGGATCGGGGTGGGCGCGCCGTTCGGGCCGGGGGCGAGCCAGCGCTGCATCGGCTCGATCAGCGCGGCGCCGGCCGTCATGGCGAGCGAGGTGCCCAGGAAGCCCCGCCGGTTCAGCATCAGGTCGCTGCGCGAGTAGTCGCTGATCAGCTGGACGGTCTGCGGGGCGCTCCACGGCAGGTCGACGCCGCCGCCGACGGTGGAGACCGGGATGGCGGCCCGCAGCCCGAGGTCCTCGATGGAGACCACGGAGCCGAAGCGTTCGGAGAAGAGCTCCGACATGATCTTCGGGATGGGCTCGCGGGGCTGCTCCCCGTCGAGCCAGCGCCGCACCCGCGAGGTGTCGGTGGACACGTGGTGGGCGCCGATCTGGCGGGCCCGGCGGTTGACCTGGCGGGCCAGTTCGCCCTTGGACCAGCCGCTGCGGGCGAACCACGTGGTCAGCTTCTCATTGGGTTGCTTCTCTGCCATGGGAACGTCCCCATCCCGCCCGGCCCCTGCGGGCCCCGATCGTGACCGCCCGACGGTTGCGGGCTGTTGCCAGACGTGCTGCTTCTCTTCCGTACCCGAGGTGCTGTCGAGACCGCTGGTCGGACCACTCGTCGCACTGGTGTGCCATCCTCGCGGACGAGCCGTCAGATCCCCCAACTCCCGCCCCCACAGGGCCGGAAGCGGACTCCCCGACGATGTCTGCGTGCTGAACGTAACGCCCCGCACACGGTCCCGGGGAGCGGCCCTGGCGAAACGCCACCTTTCGCCACCCCCAGGAGTGAACCGATCCAAGACCGCACACGCTTCACTGGATAGTCCCGGCGGTCCGGCATATGCGGGCTGCCAAGTCCCCACCGGCACCACGGGCCCTCACCTGCAACCCACGGCAGCCCCAGGCGAGTTTGCCGCCCACCCCGGTAGACGGCCGCCTCGTGGACACGACGATCCGGCACGGGCACCGCCCCCCACAAGGCGGCGCCCGAGGCGCAGGGCCGGAACAGGCGCACGCCATGCGCTGCGCGCCGCTCCCGCACCACGCACGACGCAACGGACAATCAACACAAAGTCACCATCCCGTAACCATCGGCAACGAGAACCTGTTGGGGGAGGCATGGACAACCTGTTCGGCGAACTTCGACTGGGGCACCTGCGGTTGGCCCCGCTGAGCGCACGCCGCCGCACCCGGGTGACCGCGTCCCGGGCGGCCGCGGAGTACACCGGCCGCTGGGGCTGGGCGGTCACCGTCGGCAACCAGGCCGGCCCGGCGGCCGCGGCCCGCTGCCACTGCGGTGCCGCCCGCTGCGCCGCGCCCGGTCTGCATCCGGCCCCCGGCGGCGCACCGGCGGACCGCACCGGTACGAACGTCTCCGTCCTGTTCCCCACCGGCCGCGCCTTCGACGTCCTGGACGTCCCCGAGCAGGCCGGCCTCCAGGCGCTGGTCCGGCTGGAGCGGATGGGCACCCAGGTCGGCCCGGTGCTGGCCTCGCCCACCGGCCGGCTGCAGTTCCTGGTCGCCGCCGGCACCGCCCGGCGGCTGCCCGACCTGCTGTACCGGATGGGCTGGGACGACGCCGCGCTCGACCTCACCTGCCACGGCGAGGGCAGCTACGTCGCCGCGCCGCCGACCGTGCTCGGCGGTCTGGGCCCGGTCCGCTGGCTGCGCCGGCCCACCCGTGACAACGCCGGCTGCCCGCCCGAGGCCCGGTTGCTGCTCGGCACCCTCGCCTACGCCTGCCACCGCGGGCGCGAGCGCAGCGCCGAGCCCGCCTGGCTCGCCTCGTAACCACCCCGCCCGCCGGCCCCGAGGGACCGCCGCCCGCTCCCCCACCGCGCCGCCCCGGAAGACGCCGGGACACGCCGAAGGGCCCGCCCCGACCGGAGCGGACCCTTCCTCCGACAGCGGCCGGGGCTCAGTCCCCGATCAGCGCGTCCACGAACGCACCCGCCTCGAACGGCGCCAGGTCGTCGGCGCCCTCGCCGAGCCCGATCAGCTTGACCGGGACACCCAGCTCCCGCTGCACCGCGACCACGATGCCGCCCTTGGCGGTGCCGTCCAGCTTGGTGAGCACGATGCCGGTGATGTCGACCACCTCGGCGAAGACCCGGGCCTGGATCAGACCGTTCTGGCCGGTGGTGGCGTCCAGCACCAGCAGCACCTCGTCCACCGGGCCGTGCTTCTCCACGACCCGCTTGACCTTGCCCAGCTCGTCCATCAGGCCGGTCTTGGTGTGCAGCCGGCCGGCGGTGTCCACCAGCACGGTGTCGGCGCCCTCGGCGATGCCCTCCTTGACCGCGTCGAACGCGACCGAGGCCGGGTCCCCGCCCTCCGGGCCGCGGACGGTCCGCGCCCCGACCCGCTCGCCCCAGGTCTGCAGCTGGTCGGCGGCGGCGGCACGGAAGGTGTCGGCCGCGCCGAGCACCACCGAGCGGCCGTCGGCGACCAGCACCCGGGCCAGCTTGCCGGTGGTGGTGGTCTTGCCGACGCCGTTGACGCCGACCACCAGGACGACGGCCGGGCCGGCCTCGTGCTTGGTGGAGTGCACCGTGCGGTCGGCGTCCTTGCCGACCAGCTCGACCAGCTCCTCGCGCAGCAGGGCGCGCAGCTCGTCCGGGGTGCGGGTGCCGAGCACCTTCACCCGGGTGCGCAGCCGCTCGACCAGCTCCTGGGTGGGGGCGACGCCGACGTCGGCGGTCAGCAGGGTGTCCTCGATCTCCTCCCAGGTGTCCTCGTCGAGGTGCTCGCGGGAGAGCAGCGACAGGAGGCCCTTGCCGAGCGAGTTCTGCGAGCGCGAGAGCCGGGAGCGCAGCCGGACCAGCCGGCCGGCGGTGGGCTCGGGGACTTCGAGGGCCGGCGTCTGCTCGGCCTCGACCGCCTCGGGAGCCTCCGGGGCCGCCTCCGCCTCGGGGAGCTCGACCTCCTCGACGGTGCGCCGCGGCTCCTCGGTCGGCGGCGCGGCCTCCTCACCGACCTGGGGCTCCCGCGGGGTCCCGGGCGGCGTGATGACCGGCGGCCGCGCCTTCGGGGGGAGCTCCCGGCGTCGTCTGCCGGAGACGACCAGGCCGGCGACCGCGCCGACGGCCAGCACGGCGATGACAACGGCAAGGATCACGTATTCCACATCAATCTCCTTCTCGGGATCCCACGACAGAGTGATCCTTCGGTCACCGACGCACGGGGCGTCGCCGCCTCCCTTACGCCGACGCGGTGCCGTCCGGCACCGGTCGGGGCTTGGCCGTCATGAGGTCGTCAAGCGGCTGAATCAGAAGCCCCCTCGCGCGCGAGGGGGAGGAGTCACAACCCGTCCAGTATCCGTGATCGGGTCGCCCACGGGCAGCTGCCCCGGCGTCGGCCGGTGGATCACCCGGTCGGACGGGCGGCGGCGGCCGCCTCCCGCTGCCCGGCCGGCTGCGCGAGCGGCCTGCGCCGACGGGCCGGGGGCGCCCCCTCCCGCAGCCGCTGGCTGATCACCTGGGAGATGCCGTCGCCCTTCATGGTCACGCCGTAGAGGGCGTCGGCGGACTCCATGGTCAGCTTCTGGTGGGTGATCACGATCAGCTGGGAGCTCTCCCTCAGCTCCTCCATGATCCCGACCAGCCGGCGCAGGTTGGTCTCGTCCAGCGCCGCCTCCACCTCGTCCATCACGTAGAACGGGCTGGGCCGGGCCTTGAAGATCGACACCAGCAGCGCCACCGCGGTCAGCGAGCGCTCGCCGCCGGAGAGCAGCGAGAGCCGCTTGACCTTCTTGCCCGGCGGCCTGGCCTCCACCTCGACCCCCGTGGTCAGCATGTTGTCCGGATCGGTCAGCACCAGCCGCCCCTCGCCGCCGGGGAAGAGCCGGGAGAAGACGCCCTCGAACTGGGCGGCGGTGTCGTGGTACGCCGAACTGAACAGCTGCTCGACCCGCTCGTCCACGTCCTTGACGATGTCCAGCAGGTCGCGCCGGCTCCGCTTGAGGTCGTCCAGCTGCTCCCCGAGGAAGGTGTGCCGCTCCTCCAGCGCCGCGAACTCCTCCAGCGCCAGCGGGTTGACCTTGCCGAGCTGCTGGTAGGCCTTCTCGGCGGCCCGCAGCCGCTTCTCCTGCTCGGCCCGGTCGTACGGCCGCGGCTCGCCGGGCTCCCCGCCGTCCTCGGGTGCCGGCGCCGGGACGAGCCGGTCCGGCCCGTACGAGGCGAGCAGCTCACCGCCCTCGATGCCGAACTCCTCCAGCGCCCGGGACTCCAGCTGCTCGATCCGCAGCCGCTTCTCGGCGCGCAGCACCTCGTCCCGGTGCCCGGCGTCGACCAACTTGTCCAGCTCGGCCTTGAGTTCGCGGCCGTGCTCGCGGTGCTCCCGCAGCTGCGCCTCCCGCTCGGCGCGCGCCTGCTCGACGGCGGCCCGTCCGGCGTCGGCGCGGGCCAGCGACACCTCCAGGCAGGCCAGCAGCTGTCGGGCGCCGGCCGCGACGGCGTTCGCCACCCGGGCGTCGTGCTCGGCGCGCTCCCGGCGCTCGGCGGCGCGGGCGCGCGCCTCGCGCTCGGTCCGCGCGGCCCGGTCGAGCTGGTCGGCCCGCCCGGCGAGGGCGCGCACCCGCTCCTCGTGCGTCCGCACGGCGAGCCGGGCCTCCAGCTCGGCCTGCCGGGCGCCGGTGGCGGCCGTGGCCAACCGCTGCTGTTCCGCGGCGTCGGGTTCGTCCTCCCCCGCGTCGGCCGACTCCTCGGCGGCCGCGAGCCGTCCGGCCAGCTCCTCGGCGGTGTCGAGCAGGTCGGCCAGCCCCTGCTCGGCGCGACCGGCCGCGGCCGCGAGCCGTTCGGCCTCGCCGGCGGCCGCCCGGGACTGCCCGCCGAGCCGGCCGAGTGCGCCGGCCACCTCGGCCCGCTCGCGCTCCGCCTTCCGCCGGGTGGTGGCCAGTTGCTCCAGCCCGGCGGCCGACTCCCCCCGGAGTTCGGTGAGTTCGGCCAGCCGTTCGGCCGACTCGGCGCAGCGGAGGTCCAGTTCGCCGATCGCCCGGGCGGTCTCGTCGACCGCCGCCTGGGTCTCCAGCAGGCTCGGCGCACCGCCCGCGCCGCCGTACGCGAAGCCCGCGCCGAGCCGGTCACCCTCGGCGGTGACCGCGGTCACCGCCGGGTGCTCCGTCACCAGCCGCACCGCCTCGTCGAGCGAGCCGACCACGGCGACGCCGGCCAGCAGGGCCCGCGCGGCCGGCAGCAACGGGGCCGGGCCGTCGACCAGTTCGGCGGCCCAGCGGGCGGTGGGCGGCAACGGCGGCGTCGGCGCGGCCGGCTCGGGCGCGCCGGCGATGAGCAGCGCGGCCCGGCCGGCGTCCGCCGCGCGCAGCAGGCGCAGGGCGTCGGCCGCCGTGCCGGGCGAGTCGACCGCCACCGCGTCCGCGGCGGCGCCGAGGGCGGCCGCGACGGCGCTCTCGTGCCCGGGCGCGATCCGCAGCAGCGTGGCCGCCGGGCCGAGCAGCCCGGTCAGCCGGTCGGCTGCCGCCAGCAGCGCGCCGGTGCCGTCCTTGCGGCGCAGCCCGAGCGCCAGGGCGTCGTGCCGCGCGGTCAGCCCGGCCCGCTCGCGTTCGGCGGCGCCGGCGGCCTCGCGGGCACCGGCCAGCTCGCGTTCGACGGCGGCGAGCCGCGCACGGGCCGCCTCGTGGGCGGCCTCGGCCCGTTCGTCGTCCCCCGCCGAGGCGTCGACCTGCTCCCGCAGCTCCTCGTAGGCGGTCCGGGCGGCCTCGGCGCGCAGCAGTGCCTCGTCCCTGGCCTCGGTGAGCCGGCCGATCTCGGCCTCGGCGGCGCCGGCTTTGGACCGGGCGGCCGCGGCCTGCCCCTGCAGCCGGGCCAGCCCTTCGCGGCGGTCCGCGATGGCCCGGGCGGCGTCCTTCAACCGCCGTTCTTCCGCGGCGAGTTCCCGCTCCAGCTCACCCCGGGACTCGACCGCCTCGGCGAGCGCGTAGCGGGCCTCCTCCAGAGCCTCGGCCAGGGCGGCCTCCTCCTCCCGGACGTGCTCGGCCTCGCGCTCCAGCTCTTCCGGGTCCCGGCCGCGCCGCTCCTCGACCGCTCCCCCGGCGGCCGCGTGCCGGGCCCCGGCCTCGGCCAGCCCGACGGTGCCGCGGGTCCGCTCGGCCAGGGCGGAGAGCCGGTACCAGGTCTGCCGGGCCGCCTCCAGGCCCGGACCGAGCTGCTGGACCTGCGCCTCCAGGACGGCCTCCCGCTGGATCGCCCGGGACAGCTCCTGTTCGACGGTGGAGCGGCGCAGCTTCAGCGCCAGTTCGTCGGCGACCTCGGCCTCGACGGCGGTGCGCAGCGCGAGCAGGTCGTCGGCGAGCAGCCGGAGCCGGGCGTCGCGCAGTTCGGCCTGGATGCCGGCCGCACGCCGGGCGATCTTCGCCTGCCGGCCCAGCGGTCCGAGCTGGCGCCGCAGTTCGGCGACCAGGTCCTGCACCCGGTTGAGGTTGACCTGCATCGCGTCCAGCTTCCGCAGCGCCTTCTCCTTGCGCTTGCGGTGCTTGAGGACGCCGGCCGCCTCCTCGATGAAGGCGCGGCGGCCCATCGGGTCGGCGTGCAGCACGGAGTCGAGCTGTCCCTGCCCGACGATGACGTGCATCTCGCGGCCGATGCCGGAGTCGGAGAGCAGCTCCTGGATGTCCAGCAGCCGGCAGGTGTCGCCGTTGAGCGCGTACTCGCTGCCGCCGTTGCGGAACATCGTCCGGGTGATGGTCACCTCGGCGTACTCGATCGGCAGCGCGCCGTCGGAGTTGTCGATGGTGAGGCTGACCTCGGCGCGGCCGAGCGGGGCGCGCCCGCTCGTCCCGGCGAAGATGACGTCCTCCATCTTGCCGCCGCGCAGCGACTTGGCGCCCTGCTCCCCCATCACCCAGGAGAGCGCGTCGACGACGTTGGACTTGCCGGAGCCGTTGGGACCGACCACGCAGGTGATCCCGGGCTCGAACCGCAGGGTGGTGGCGGAGGCGAAGGACTTGAACCCGCGCAGGGTCAGACTCTTCAGGTGCACGCGCCGCTCTCCTCGTCGCTCGCCAGGGCCCCAGCGGCGACTGTATCCGGACGGACCGGCGCCGACGGTGCCCGGACACGACGAAGGGACGCCACTCAGGGCGCCCCTTGCAAGCTGCGTCCCTTATCGGGGCGGCTCAGTGCACTGCTGCGTCGATCTGCGAGGACCGGGCGGGACTCAGGTGAGAGCCGGCTCCCGCTGATCCAGATCGATGCTGTTGAGCAGCGAGTGCTCGTCAGCGACAGCGGTGAGCGCGTCGTTCTCGGCCTGCATCCGAAGGAGCTCGGACTCAAGATCCTGGACACGCTGCTGAAGCCGTCGCACCTCGGTGAGCATTCGCGGGTCGGGGCCGCCGACGTACCCGAGAAGCGCCTTTGCCATGATGAATGGTCCTCCACGCTGAGTGACCGAACCGGAACGGTACAGGTCTAGGGGGAAGGGGGACGCACGCGCGTCGCGCCACCGGCAGTGCTGGCTGGGCACTACGGCACAACCACCGTGAGCTGGGCCCACGAGGGCGTGCGCCTACCGGGTAAACGCGGTCGTGTGCGCGGGCTTCCAGCGTCTCACCAAAGACGGAAAGGGTCAACACGATCACCGCACGCTACCGCGCCCCTGTCACCTGCCTGGCGGTGTGGTCACACCAGGGGGGATCTCGGGCCGGTCCACCAGTCGCTCGTGGATCATCGTTCGATGCGGAGTCAACCACGAGTCTGCCCAGATGGCAACCGTATGACACCGAAGGCCGCCGATCATTTCACGGGGGCGGACCCCGGCCCGTCCGCCACGGCGCGCGGGGCCCCGGTCAGCGGATCTCGAAACCCGGGTAGCCGGTTCCGGCGGCCGTCCAGATCTCCGTCACCCCGCTGACGCGGCCGGGCGTGTCCGGGCCGCGCAGCAGCGCCAGCAGATGCTCGCAGTCGGCCGCGAGTCCCTCGGCCACCACCTGCACCCGGCCGTCGCCGAGGTTGCTGGCGTAGCCGGTCAGCCCGATGTCCAGCGCCCGCGCCCTGGTCCACCACCGGAAGCCGACCTGCTGGACCTTGCCCCGCACCCAGGCGGTCACCCGGACCGGTTCATCACTGTGGGCGTCGCGACCGTGCATGGCCCCGACCCTATCGGGCCGGATCGCGGGCCGCGCTACGGCGCCGTGGGGCCGGCCATCGTCCAGTCCGGACTGTGGATCTCCGCCCGGAGGTCCCCGCGCCGGCCCTCCTCGCCGCAGGTGCGGCAGACCCAGGCCGGGTCGTAGGGGTGCGGCTCGTGCCCCTCGGGGCTGTGCTCGAAGCTCACCGGCGGCTCGGGGAGCAGCCAGCGGTCGCCCCAGCCGAGCAGGGCGTGGGTGAGCGGGGCGAGGTCGCGGCCGGCCTCGGTCAGGTGGTACTCGTAGCGCGGCGGCCGCTCGCTGTAGGCGCGGCGCTCGACCACGCCCGCCTCCTCCAGCGCGCGCAGCCGGGCGGTGAGCCGGTCGCGCGGAGCGCCGGTGTTGCGGGCGATCCGGTCGAAGCGGTGGTTGCCGTAGAACAGCTCGCGGACGGCGAGCAGGGCCCACTTCTCGCCGACCACGTGGAGCGCGGCGGCGATCGAGCAGGGCCGGCCGGGGAGGGCGGGCGGGGCCGAAGGCGTGTGGGAGGTCACACCACCAGCCTGCCACACAGGGTTGCGTTCTCAAACCTCCTCGGGCGCACCACCGGCAGGGCCCAAGGCCCCCGCCGTCCACCGGCGGGGGCCGCGGGCCCGGTCGTCACGCCGCCGGGGTCAGAAGCCCCCGCCGAAGTCACCGCCGCCACCGTCGAAGCCGCCGCCACCGTCGAAGCCGCCACCGCCGCCGAAGTCGCCCCCGCCACCGTCGAAGCCGCCGTCGAAGTCACCGGAATCGAAGTCGGCGCCGGAGAAGTCGCCGCCGTCGTAGCCGGAGCCGCCGTCGTAGCCGGCCCCGTAGGCCGGGGAGCTCATCATCGAGCCGAGCATGGTGCCGACCAGCAGGCCGGGCAGCAGCCCGCCGCCGCCGAAGCCGCCGAAGTAGCCGCCCGCCCACGGGCCGTACGCCGGGCCGGCGTTCCAGTACGGCTGCGGGCCGTGCTCGGTCGGCACGGTCCGGATCTCCGGGTCCTGCCCGGTGGCCAGCCGGTCGGCGTCCGCCCGGCAGACCGGGACGGTGCGCGCCGCGCCGCCGGCCGGTGCCCAGTCGGCGTCCCGCACGGACGGGCCGTGCCGCGGGTCGAAGAAGCACGGCGGCCGGCGCTCGGGCAGCGGCCGCTTCGCGCGCCGGGCGTCCAGGGTGGCCAGCGCGAACCGGCCGTCCTCCAGTGCCTCGGTGACCGGCTTGACGTCCTCCGGCCCCTTCGCCTCGTCCATGCTGCGCTTGGCCCGCTCGTAGGAGTCCAGGGCGTGCGTGTAGTCGGCCCGCTGGACGTCGTCGGCGTCCGGGGCGCCCGGGCTGAAGTCGAGCCGGTCCAGCTCCTCGCCGAACGCGGTGATGTCCTCGTCCACCACCCGGCGCAGCTGCGCCAGTTCGGCCCGGCGCCGCTCCTCCTTGCGCTTCTTCGAGCGGCGGAAGAGCAGGAACACCCCGGCCCCGGCCAGTGCCAGCAGGGCCAGCGGGACGACGACCGCCGCCACCGAGAAGCCGCCGGAGCCGCTGTTCGCCCCGTGCCCCTTCACCTGGGGCGCGGCGGTGTCGACGAAGTCGTTCAGGGTCGCGTCGACGTCGCCCGGGTGCGAGCGCGCGGACGCGCCCGCGATGCGCTCGGCGCTCGTGGTGGCCAGCGCGGCCTTGTCGGACTGGGCCAGGAACCGGTCACCGCGCCAGATGCCGTAGACACCGGTGATGCCGACCTTGGTCTGCAGGTCGGAGAAGACCGTACGCGCGCCGTACGGGTCCGCCGCCGGGACCACCGCGATGAAGATCGGCTTGTCGGCCTTGCGGATCTTCTCGGTCAGGGCGTCGGCCTGGCCCTGGCTGAACCGGCCGGTCATCGCCGGGTCGACGTAGACCCGGCCCTGCTTGAGCGCGGCGGTGGCGTCGTCCAGCCCGCCGGCCGCGGCGGCCGCCGGGGCCAGCACGAGCAGCAGCCCGAGCAGCAGCGCCACCAGGGCCGACAGCCCGGCACTCCGGGAGCGTCGTCGAGCGAGGGTTCTCATGCCATCGACGCTACCCCTCCCGCCACGTCGACAGGGCATCCCCTTCGCGTACGGGCGGCCCCGCGCACCCCCACCGTCCGCCGGGGTCACTCCCCTCCTCGCGGATGATGTTTCCCCCGGCCGCCCCGGAGACGGGCCGCGGCGGGAACCCGGCCGTCGGCCCGGTCGTCCGTCCCGGCGGGTCCACGGGTGGTCGAGGAGCGCTCGACGGCCGATCGGACCCTCTCCCCCGACCAGGCATAGTGGTGGCCGGGCCTCGGCCCCCTTACCTACTCCTGACCTCTTCTCCCGATCGGAGCATCTGGGTGTTCATCGGCCTCGTCACCGCCGTGGCGGCCTCCGCCTGCTACGGCACCGGTTCGGTCCTGCAGGCCGTCGGATCACGTCGCTCCGCCCGGGAGGAGGCCGCCGCCGCGGGCAGCGGCTCGGCCGGGGTCACCGCACACGGCGGGCCCAGCCTCGCCTCCACCGCGAAGGCAGCCGTCACCTGGGAGTTCATCCTGGGCACCGTCCTCGACTTCATCGGGTTCGGACTCGGCGCCCTGGCCGCGCGACTGCTGCCGCTGTTCCTCTCCCAGACCATCATCAGCGCCAATCTGGTGATCACCGCGGTGCTGAGCATCAAGCTGCTCGGCATCCGGCTCAAGCAGCTGGAGTGGGCGTCGATCGGCGTGCTCTGCTCGGCGCTGGTGCTGCTGGCCGTCTCCGCCGGGCCGGAGGGCGGCCACCACGTGGAGATGTCCTTCCACTGGTGGCTGCTGCTGATCACCACCGTGCTGCTGGTCGGCGGCGCCCTGCTGGTGCGGCGGATGGGCGCCAACGGCGCGATCGTCGCCGGTCTGCTCTCCGGCCTCGGCTTCGGCGCGCTCGGCGTCGGCGTGCGGATCCTCAACGGCGTCGAGCCGTTCGACCTCGGCGCGCTGCTCTCCGACCCCGCCCTGTACGCGATCCTGGTCGGCGGCATCGGCGGGATGTACGTGCACACCGTGGCCCTGCAGATCGGCTCGGTGAACGGCGCGACCGCCGCCCTGGTGGTCGGTGAGACGGTGCTGCCCGGCGCCGTCGGCGTCCTCTGGCTCGGCGACTCCTCCAAGGAGGGCCTGGCCTGGCTCGGCGCGGTCGGCTTCCTGCTCGCCGTGGTCTCGGCGGTCGGCGTCGCCTACTTCGGCCAGGACACCCACGGCCCGGCCGGGTCCGACCAGCCGCAGCCCGAACTCACCAAGCGGTAGCGCCGGGTGGCCCCGGAGCGGGGCCGCCCGGGCTCAGGCCCCGCTGCGGGCGCGCGGGACGCGCTGGCAGCGGGGGCAGAAGTAACTGGAGCGGTTCATCCAGGCGGCCCGGCGGATCGGGGTGCCGCAGCGGCGGCACGGCTCGTCCTCGCGGCCGTAGGCGTCGAGGTCCCGGGAGAAGTACCCGCTCTCGCCGTTCACGTTGACGTAGAGGCTGTCGAAGCTGGTGCCGCCGACCGCGAGGGCGGCCGTCATCACGTCCCGCGCGTGGGCCAGCAGGACGGCGGCCTGCGGACGGGTCAGCGCCGTGGTCGGGCGGTCGTAGTGCAGCCGGGAGCGCCAGAGCGCCTCGTCCGCGTAGATGTTGCCGACCCCGCTGATCAGCGTCTGGTCCAGCAGCGCCCGCTTGACCGTGGTGCGCCTGGCCCGCAGCGCGGCCACGAAGGCGGCGTCGTCGAAGCGGGGGTCGAGCGGGTCCCGGGCGATGTGCGCGATGGAGAGCGGGGTGCCCTCCGGGTCACCCTCCTCGGCCTCCTCGACGGCCAGCCCGCCGAAGGTCCGCTGGTCGACGAAGCGCAGCTCCCGGCCGCCGTCGGTGAACCGCAGCCGCACCCGCAGGTGCTTCTCGTCGGGCACCGACGGGTCCTGGACGAGCAGTTGGCCGCTCATCCCCAGGTGACCGATCAGCGAGAACCCGCCGACCGGCGAGCCGTCGGCCGCGGTGGACAGCGGCACCCAGAGGTACTTGCCGCGACGCTGCGCGGCGCCGAGCGTGGCCCCGGTCAGCCGCGCGGTGAAGTCGGCCGCACCGGCCGGCTGGCGGCGCACGGCCCGCGGGTGCAGCACGTCGACGGCGGCGACGGTCCGCCCGGCGACCCAGTTCGCCAGACCTCGGCGGACGACCTCTACCTCGGGGAGTTCGGGCACGGGAAACAAGCCTCCTGCGACTGAAACATGCAGGAGGAAGAGTACTGCGTGCTCAGGCGCCGGCGGGCAGGCGGTCGGCGTACTTCTCCTTGATCGCCCGCCAGGCGCTCTCCGCGGCCTTCTGCTCGGCTTCCTTCTTCGAGCGGCCGACGCCGCTGCCGAAGTCCTCGCCGGCCACCCGGGCCGCGGCGGTGAAAGTCTTCTCGTGGTCCGGACCGGACTCCTCGACCACGTACTCCGGCACTCCGATGCCCACCGAGGCGGTGAGCTCCTGGAGGCTGGTCTTCCAGTCCAGGCCCGCGCCCAGCTGGGAGGACTCCTCGATCAGCGGGTCGAAGAGGCGGTGGACGAACTCGGTGGCCGCGTCCAGGCCCTGGTCCAGGTAGACGGCGCCGATCACGGCCTCGACGGTGTCGGCGAGGATCGACGACTTGTCGCGGCCGCCGGTGCCCTCCTCGCCCTTGCCGAGCCGGATGAACGTCCCGAGCTCCAGGCCACGGCCGACGTCGGCGAGCGCGCGGGAGTTGACCACCGCGGCGCGCAGCTTGGCGAGCGTGCCCTCCGGGACGTCCGGGTGGACGCGGTAGAGGGTGTCGGTCACCACCAGGCCCAGCACCGAGTCGCCGAGGAACTCCAGGCGCTCGTTGGTGGGCAGCCCGCCGTTCTCGTACGCGAACGAGCGGTGGGTCAGGGCACGCACCAGAAGGGCGCGCTCGAGCGTGTACCCGAGGCGCCCTTCCAGGACGTCGTATTCGGTCGAAGCCGGCCCGCCGGCCTTTCCGCCGCCCGAAGAAGCCTTCGGGGCGATGGTCGCCTTGCGGGAAGAGTTACTGTCCGACATCGATCCGTACACCCCGCCGATCAGACCGAGAGGACCTGGCGACGGTTGTACGTGCCGCAGCTCGGGCACGCGATGTGGCCGAGCTTCGGCTCGTGGCAGCTGTCGCACGCCACGAGGGCCGGAACGACGGCCTTCCAGTTGGAACGGCGGTGGCGCGTGTTGCTGCGCGACATCTTCCGCTTCGGAACAGCCACGGCTACTTCTCCTGGTTCTCGGCGGCACCCTCACGGGTGTCGCTGTTCTTGATTCCGTCACCCTCGTCGCCGGGGGCGGCGGAGAGTCCCTGCAGAGCCGCCCACCTGGGGTCGGCGGCGTCGTGGTGGTGCGCCGGGTCGTCGCTCAGGCGCGCTCCGCACTCGGAGCACAGGCCCAGGCAGTCTTCCTGGCACACCGGCTGCAGCGGCAGTGCGAGCACCACCGCGTCACGCAGCACCGGCTGGAGGTCGAAGAAATCGCCCTCCAGACGGTAAGTCTCATCTTCCGAGTCCTCGTCGAGGTCGTCCGTCCCGGCGGTGCGGGCACGGTGACGCTCGTCGGACTCCGGGTAGTAGTACAGCTCCTGGAAGTCCACGTCGAGGTCGTCCTCGACCGGCTCCAGGCACCGCACGCACTCGCCCTCGATCACGGCCTCGGCGGTGCCGGTCACCAGCACGCCCTCGACCACCGACTCCAGGCGGAGCTCCAGCCGCAGTTCGCTCTTCTCCGGGACACCGATCACATCGATGATCCCGAGGCCCTCGGGGGCCTCCAGGGTGCGGGACACCTTGCGCAGCGAGCCCGGGCGACGGCCGAGCTCGTGCGTGTCGAACACGAGTGGGTCGCGGTGGTCGAGGCGGTTCAAGGTGTCCTGACTTCCTGAGAAAACTGATGCGCGGTGCTGCTCACCGGACGATGCGCGGGCAGACCGACGGCCCGACACGGAGAGGCCGGAGTGGTCAGACTACCGGAGTCTCCCGCCAGGCCCAACTTCGCCCACGGAGGGCGAGCGGGCTCAGCGGCCGCCGAGCTCCCGGAGCCTGGTCATGTCGATCATGCTGGTGTCGAAGAAGCTGGTCTCGTCCAGGCCCGGCTGCTGCGGGACGGCCGGCGGGTTGGCGGGCTGCTGCGGGTAGCCGTAGGCGTCGTACTGCTGCGCGGCGTAGCCCTGCTGCTGCTGCGGATAGCCGTAGCCGCCCTGCTCCTGCGCGGCCGGGTACCCCTGCTGGTGCTGCTGCTGGTGTTGCTGCTGCCCGTAGCCGTACTGGCCGCCGTACGGATCGCCCTGGCCCGCCGGGTCGAAGCCGCCGCCGTACACCTCGGCGTACTGGCCGCCCGGCTGTTGCGCGGCGGCGTACTGGTCGACGCCGGGCGCCTGCCAGCCGGCCGCGGCCGGGGTCTGCTCCGGCCAGGTCTGCTGCTGCGGCACCTCCTCGCGGTACCACGGCACCTCCTCGCCGTCGGCGTCGGTGGCGAAGCCCGCCGCCACCGCCTCGGCGCGGTTCTTGGCCTGCTGGGCCTCGTCGGCGGCGGCCAGGTAGGCACCCAGCTCGTCGATCGGGGCCTTGCCGAGCAGCTTGTCGCGGCCCTTGCCGACCGCCTCCAGCGTCGCGCTGAGGACGTTCTCCAGGGTGGCGAGCTTCACATCGACGTACTCGTCGACCTCGGGGCTCGGGGTGATCCGCGGCTGCGGCCGGAACTCCTCGCCGTCGGTCTCGCCCTCGTACGGGGTCTCGAAGACGCTGGAGTCGCCGCGCAGCTTCGTCCGGCCGCGGCCGACCGCGCCGAGCGTCTTGGTCAGCACGACCTCGAAGTTGGCGAGCTTGCTGTCCACGTAGTCGTCGGCCTCGGCGCGCTTGGTCTCGACCTCGGCACGCGCCTCCGCGAGGATGCGGTCCGCCTCGGCCTGGGCCCGGCGGACCACTTCGGTGTCGGAGATCAGCGAGCCGCGCTCGGCGTGCGCGCCCTGGATGATCCGCTCGGCCTCCGCCTCGGCTCCGGCGACCACCTGCTCGTGGTCGGCCATCACCGACTGGGCCTGGGCCAGCTCGGCGGGCAGTGCCGCCCTGAGGTCCTGGAGCAGGCCGACCAGTTCGGCTCGGTTCACCACGCAGGAGGCCGACATGGGCATCGAGCGGGCGTTCTCGACGGCCGCGACGATCTCGTCGACCTTGTTCTGCACGTCCACGGGGCTTCGTCTTTCCGTGTGCCGCCGACGGTCCGGCGGAGGCAGGCCCTGCGGTGGACCTCACCGCAGGGCAGGAACACAGACTTTACGGCCACGGCGGGGCGAGGTCACAACGCCCGGACCGGGCTGCCGGACCGGCCCCCGGACAACTGGTGACGAATCGGCAGAAACGGACCGGCCCGGCTCCGGCCCGGCGGCTACTGGGCCTTCCGCTGCGCGATCCGCTCGACCAGCCGGCGGTGCACCGTCTCCGGCAGCAGGTGCGAGACGTCGCCCCCGTACGAGGCGACCTCCTTGACCAGCGTCGACGACAGGAAGCTGTACGTCGGCGAGGTCGGCAGGAAGAGCGTCTCGACCCCGCTCAGCCCGTGGTTCATCTGGGCCATCTGCAGCTCGTAGTCGAAGTCGCTGACGGCCCGCAGGCCCTTGACGATCGCGGGGATGCCGCGCTCCCGGCAGAAGTCCACCAACAGGCCGAGGTGCGACTCGACCACGATGTTCCCGTACTTGGCGGTGGTCTCCTCGATCAGCGCGATCCGCTCCTCGATGGTGAACATGCCCTGCTTGTTCCGGTTCACCGCGACCGCGACGTGCACCACGTCGTACAGCTTCGAGGCCCGCTCGATGATGTCGAGATGACCGTTGGTGATCGGGTCGAACGATCCGGGGCAGACGGCGCGGCGCATGGCGTGGATGCTCCCTCGTGGGGTGACGGGTCCTGCGGGCCTCGGCCCGCTACGAGTGTGGGCGGCCCTCGGCGGCGGCGCGACCGTACCAGAGCGTGCCCTCGCCGTAGCGGCGCGAGCGCAGTACCTCGAAGCCTTCGGGCCAGCCGAACTCGCCGCCTCGGGTGCTGCGCTCCACGGTGACGAGTGCGTCGGCCGCGAGCCAGCCCCCGGCCAGGAGTGTGATCAGCATCTCGCGCACCTCGTCGTCGGTGACGGCGTACGGCGGATCGAGGAAGGCCAGGTCGTACGGGGTCTCCGGGGGCGGTCCCGCGATCACCTTCTCGGCCCGGGAGGCCACCACCACCGCGCCCGGCAGGTCGATCGTCCGGACGTTCTCCCGGATCACCCGGGCCGCCTGGCCGTCGGCCTCGACCAGCAGGACGTGCTCGGCGCCGCGGGACAGCGCCTCCAGGCCGACCGCGCCCGATCCGCCGAACAGGTCGAGCATCCGGGCCCCGTGCAGGGTGCCGCGCAGGGCCTCCAGCGTGGAGAACATCGCCTCGCGGGCCTTGTCGGAGGTCGGGCGGGTGCTCCGGCCGGGCGGTACGGCCAGCCGGCGGCCGCCGGCCGCCCCGGCGATGACGCGGGTCATGGTGGTGGGAGGTCCTTTCGTCGCTGCCCGCCCACGCTATACGGCCCCCGCCCGAAGGGCCGCCCCGAACCCCTCGCCGCAGCCCCGGCGGAGGGCTGCGGCGAAGGTCGCGGCGAGGGCCGCGGGATCAGCTCGCGTCGGCCGCCGTCGACTGGGGCGGGATCGCCGCGCCGAGCAGCGCCGGCGAGGCGTAGCGGGACCACGAGAGGCAGCCGTCGGGCGGGCAGAACTCGGGGCGGCGCGGGTCGTGCCCGAGCTCGCGCAGCTTGGTGCGGACGGAGTCGGGGGTGCGGCCGAAGCGGGCGGCGATCCGGGCGACGGTCTCGCTGTCGTGGAACCGCCGGACCAGCTCCTCCTCGTGCTGCGGCACCCAGGGGGCGCCGTGTCCGGGGTAGAGCTCGCGCAGCACGTCACGGTCGGGGATGGGCTCGGAGACGTCGGCGACGATCGCCAGGGCCCGGAGCGCGCGGTTGAGCGCGATCCGCAGCGAGGCGACGTCCTCGACCGGCAGGCGGAGCTTGCCCGAGGCGAGCGGCGCGGCGGCCGCCCCCTCGCGCCAGCCGGTCAGGGTGAGGGTGACCTCGCGGTCGTCGTCGCTGGCGAGTTCGATCCGGAAGACCTTGTCGCCGAGCGGGAGCTCGTTGAGATGACGGAATGCCATGGCAGGACCCCCAAGTGTCGTGCCAGGTGCGCACCTTGAGGGTGCGTCCTGAACAACTACATTCTCTCGCGGGGGTCTGACAATCGGCCCTGGCGGTCAGCCCTGACGATTCAGCCCTGGCGGTCAGCCCTGGCGGGCGGCCCGGGCACCGGCCCGCCGGCCGGGCTCCCGGGGGGCTCAGCCCTTCTCCAGGTACTCCGCGCGGTCGGCGTCCAGCAGGCTCTCCAGCGCGGTGCGCAGGTCCGGGTGGGCGGCCAGCTCCGGGTCCTCGGCGACCAGCCGGGTGGCCTCGGCCCGGGCGGTCACGATGACCTCCTCGTCCTCCAGTACGGAGAGCACCTTCAGCGAGGACTTCACCCCGGACTGCGCCTGGCCCAGCACATCGCCCTCGCGCCGCTGTTCGAGGTCGATCCGGGACAGCTCGAAGCCGTCCAGGGTGGCGGCCACCGCGTCCAGCCGGGCCCGGGCCGGGCTGCCCGCCGGCATGTCGCTGACCAGCAGGCAGAGGCCGGCGGCGCTGCCGCGCCCGACCCGGCCGCGCAACTGGTGCAGCTGGGAGACGCCGAAGCGGTCGGCGTCCATGATCACCATCGCGGTGGAGTTGGGGACGTTGACCCCGACCTCGATCACCGTGGTCGCCACCAGGACGTCCACCGCGCCGGCCGCGAACCGGCGCATCACCTCGTCCTTGGCGTCGGGCGCCAGCCGGCCGTGCAGGATCTCCACCCGCAGCCCGGCCAGCGGGCCCTTCAGCAGCTTCTCGGCGGTCTCGACGACCGACAGCGGGGGGCGCCGGTCGTCGCTCCCGGCGCCCGCGTCGGGCTCCGCGCCGGTGAGCTCCTCCAAGTCCTCGGCCGGGACCGACCGGCGCTTCCTCTTGGCGTCGGGGGCGGGCTCCTCGTCCCCGATCCGGGGGCAGACCACGTACGCCTGGTGGCCCTTGGCCACCTCCTCGCGGACCCGCTCCCAGGCCCGCGCCAGGAAGTTGGGCTTCTCCAGGGCCGGGACGACATGGGTGGAGATCGGCGAGCGGCCGGCCGGCAACTGGTCCAGCACCGACGTCTCCAAGTCCCCGAAGACGGTCATCGCGACGGTGCGCGGGATCGGCGTGGCCGTCATCACCAGCAGGTGCGGCGGCTGCTCGCCCTTGGCCCGCAGCGCGTCCCGCTGCTCGACGCCGAAGCGGTGCTGCTCGTCCACCACGACCAGGCCGAGGTCCTGGAACTGCACCTTGTCCTCGATCAGCGCGTGGGTGCCGATCGCGATGCCCGCGTCCCCGCAGGCCATGTCGAGCATCGCCTGGCGGCGGGCCGGGACGCCCATCGAGCCGGTCAGCAGCACCACCCGGGTGCCGAGGTCCGAGCCGCCCAGCAGGCCGCCCTCGGCCAGGTCCCCCATCATCTCCACGATCGACCGGTGGTGCTGCTGCGCCAGCACCTCGGTGGGCGCCAGCAGGGCGGCCTGGCCGCCCGCGTCGACCACCGCGAGCATGGCGCGCAGCGCGACGAGCGTCTTGCCGGAGCCGACCTCGCCCTGGAGCAGCCGGTGCATCGGGTGTTCGGTGGCCAGGTCGGCGGCGATCTCGGCGGAGACCTTCAACTGGCCGTCGGTGAGGGTGAACGGGAGCCGGGCGTCGAAGGCGTCCAGGAGGCCGCCGGCCCGGGGCTCGCGGGGCTTGGCCGGCAGGGCGGAGTCGGCGGCCCGGCGCTGGGCGAGCGCGACCTGGAGGACGAAGGCCTCGTCCCAGCGGAGCCGGCTCTGGGCGCGCTCGCGGTCGGCCTGGCCGCGCGGGCGGTGGATCAGCTCCAGCGCCTCGGGCAGCGGGATCAGTTCGTGCCGCTCGCGCAGCTCCGCGGGCAGCGGCTCGCCGACGTCGGAGAGGTGCTTGGTGAGGGCGGTCTCGACGCAGATGGACAGCTTCCAGCTGGGCATCTGGGCGCTGGCTCCGTAGACCGGGATCAGCCGGCCGGCGAACTGCTGCGCCGCGTCCGACCCGGTGTCCTCGTCGAGCAGTTGGTAGTCCGGCGAGACCAGCTGGCGGGTGCGGTTGAAGACGCCGACCTTGCCGGCGAACAGGCCCTGGGCGCCGGTGCGGAGCTCCTTCTGCCGCCAGCCCTGGTTGAAGAAGACCAGCGAGAGCCGGCTGCGGCCGTCGGTGACGACCACCTCCAGGCGGTCCCCCTTGCGGCCGCGGAACGGGATCAGGGTGACCTTCTCGATCCGGGCCAGCACGGTGACGTGCTCGTCGATCTCCAGCTCGTCCAGGCTGGTGAGCTGGCCGCGCTCGACGTAGCGGCGCGGATAGTGGTGCAGCAGGTCCCCGACCGTGCGCAGCTTGAGGCTGTCGGCGAGCACCTTGGCGGTACGGTCGCCGACGAGCTTGGTCAGTGGTTCATCGAGAGCGCCCATCAGGCCCTTGTTTACACCACCGGACCGACATTCCGGGCGCCACCCGCTGCCCGGCGCCCCGGCCGGACCGCGGCGCCCGCCGCCCGGACCGCTACTCCACGCCGATGAGCAGCGGCGCGGACTCCTGCCCGCCGTGGAAGACCACCGCGTCGACCTCCGGCCGCCGGTGCCGGGCGTGCGCCACCAGCCGGTCGGCCAGCTCCTCGTCCGCGCCGTCGCCGAGGATCAGGGTGACGAGTTCGCCGCCCGCGCCCAGCATCCGGTCGAGCACGCTGGCGCCGACCTCGGCCGGGGCGGCGCCGATCACCGCCACGTCCCCGTCGATCAGCCCGAGCACGTCCCCGGCCTGGCAGACCCCGGCCATCGTCCAGGACTCGCCCTCGGCGACGGCGAGCTCGGCGTACCGGGTGGCGCCGGCCGCCGAGGTCATGGCGACCACGTCCTCGTCGAACCGGCGGCCGGCCTCGTGCACGGCGAGGGCGGCCAGCCCCTGGACCGGTGACCGGGTGGGCAGGACGGCGATCCGCACCCCCTCCTCGCGCAGCTGGTCGGCGGCGGCCCCGGCGGCGGCCCGCAGCTCGGGGTCGTTGAGCAGCAGGACGACCTCCCGGGCGCCCGCCCGGCGGACGGCGGCGGCGAGCTCGGCGCTGGCCGGCGGGCGGTCCGGGTCGGCGTGCAGCACGACGGCGCCGGCCTGCTCGCAGAGGTCGGCCAGTCCCGCGCCGGAGACCACCGAGAGCACCACCCGGGTGCGCTCCTCGTGCTCGCCGCGGTCGTCGGCGGTCCCGGCCCGGGCGGCGGCCTCGGCGAAGTGCGTGATCCGGATCTGGTGCGGCCGCCCGGCCCCCAGCCCGGCCTCCACCGCGGCCCCCGCGTCGTCCACGTGGACGTGCACGTTCCAGAGGCCGTCCCCGCCACCGATCACCAGGGAGTCGCCCAGTCCGGCGAGCCGCTCGCGCAGCGCGGGCAGCGCCTCGTCGGGGGCGTCCAGCAGGTAGATCACCTCGAAGGCGGGGTGACCCGGGCCGGGCGGCCGGACGTGCCCCTGGCAGCTCTCGACCGGCCGGACGTCACCGCGCAGCGCGACCGGGCCCATCGGCTGGTGGCCGGCCACCGCGTCGGCGAGCGCCCCGAGGACGGCGACCAGGCCGCGTCCGCCGGCGTCCACCACCCCGGCCTCGGCCAGCACGGAGAGCTGCTCGGGAGTGCGCCGCAGCGCGTCCCGGGCGGCCCGGTACGCGGTGTCGGCGACCTGGCCGAGCCCGTCGCCGGCCCGGGTCGCCTCCCGGGCGGCCACCCGGGCGACGGTCAGCAGGGTGCCCTCGACGGGCTCGGCGACCGCCTGGTAGGCGGCGTCCGCGGCCCCCTGGAGGGCGGCCCGCAGCTGGTCGGCGCCACCACCCTGGGCCAGCTGCTCGGCGGTGCCGCGCAGCCACTGGGCGAGGATCACGCCGGAGTTGCCGCGGGCGCCGACCAGCGCGCCCCGGGCCATCGCCCGGGCGGTCTCGGCGAGCCCGGGGGCCGGGTCGCCCGCCGGGTCGGTGAACCGGCTCTCCACCGCGGCGGCGGCGGACTCCACGGTCAGGTAGAGGTTGGTGCCGGTGTCGCCGTCCGGGACGGGGTAGACGTTGAGTGCGTCGATCTCCTCGCGGGCCTGGCCCAGCGCGCGCAGGGCCAGCTGGCACCAGCTGCGCACGGCCGGGGCGTCGAGCGTGGTCAGCACCAGGTCTCCTCCGGATGGGACGCCGTGATGGCCTGAGGTTGAACGGCGAGGGTTGGTACCGGCAGGTTATCGGGGGCCGGGGGCCGCCGCCGGAAGCGCCGAGCGCGGCGATCACCTGCGCAGACGTGGTAGTTTCGTTGAACGGAAGCAAGCGTTGTATGCTCTTCCGGTTGCCTGGAACAGTCCAGGCTCACCCCATTGATCTGATCTGGTTCACGTGAGTGCTCCGGTGGGTTGGCGGGGTTTCGAACGTAAATGATCTGAAGTCTTGGAGTGACTCCTGTGGCTGCCAACTGCGACGTCTGCGGCAAGGGGCCGGGCTTCGGCAACAGCATCTCCCACTCTCACCGCCGTACCCCCCGTCGTTGGAACCCCAACATTCAGACGGTGCGCGCTGTGATTGGGCGGACGCCGAAGCGGCTCAACGTCTGCACCTCGTGCATCAAGGCCGGTAAGGTCTCGCGCTGACGCGCAGACCGGTAAGCCGGTCCTCCAGTAAGCCGGTCCATCCTCGGATGGGCCGGCTTCCTGTTTCTGGATCCCGGCTCTCCAGTGCCGACCCCTCTCTCCGGGCCTGCCCGGAGCCGCCACGGGCGGGCCCTCGGGCCCGCCCGTGGTCGTTGCGGCCCCGGTGCGCTCAGCGCCAGCGCCAGGCGTGGTCCACCGGGCCGATGCCGGACCCGAGCGCGAAGCCGCCGGCGATCGCGCCGGTGATGTAGGCCTTCGCCGAGGCCACCGCCCCGGGCAGCGGTTCGCCCTTGGCCAGCCCGGCGGCGATGGCGCTGGCCAGTGTGCAGCCGGTGCCGTGGGTGTGCCGGTTGTCGTAGCGGGGCGCCCGGTACCAGTGCTCCTCCCCCGGCCCGCCGTACAGCAGGTCGGCGGCCTCGCCCTCCAGGTGCCCGCCCTTCACCAGGACCCAGCGCGGCCCGAGGTCGAGCAGCGCCTTGGCCGCGTCGAGCATCTGCGCCTCGTCCTCGACGGTGCGCCCGGTGAGCTGCGTCACCTCGTGCAGGTTGGGCGTGGCCAGGGTGGCGACCGGCAGCAGCCGCTCCCGGACGGTGGCGACGGCCTCGGCGGCCAGCAGCGCGTCGCCGTGCTTGGAGACGCCGACCGGGTCGACCACCACCGGGGCGTCCACCCCGGCCAGCAGCTCGGAGACGGTCTCGACCAGCTCGATCGAGGCGAGCATCCCGGTCTTCACGGCCTGGACGCCGATGTCGTCCACCACACTGCGGAACTGGGCCCGGACGGCCTCGGCCGGCAGCTCCCAGTAGCCCTGGACACCGAGCGAGTTCTGCGCGGTGACGGCGGTGATCACGCTCATGCCGTGGACGCCGAGGGCCAGCATCGCCTTGAGGTCGGCCTGGATGCCGGCGCCGCCGCCGGAGTCGGAGCCGGCGACGGTGAGCACCCGCGGGGGTGCGGAGGAGGGGCCGCCCTGGGGGCGGCCGCCGGGAGCGGGGGCGGAAGACGGGAGGGACATGGGCCCCAACCTACCCGCGCCGCCTCAGAGCACGGCTTCGGATTCCGCCCAGCGGTCCTGCGGCACGGTCTTGAGGTGGGTGACCGCCTCGGCGACCGGCACCAGCTCGATGTCGTTGCCGCGCAGCGCGGTGAAGTGCCCGAAGGCGCCCTTGTGGACGGCCTCCACCGCGTGCCAGCCGAACCGGGTGGCGAGCACCCGGTCCCGGGCGGTGGGGGTGCCGCCGCGCTGGGTGTGGCCGAGGATGACCGGCCGGGCCTCCTTACCGAGCAGGTTCTCCAGCTCGTTGGCGAGCCGGTTGCCGATCCCGCCGAAGGTCCGGTGGCCGAACTGGTCGACGACGCCGTGGTCGAAGCGCATCGTGCCGGGCATCGGGGCCGAGCCCTCGGCCACCGCGATGATGGCGAACTTCTTGCCCCGGGAGAAGCGGTCCTCGACCATCCGGGCGACCGCCTCGATGTCGAAGGGCTTCTCCGGGATCAGGATGCCGTGGGCGCCGCCGGCCATTCCGGCGGTGAGGGTGATCCAGCCGGTGTGCCGGCCCATCAACTCCACCACCATCACCCGCTGGTGGGATTCGGCGGTGGTCTTCAGCCGGTCGATCGCGTCGGTCGCGACATGGACCGCGGTGTCGAACCCGAAGGTGACGTCGGTCGCGTCGATGTCGTTGTCGATGGTCTTCGGCACGCCGACCACCGGCAGTCCGGCGTCGCTGAACATCTTGGCGGCGGTCAGCGTGCCCTCGCCGCCGATCGCGATCAGCGCGTCGATGCCGATGTCCCGGGCGAGGGTCTCGGCGTTCTCCACCGCCCAGGCGATCCGGTCGCGCTGCACGCGGGCCGAGCCCAGGATGGTGCCGCCGAGGGTCAGCAGGCCGGTGACGTCGTCGTGCGAGATCGGCCGGGTGCGGCCCTCGATCAGGCCGAGGAAGCCGTCCTCGATGCCGACGATCTCGTCACCGTGCACATCGGTTCCCCGGTGCACCACGGAGCGGATCACCGCGTTGAGCCCGGGGCAGTCTCCGCCGCTGGTCAGGACACCGATGCGCATGGTGGCTGTGCTCTCCCGCTCCGCAGTGGTTCAGACCACCCGCGTCCGAGGAGCAGCAGGTGGATCCGGTTCAGCGCAAGCCTACGCCGTCCCCCGGCGCGGGCCCGCGCGCCGCTCGCCGGGGCGCCCCGCGCGTCCGGGCCGATGCGCGCGCCCGCGCCGGCCCGCGGCCGCCAGCGGCCACCCGCCGACCGACGCCGCGCTCACTCCGCTCATTCCGCGAAGTGGTCCCAGCCGCCGACCCGGTCCCAGGGCTCGCCGTCCACCGTCACCCGGCCACCGCGGGACGGCCGGGCCCGGCCGGTCACCTCGCCCACCACCCGCCAGCGGGCGGGCAGTTGGACCCCGCGCGGGAAGGTCGCCACGATCGCGTGGTCCTCGCCGCCGGAGAGCACCCAGACCAGCGGGTCCACCCCGACGGCCTGCCCGATATCGGCCATCTGCGCCGGGACGTCGAAGTCGGCGGCCCGCAGGTCGATGTCCACCGCGCTGGCCCGGGCGACGTGGCCGAGGTCGGCCACCAGCCCGTCGCTCACGTCGACCATCGCGGTGGCGCCCAACTCGGCGCCGGCCGGGCCCGCGTGGTACGGCGGCTCGGGCCGGCGGTGCGCCTCGACGAAGGCGCGCGGCGAGCGGAACCCGCGCTGCAGCACGGTCAGCCCGGCGGCGGACCAGCCGAGCCAGCCGGTGACGGCGACCACGTCGCCCACCTGAGCCCCGGCGCGCGTCACCGGTGCGCGCCCCTGGAGATCCCCGAGCGCCGTGATGGCGAGGGTGATGACGTCGCCGCGCACCACGTCGCCGCCGACCACCGTGGCACCGGCCACCTGGCACTCGTCGCGCAGCCCGTCCATCAGCTCGGTGGCCCAGGTGGTCGGCAGATCGGCGGGGGTGACCAGGCCGAGCAGGATCGCCGTCGGCACCGCGCCCATCGCGGCCACGTCGGCGAGGTTCTGGGCGGCGGCCTTGCGGCCCACGTCGTAGGCGGTCGACCAGTCCCGGCGGAAGTGCCGGTTCTCGATCAGCACGTCCATGGTGGCGACCACCCGGCCGTCCGGCGTCTTCACCACCGCGGCGTCGTCGCCCGGACCGAGGTCGACCGCGTCGGTGAGCGGTACCCGGGCCGTCAGCTCCCTGATGAGTCCGAACTCGCCGAGCTCGCCCACGGTCCCCTGCATCTGCCGTCCTCTCGCGTTTCCATCCGAATCGGAACTGGTGCCCCCCGCTCCCCCGCGCGCAGCGTACGCCCTCCGGGGGTGCAGAAGTCTCCCCTCCCCGGCCCGCTGCGCGGTAGCGTGGTGATCGGAATGCCGGTGAGTCCGTTCCCCACCCCCGAACGCCCGAGCGGGCGATCACGGCGCCGATCCCCGTTCCCAGCCGCCGGGAGGTCCCCCCGTGGTACAGGCATACATCCTGATCCAGACCGAGGTCGGCAAGGCCACCGCCGTGGCCCGGTCCATCTCCGAGATCCCCGGTGTCCTCCAGGCCGAGGACGTCACCGGACCGTACGACGTGATCGTGCGGGCCGAGGCCGAGACGGTGGACGACCTCGGCCGCCTGGTCGTGGCCAAGGTCCAGCAGGTGGAGGGCATCACCCGCACCCTCACCTGTCCGGTGGTCCACCTGTAGGCCCCGGCTACCATCGGCAGGTGGCCCGAGAACTCCGCGTCCCCCGCTTCCTGACCGCGCTGCCGGCCCCCGTCCGGTGGCTGGCCCTGCCGCTGGCGCTGAGCTGCACCGTCGTGGGGCTGCTCGGCAGCTGGGGCGCGCCCGCGGCGATCGAGGTGCCGGAGCCGACCGGGAGGGCCGCCGGCTACTGCCGGGACCTGGCCGCGGCGCTGCCCCAGGAGGTGCTCGGCCACGCCCGCAAGGACCCGTCGCCCGGCTCCCCGTACGTGGCCGCCTGGGCCAGCTCGCCGCGCACCGTGCTGCGCTGCGGGGTGGACCGGCCGGAGGCGCTGAACGGCGAGCACGCCAAGGACCTCTCCCCCACCATCGACGACGTCACCTGGTGGGCGCAGAAGCTCGACGACGGCGGATACCGGTTCATCACCACGATGCGCCGGGCGTACGTCGAGGTGACCGTCCCCGGCGGGGCCTTCAGTAATCCGCTCGACCCGGTCTCCGCCCTGAACGGCGTGGTGAAGGCCAACATCCCGTAGCGGCCGGAGAGCACGGGAAGGGCGGTCCGGGAGCTCCCGGACCGCCCTTCGCGGGTGTGCGGCGGGTGCCCGGGCGGCTAGCGCAGCCCGGTCGGGCGGCGCAGCGCCGCCTGGAGCAGCCGGTCGATCAGCTCCGGGTACGACAGCCCGCTGGCCTCCCACATCTTCGGGTAGGCCGAGATCGGGGTGAAGCCGGGCATGGTGTTGACCTCGTTGATCATCCAGCTGCCGTCGTCCAGCAGGAAGAAGTCCACCCGGGCCAGGCCCTCGCAGCCGAGCGCCTCGAACGCGGCGACCGCCTGACGGCGGATCTCGGCGAGCTCGGCCGCACCGAGTTCGGCCGGGATGCGCACCTCGGAGGAGTCGATGTACTTGGCCTCGAAGTCGTAGAACTCGTAGTCGCCGCCGACCAGGACCTCGGCCGGGACGCTGGCGCGCGGGCCGTCCTCGAACTCCAGCACCCCGCACTCGATCTCGCGCCCGGACACCCCGGCCTCGATGATCAGCTTGGGGTCGTGCCGGCGGGCCTCCTCGATCGCGGCGTCCAGCCCGGCGAGGTCCTTGACCTTGGTGATGCCGATGCTGGAGCCGGCCCGGCAGGGCTTCACGAACACCGGCAGACCGAGTTCCCCGACCCGCTCGCGGACGGCGGCGCGGCCGGCCTCGCTCTCCCACTCCCGCGGCCGGACGATGGTGTACGAGCCGACGCCCAGGCCGTGCGAGGCCAGCACCCGCTTGGTGAACTCCTTGTCCATGCCCACCGCGCTGGAGAGCACGCCGTTGCCGACGTACGGCACTCCGGACAGCTCCAGCAGGCCCTGGAGGGTGCCGTCCTCGCCCCAGGGGCCGTGCAGCAGCGGGAAGACCACGTCGACCTCGCCGAGCGCCTTCGGCACCGCCCCCGGCTCGCTCCAGACCACCTCGCGGCTGTCCGGGCTGACCGGCAGCACGACCTGGCCGTCGACGGCCTCGGCGACCTGGGCGACGTCCGGCAGCCGGCCGTCGGTGATGGCCATCCGGGCCGGATCGTCGCTGACCAGCGCCCAGCGGCCCTCGTGGGTGATGCCGATGGGCAGCACGTCGTACTTCTCGCGGTCGATCGCCCTGAGCACGCTGCCCGCGGTGGACACCGAGATGGCGTGCTCGGAGCTGCGGCCACCGAAGACGAGCGCTACGCGCGGCTTCGCGGACGGATTCGGGGGGGTCTGTTCGATGCTCATATCGGGTGTGAGACTACCGTGCGAGCCGTTTCCGGGACGTCAACCGCCCCGGTCGCCCGGCGTCGCGCGGTCAGTGCCGCTCGGCCTTGGCCGAGCGCGACATCAGCGCCCGCAGCGCCTCCTGGGTGGGGCGCCCGTTGTGCACCACGTCCACCACGGCCTCGACGATCGGCATGTCGACGCCGCTGCGCCGGGCCAGGTCGAGCACGGACTCGCAGGACTTGACGCCCTCCGCGGTCTGCCGGGTGGCCGCGATGGTCTCGGCCAGCGACATCCCGCGGCCGAGGTTGGTGCCGAAGGTGTGGTTGCGGGAGAGCGGCGAGGAGCAGGTCGCCACCAGGTCGCCCATCCCGGCGAGCCCGGCGAAGGTGTACGCGTCGGCGCCGAGCGCCAGCCCCAGCCGGGTCGTCTCGGCCAGGCCCCGGGTGATCAGCGTGGCCTTGGTGTTGTCGCCGAGGCCCATGCCGTCCGCCATGCCGACCGCCAGGCCGATCACGTTCTTCACCGCGCCGCCCAGCTCGCAGCCGATCACGTCGGTGTTGGTGTAGGGGCGGAAGTACGGCGTGTGGCAGGCCGCCTGGAGCCGCTTGGCGACCGCCTCGTCGGTGCAGGCCACCACGCTCGCGGCGGGCTGCCGGTTGGCGATCTCCCGGGCCAGGTTGGGGCCGCTGACGACGGCCACCCGCTCCGCCCCGACCTTCGCGACCTCGGCGATGACCTCGCTCATCCGCTTGGCGGTGCCGAGTTCGATGCCCTTCATCAGGCTCACCAGCACGGTCTGCGGCTCGATCAGCGGGGCCCAGGCGGCGAGGTTCTCGCGCAGCGTCTGGGAGGGCACCGCGAGCACCGCGAAGTCGGCGCCGGCCAGGGCCCGCGCCGGGTCCACGGTGGCCCGGACCGACCCGGGCAGCGGGACGCCGGGCAGGTAGTCGGGGTTGACGTGGGTGGTGTGGATCGCGTCCACCAGCTCCGGCCGGCGCCCCCAGAGGGTGACCTCGCAGCCCGCGTCGGCCAGCACCATCGCGAACGCGGTCCCCCAGGAACCCGTTCCGAACACGGCACATCGGGTCACTTGCCGGCCTCCTCGGTGCTGTTCTTGCGCGTGCCGGCGGCCCGCTGCCGCTCGGCGGCGGCCGCCTCCGCCCGGTGCCGGGCCGCCGTGCGCATGTCGTAGCGCTCGGCCGGCGGCTCCTCGCCGCGGATGTCGGCCAGCACGGCGGTGATCGCCCGCATGATGTCCTCGGTCGCGTCCCGGAGCACCTGGGCGGTCAGCTCCTGGCCCTGGTACTTGCTCAGGTCCACGGCCGGCCCGGCCGCCACCGTCACCCGGTGCCGCGGGAACAGGTTGAACCGGCCCTTCCCCGAGCCGCCCCGGCCGTACGGCGGGATGATCTCGTGCGCACCCCAGTGCGCCACCGGGATCACCGGCGCACCGGTCATCAGCGCGACCCGGGCCACCCCGCTCTTGCCGGTCATCGGCCACAGGTCCGGGTCCCGGGTGAGCGTGCCCTCCGGGTAGAACTGGACGCACTGGCCACCGTTCACCGCGTCGATAGCCGCCCGGAACGCGTGCGCGGCGTCGGTCGACTCGCGGAACACCGGGATCTGGCCGGTCTTGCGCAGCATGAAGCCGATGAACGGGACCGAGAACAGCGAGGACTTGCCGAGGATCCGCGGCGGCCGCCCGCTGTTGTACTGCCAGTGCGCGTAGACCACCGGGTCGATGATCGAGTTGTGGTTGACGGCGGCGATGAAGCCGCCCTCCTTCGGCAGGTGCTCCCAGCCCCGCCAGTCCGGCTTCACCAGCGCGGTCGTCACCGGCTTCACCAGCACGGCCGCGAAGCGGTACCAGATGCCGTAATCGGCGTTGCCGAAGCCGGCATACGAGCGGCGGGCCACCCCAGGTCCTCCTCATCCGGTGCGGCACGCGGGGTGCCGCAGTCTCTCGCCTCCCGCGACCCCCGTCGGACGGGGGTCAGGGCGCGGAACAGTCTCGCCCGGCCGCGGAGCGGCTGTCGAGCAACCCCGCCAACCTGTCGGGCGGGCGTGACCAAACGCACGTCCGCACAGTTCGGACGGCCTGGCGAGGGTTCCGGGACCGGCGTCACAATGACGCCGATGACCCAGGACACCGTACGCCCCAGCGGGCCCGTCGCGCCCCCCGCACCCACCGCAGGCTGGTCGCTGGTGCTGCCGCTCAAGCGGCTCGCCCTGGCGAAGACCCGGCTGGCACCCTTCGCCGGGCCGCACCGCGCGGACCTGGCGCTCTCCTTCGCCCTGGACACCGTGACCGCCGCGCTGGCCACCCCGGGCGTGTCCCGCGTCCTGGTGGTCACCCGGGACGGCGCCGCCGGCGAGCGGCTGGCCGCGCTGGGCGCGGTCGTCGTCGGCGACGAACCGGGCGGCGGCCTCAACGACGCGCTGGCGCACGGCGCGGCGGCCGCGCTGGCGCTCGCCCCGCACGCCCCGCTGGCCGCGCTCTCCGCCGACCTGCCGGCCCTGCGCCCGGCCGAACTGGCCCGGGTGCTGGCCGCGGCCCGGCCGGCCGGGCGGTCCTTCCTGGCCGACGCCCCCGGGTTGGGCACCACGCTGCTGGCCCGCTCCCCCGGCGGTCCGCTCGCACCCGCCTTCGGCGACGGCTCCCGGGCCCGGCACGCGGCCGGCGGCGCCCGCGAACTGCGGCTGGACGACGTGGAGTCGGTGCGCCGGGACGTGGACACCGGCGCCGACCTCGGCGCGGCGCTCGCACTCGGCGTCGGCCCGCACACCGGCGCCCTGTCGGCCCGGCTCGCGCAGGCGCTCGGACTCCCCGCCGCGAACCGCTCCGGACGGGCGCGGGAGCACCTCTGACCCCCGCTCCGGACGGGCGCGGGAGCAACTCCCCATCCACGCCGGGCCGCCTCCACGAGCTGCCCCCGAGGCCTGTCGGTGCTGCTCGCTATGCTGCTTGCATGCAGGCCACCGCGTTCACCTTCGACCCCGCCACCCGGGCCGGCTCCGTGCTGCTCGACGACGGGACCCCGGTGCCGTTCGACGCCGCCGCCTTCGACGCCGGCGGCCTGCGGCTGCTGCGCCCCGGCCAGCGGGTGCGGATCCGCACCGAGGGCGCGGGCGACGCCCGCCGGGTGGTCTTCCTGACGCTGCAGACCTTCCCGGACCCCGCCGAGGCCTGACCGGGCCCGCGCCGCTCCACAGCCGCGCGCCGGGGTCGAGACCGACCCCGGAAAACCGAAGAGCCGTGGCGGCCCGACCACCCGGAATTCCGGGAGGGGGTGCGCCACGGCCCTGGAGAGCCGTCCGAGGACTACTTCGCGCTGGTCTTGCGCGCGGTGGTCTTGCGGGTGGCGGTCTTCTTCGCGGGAGCCGTCTTCTTGGCCGTGGCGGTCGCCTTCTTGGCGGTGGCCGTGGTCTTCTTGGCGGCGGCCGTGGTCGCCGTCTTCTTGGCGGCGGCAGCGGTCTTCTTGGTCGCGGCGGCCGTGGTCTTCTTGGCGGCGGCGGCCGTGGTCTTCTTGGTCGCGGTCGCCTTCTTGGCGGGGGTGGCCGTGGTCTTCTTGGCGGCGGCCGTGGTCGCCGTCTTCTTGGCAGCGGCCTTCTTGGTGGCGGCCGGGGCCGCGGCGGCGGCCGAGGCGGCGCGCTTGGTGGCGGCGCGCTTGGCGGCCGGGGTCGCGGCGACACCGCTCTTGCCCGGGGTGAGGGAGCCCTTGGGGGCCTTCTTCACCGAGGGGCCTTCCTTCGGCAGCTTCTTGCTGCCGCTGACCAGGTCCTTGAAGCCCTGGCCGGGACGGAAGCGGGGCACCGAGGTCTTCTTGACCTTGACCTTCTCGCCGGTCTGCGGGTTGCGGGCGAAGCGCGCGGAGCGCTCCACCTTCTCAAAGGTGCCAAAACCGGTGACCGACACCCGGTCACCGGCCACGACGGCGCGGACCATGGTGTCGAGCACTGCGTCGACGGCCTCTGCGGCAGCCTTGCGACCGCCCAGCTGCTCGGCCACCGCTTCGACAAGCTGAGCCTTGTTCACGTCTTCCCCTTCGGAAACGGGCGCCGGATGATTCCATCCGTTCATTTCGCACGTTAGGTATGTATCTGCGGACTTTCAATTACCAAACGCGCGAATCACCCTAGTGTCGCAATGGATTTGCGCGTCGGCGACCTCAGGCGACGGGCGGGCGCCCCTCGTCGAGGTCATGCACAAAGCGACTCAACCGCCTTGCCGCCTCCGGAAGATCGCGCTTGGCGGCCTCGGTGACGATCAGGAGTTGACGGGTGAGAGCGGTCTTTGCATCGGCAGACACGTTCAGCGCATGCACGCGGGCGTGAGCTTGCTTCAACCGCTCGGCCACAAGCGCGTAGAGCGCTGCGACTTCCGGGTCGTCCGGCCCCTCAGCAGGTGAGGTGGCGGCGTCCGGCCGATCGTCAATTCGGCGTTCGGATCCCCGGCCCGTGGACTCCGGTGACGTGGGTTCGCCGCCCGCGTACGGAGGTTCATGGTGCCGGTGCATGTACTGATTGTGCCATCTACCCGCAGTTGTGCTTGCGCGGGGCCTCTGCGGCAATGCCAAATCGGCAATCGGGGGCCGGCGCCGGGGGGTAACTCCGGGCCCGGAACGGCGGATGGTCCGCCCCCCCGAGGGGAGGCGGACCATCCGGTGGAACGTCAGAATGCTTGTTCTCCCGAGCCGCTCAGGCGACCGGCAGAGTACGCGGCTTGAAGGCGGGCCGGGTCTGTTCGAAGGTCGCGATGTCGGGCTCGTTCTGCAGGGTGATGCTGATGTCGTCCAGCCCGTTCAGCAGCCGCCAACGGACATTGTCGTCCAGCTCGAACGGGGCCGTGACGCCCTCGGCGCGCACCTCGCGGGCCTCCAGGTCGACGGTGATCCCGGCCGTCGGATCGGCCTCCACCAGCGCCCAGAGCCGCTCCACCGTCTCCTGCGGCAGCACGACCGTGAGCAGGCCGTTCTTCAGCGAGTTACCGCGGAAGATGTCGGCGAAGCGGGACGAGACGACCGCGTGGAACCCGTAGTTCTGCAATGCCCAGACGGCGTGCTCCCGGGAGGAGCCGGTGCCGAATTCGGGGCCGGCCAGCAGGACGGTCGCGCCCTGGTACTCGGGCCGGTTCAGGACGAACGACTCGTCCTTGCGCCAGGCCTCGAACAGGCCGTCCTCGAAACCGGAACGAGTGACCTTCTTGAGCCAATGGGCCGGGATGATCTGGTCGGTGTCGACGTTGCTGCGGCGCAGCGGCACGGCGCGACCGGTGTGGGTGGTGAACTTCTCCATGCTGCTCAGGCCTCCACAGCGACGTCGGACGGGAGATCGGCGGGTGCGGCCAGTCGGCCGAGCACCGCGGTCGCGGCGGCGACCTGCGGCGACACCAGGTGGGTGCGGCCGCCCTTGCCCTGACGGCCCTCGAAGTTGCGGTTCGAGGTGGACGCGCAGCGCTCGCCGGGGGCCAGCTGGTCGGGGTTCATGCCCAGGCACATCGAGCAGCCCGCGTGGCGCCACTCGGCGCCGGCGGCGGTGAACACCTTGTCCAGGCCCTCCTCGACGGCCTGCAGGGCGACCCGCACCGAGCCGGGGACGACCAGCATCCGCACGCCCTCGGCGATGGTCCGGCCGTCCAGGATGGCCGCGGCGGCCCGCAGGTCCTCGATCCGGCCGTTGGTGCAGGAGCCGACGAAGACGGCGTCCACCGCGACCTCGCGCAGCGGGGTGCCGGCCTCCAGGCCCATGTACTTCAGGGCGTTCTCGGCGGCGATCCGCTCCTGCGGGTCGGCGAAGGAGGCCGGGTCCGGCACCTGGGCGCCGAGCGGCGCGCCCTGGCCCGGGTTGGTGCCCCAGGTGACGAACGGGGTCAGCTGGGTCGCGTCGATGAAGATCTCGTGGTCGAAGACCGCGTCCTCGTCGGTACCCAGGGTCTTCCAGTACTCGACCGCGGCGTCCCAGTCCTCGCCCTTCGGCGCGTGCGGACGGCCCTCCAGGTAGTCGAAGGTGGTCTGGTCGGGGGCGATCATCCCGGCCCGGGCGCCCGCCTCGATGGACATGTTGCAGATGGTCATCCGGGCCTCCATGGAGAGGCTGCGGATGGCCGAGCCGCGGTACTCCAGGACGTAGCCCTGGCCGCCGCCGGTGCCGATCCGGGTGATGATCGCCAGGATCAGGTCCTTGGCCGTGACGCCCTCGGGCAGCTCGCCCTCGACGGTGATCGCCATCGTCCTGAACGGCGCCAGCGGGAGGGTCTGGGTGGCCAGGACGTGCTCGACCTGGCTGGTGCCGATGCCGAACGCCAGGGCGCCGAAGGCGCCGTGGGTGGAGGTGTGGGAGTCGCCGCAGACCACGGTGGTGCCCGGCTGGGTCAGCCCGAGCTGCGGGCCGACCACGTGCACGACGCCCTGCTCGACGTCGCCCAGCGAGTGGATCCGGACGCCGAACTCGGCGGCGTTGCGGCGCAGGGTCTCCAGCTGGATCCGCGAGACCGGGTCGGCGATCGGCTTGTCGATGTCCAGGGTCGGGGTGTTGTGGTCCTCGGTCGCGATCGTGAGATCGGTCCGGCGGACCGTGCGCCCGGCCAGCCGGAGGCCGTCGAAGGCCTGCGGGCTGGTGACCTCGTGGAGCAGGTGCAGGTCGATGAAGAGCAGGTCGGGCTCGCCCTCCGCGCGCCGGACGACGTGGTCGTCCCAGACCTTCTCTGCGAGTGTCCGTCCCATCGGATTCCCTCCAGCCGGCCGCGTTGCCGGCCTTCTCGTGTTCATCGGGGTCACTGCCTGCGCCGCCCTGTGAGGCGCGCCGCGTGACCTGCACGCCGGATCGGTGTCCACCATGCGGACACTCTGTTGAGGCCGCATTCTGGATGTCTCCCGGGCTGCTGCATCCAGAGTGGCGCTTTTCTCGCCGGATTGAACTTGCGTCTCGCGGAATGAGACTGCAGTCTTAGGGCATGGACAACTCTAGCGGCGTCGGCGTTCTCGACAAGGCCGCTCTGGTGCTGAGCGCACTGGAGTCGGGCCCCGCCACGTTGGCGGGGCTGGTCGCCGCCACCGGTCTGGCGCGGCCCACGGCCCACCGGCTCGCCGTCGCACTCGAACATCACCGACTGGTCACCAGGGACATGCAGGGCCGGTTCATCCTCGGCCCCCGTCTCTCCGAACTCTCCGCCGCGGCGGGCGAGGACCGGCTGCTCGCCACCGCGGGCCCGGTCCTGACCCATCTGCGCGACGTCACCGGCGAGAGCGCACAGCTCTACCGCCGGCAGGGCGAGATGCGGATCTGCGTCGCCGCCGCCGAGCGGCTCTCCGGTCTGCGGGACACCGTCCCGGTCGGCAGCACCCTGCCGATGAAGGCCGGCTCGGCCGCCCAGGTCCTGCTCGCCTGGGAGGAGCCCGAGCGGCTCCACCGGGGCCTCCAGGGCGCCCGGTTCACCGCGACCGCGCTGAGCGGCGTCCGGCGCCGCGGCTGGGCGCAGTCGATCGGCGAGCGCGAGCCGGGTGTGGCGTCCGTCTCGGCCCCCGTGCGCGGCCCCTCCAACCGGGTCGTGGCCGCCGTCTCCGTCTCCGGTCCGATCGAGCGCCTGACCCGCCACCCGGGCCGGCTGCACGCCCAGGCCATCATCGAGGCCGCCAACCGGCTCACCGAGGCCCTGCGCCGCGGCTGACCGCCCCTGCCCGCCGACGTCGAAAAGGGCCCGCGCACCGAGGTGCGCGGGCCCTTTTCCGAATCACCCGGGAAATGCGGGCGGAAAACACAAAAGGCCCTGGCGGACCAGGGCCTTGCTAATTTCTGGCTGGGGTACCAGGACTCGAACCTAGACTAAGTGAACCAGAATCACTCGTGCTGCCAATTACACCATACCCCAACAAAGCAATCAGCCGATGGGCAAGCCCACCGGCTTAATGCTCTGGTACCCCCGACCGGATTCGAACCGGCGCTACTGCCGTGAGAGGGCAGCGTGCTAGGCCGCTACACAACGGGGGCATCCTGGCGATCCCTTGCGGGATCAGTACCCCCGACCGGATTCGAACCGGCGCTACTGCCGTGAGAGGGCAGCGTGCTAGGCCGCTACACAACGGGGGCTTTCCAGGCGATCCCTTGCGGGATCAGTACCCCCGACCGGATTCGAACCGGCGCTACTGCCGTGAGAGGGCAGCGTGCTAGGCCGCTACACAACGGGGGCTT
>NZ_JBEXYC010000026.1:93874-101604 GCF_040630835.1 Kitasatospora sp. NPDC005751
TGGATCTTTGTTTGTACTGCGGTGGTGCCTGCACTGCGATGGAGCCGACAGTGCCTGTACTGCGCTGGGGTACCAGGACTCGAACCTAGACTAAATGAACCAGAATCACTCGTGCTGCCAATTACACCATACCCCACCAGAGTTGAACCCCTGCGGGCCCTTCTCAGGCGTTGCGCCCCTCGCTCGGTCCCGACGGGGTTTCGCTCCCTCGTCCGTTCCCTCCCGGGCGGCGCAGAAAGAACATTACCCGACGTCCGGCCCCGGTCCAAAATCGATAAGCCCAGGCCGCGGCCGGGGCGGCCGCGGGCCAGGTCAGAACCCGGCCCGCGGCCGCCGGTGGCGGTGCTCAGGCAGCCGGGACGGCGGCCAGCGCGGCGGTCAGCCGGCGCAGCGTCTCGGGGCGCCCGAGCAGCTCCATCGACTCGAAGAGCGGCGGGGACACCCGGCGGCCCGTGACGGCCACCCGCAGCGGCGTGAAGGCGAACTTGGGCTTGATGCCCAGCCCGTCCACCAGCGCCGCGCGCAGCGCGGCCTGGATCGGCTCGGGCGAGAAGTCCGCCAGCTCCTCCAACGCCTTGATGCTCGCCTCCAGCACCGGACGGGCGTCGGCGGTGAGCACCTTGGCGGCGTCGTCCGGGTCGAGCGTGAAGTCCGCCGGGTCGACGAAGAGGAAGCCCGCCATGGTGACGATCTCGCTCAGCACGACCATCCGCTCCTGGGCGAGCGGTGCCACCTTGGCCAGCAGCTCCAGCTGCTCGGCGGTCGGCTCGGCCGGCAGCAGACCGGGCGCCTGGAGGTACGGCACCAGGCGGCGGACGAAGTCCTCCGGGGCCAGCCGGCGCACGTGCTCGGCGTTGATGTGCTCGCACTTCTTGAGGTCGAAGCGGGCCGGGTTGGCGTTGACGTCGGCGATGTCGAACGCCTCGACCAGCTGCTCCACCGAGAAGATGTCGTCGTCCGCGGAGAGCGACCAGCCGAGCAGCGACAGGTAGTTGAGCAGGCCCTCGGGGATGAAGCCGCGCTCGCGGTACAGGTTGAGCGAGGCCTGCGGGTCGCGCTTCGAGAGCTTCTTGTTGCCCTCGCCCATCACGTACGGCAGGTGGCCGAAGCGCGGGGTGCCGCCGTCGCCGACGCCGATCTCGGCGAGCGCCGCGTACAGCGCGATCTGGCGCGGGGTCGAGGAGAGCAGGTCCTCGCCGCGCAGCACGTGGGTGATGCCCATCAGGGCGTCGTCGACCGGGTTGACCAGGGTGTAGAGCGGTGCGCCGTTGGCCCGGACGATGCCGTAGTCGGGCACGTTCTCCGGCTCGAAGCTGAGCGTGCCGCGCACCAGGTCGTCGAAGGCGATGGTGCGGTCGGGCATCCGGAACCGCAGGATCGGCTCGCGCTTCTCCAGCTTGTAGACGGCGACCTGGTCGTCCGTCAGCTCCCGGCAGTGGCCGTCGTAGCCGGACGGGCGGCCGGCCGCGCGGGCGGCCTCGCGGCGGGCGTCGAGCTCCTCGGTGGAGCAGTAGCAGTGGTAGGCGTGGCCGGCCTCGTGCAGCCGGCGGGCCACGTCCGCGTAGATGTCCATCCGCTGCGACTGCCGGTACGGCGCGTGCGGGCCGCCGATCTCCGGGCCCTCGTCCCAGTCGAAGCCGAGCCAGCGCATGGCGTCGAGCAGCTGCCGGTACGACTCCTCGGAGTCGCGGGCGGAGTCGGTGTCCTCGATCCGGAAGACCATCGTGCCGCCGTTGTGGCGGGCGAAGGCCCAGTTGAAGAGGGCCGTGCGGACCAGGCCCACGTGCGGGTTGCCGGTCGGGGACGGACAGAAGCGAACCCGAACGCTCGGGTCAGTGTTAGCCACGCTTGATCACCTTGTTGGTGAGAGTGCCGATGCCTTCGATGGAGACGGCGACCGCGTCGCCGACGTTGAGGGGGCCCACCCCAGCGGGAGTGCCGGTGAGGATGACGTCGCCGGGCAGCAGCGTCATGGCCTCGGAGATGTGGACGATCAGCTCGGCGACCGAGCGGACCATCTGGGAGGTGCGGCCGGCCTGCCGGAGCTCGCCGTTGACCGTGCAGGTGACGGCGAGGTCGCTCGGGTCGAGGTCCGTCTCGATCCACGGGCCGAGCGGGCAGGCGGTGTCGAAGCCCTTGGCGCGGGCCCACTGGCCCTCGCGCTGCTGGATGTCGCGGGCGGTGAGGTCGTTGGCACAGGTGTAGCCGAAGATCACCTCGGGCACCCGGTCCAGCGGGACCTCGCGGCACATCCGGCCGATGACCACGGCCAGTTCGGCCTCGTGGTGGACGTCGGAGGAGAACGGCGGGTACGCGATGGACTCGGTCGGGCCGATCACCGAGGTCGACGGCTTGAAGAAGGTCAGCGGGACGTCCGGGACGTCGTGGCCGAGCTCCGCCGCGTGGGCGGCGTAGTTGCGGCCGACCGCGACGATCTTGTTCGGCAGCATCGGGCTGAGCAGCCGCACGTCCTGGAAGCGGTAGCTCTCACCGGTGGGTTGAGGCTGCCCGAACGGGTGGCCGGCCAGGGCGTGAACCACGAGGGACTCGGGCTGCGCCGGGTCACCCTCGACCACACCGAAGGAGACGGTGCCGGCGGCAGGGCTCCCCTCCCGGACGGAAAACCTGGCAATGCGCACGGCTGGGCTACCCCTCGCTTCGTCGGCCGCCCGGGGCGCGCCCGGGCGCTGGTGGGCGCCGCGCCCGTGTGGGCCCGGCCCCGCTCAATCGTCGACCAGGCTATCGCGTGGGGCCTCCCCCGACCGCTTTGCCCCTGTTCAGCGCGGTTGCGCCCGACCTGGCGGGAGCAAACCGGAAGGCGCCGCGAGTGCGGCGCCTTCCGGGTTCGTGCGGGGTGTCAGCTCCGCGGGGCCACCACCGGGGCGACCATCAGCTGGGTGCGGCGCGGGTTGGCCGTGTTGGTGGGCAGCTCGGTGGCGTAGGTCGCCACGTGCTCGGCCCGGCGGGCGCCCGGGATCCCGCTGAAGTCCTCGACCGAGGCCAGCGTCGTCCGGCGCGGGTTCGCCGTGGAACGGCTGGAGAGCTCGGGACTGGTGGCGGCCGTGTTCGCCTGGGACATCTCGTCAGCACCTCGGGGTCGTGACCGGCGCGTCGACGTGGCGCGGCACCGGCCTGAGTGGTTCGGGGAGATTCTGGGCAGGCTGATCGAGGCCGTGCGCCGGAGACAGCAAGGTTACGGATCTCTTTCCACAGCCGCCGTGACCAAAGCTACACATTGTGCTGTGATTTTGCTCACAAATTGAAGAGCAATTCTCCGATATCCGACATATCGCTTCATCAAGTTTCGCCGACAAAACCCTGCATATCGGGCATTCGGGAACCTCTGCACCTCCCGTTGATCTCGGGTCCGGTTGGCATGTATCCGGCAAGTGTCCGAAAAAGGCGGTATTCCGGTCCGGTTACCGCACAGTCAGTGAAATCGCGCGCGCGGTCGGTAGTGTGGCCCCACTCGCCCTGGCGGCCCTTGTTGGGATTCCCCGGCTGTGCTGGAATGCCACGGACCGTGGGTAGGGAGTAGTCCACCCCGGTGCCCGCTCTCCCGGACCGGCCGGGGTGCGGATGGAAACTCCACACCGTCCAGGCTGCGGCGACGCGGCGGGACGCCCGGTCCAGAGGTTGCGACGCCAGTGCAGGGACGTTTCAAAAGGGGTAGCGGCGCCGCGGGTGACCCGGAGTCGCGTGAGCCCGTGGCACCACCCCAGCAGGCGGCGGTGCCCGGCGGCCCCGTCGAGCCGGCACCCGAGGCGGTCGGCCGCCCGGAGGACGACGCCGAACAGGACCGGAAATCGGCCCGGGGCAAGCTCCGCAAGACGCTGACCCGCCGACGGGCCAAGGGCATGAGCCGGCTGGCGATGCGCAACTGGCGGATCCGTACCCGCCTCATCGCGCTGCTCGCGCTCCCGGTGCTGGTCGCCCTCGTGCTCGGTGGGCTGCGCATCCAGACCTCTCTCGAGGCCTCGCAGCAGCTCGCCCAGATGGCCAACCTCTCGGACCTGGCGAAGAAGGCGACCAACCTCGCCGACGCCCTGCAGACCGAGCGGGACATCAGCGCCGGGCCGATCACCCACGAGCCGAACGCCCCGCTCGACGACGACATCGTCAACGCCCGCAAGATCACCGACGACCTGAGCCGGACCTTCACCGCGTCCTCGGACAAGTTCGAGAACCTGGAGCTCTCCGGCGGCAAGGCGCTGCTGTTCCAGATCCGCAAGGACCTGAACTCGATCTCGGACGCGCGCAACACCCCGTACCAGAACAACCAGAACATCCAGTCGACGATCACGGCCTACGACGTGATCATCCGAGACCTGCTGTCGATCACCCAGGACATCGCGCTCGCGTCCAACAACCGCGACCTGGTCCGCGCCACCCGCGCCCTCCAGCAGTTCTCGCTGGCCAAGAACGCCACCTCGCAGCAGCGCGCCCTGATCAGCGCCGCGCTCGCCAACCCCAAGGCCCCCGACCTCAGCCTGAGCGACGAGTCCTTCGGTATCCGGCTGCGCGCCTCCTACGACAACGCGCTCACCAGCTTCAACAACATCTACACCTCGCACGACCTGGACAACCTGCGCGGCCAGCTCAGCTACAACTCGGTGGTCGCCGCCGCCGACCGGTACGCGCGCTCGGTGCTCCAGCAGAGCGGTATCCACCAGACCGAGCCGGTCAGCTTCAAGGACTGGTACGAGCAGGCCACCGCCAAGATCACCGCCGAGCGGCGGATCGAGTCGAAGCTGATCGAGGACCTCGACGGCAAGGCCCAGGAGCTGCAGTCCGCCGCCGACACCGAGGCCCTGATCATCGGTGCCGCCGTCGCGCTGGTGCTGCTGGTCGCCCTCGGTGGCGCCGGTCTGATCGCCCGCTCGATGGTGCGCTCGCTGACGCGACTGCAGTCCGCGGCCGAGGACGTCGCCGAGCGGCGACTGCCCGAGCTGGTCAAGACGCTGTCCGAGAGCGACCCGCACGACGTCGACGTCACCGTCGAACCGGTCGGCATCGACTCCGCGGACGAGATCGGCCACGTGGCCCACGCCTTCGACATGGTGCACAGCGAGGCCGTCCGCCTCGCCGCCGAGCAGGCCCTCCTGCGCGGCAACATCAACGCGATGTTCACCAACCTCTCGCGCCGCAGCCAGGGCCTCATCCAGCGCCAGCTGTCGCTCATCTCCGAGCTGGAGAGCCGCGAGGCGGACCCGGACCAGCTGGCCAACCTCTTCAAGCTGGACCACCTCGCGACCCGTATGCGCCGCAACGGTGAGAACCTGCTCGTCCTCGCGGGCGAGGACCCGGGCCGCCGCTGGACCCGCCCCGTCCCGCTGGTCGACGTGCTCCGCGCCGCCGCCTCCGAGGTGGAGCAGTACGAGCGCATCGAGCTGGCCACCGTGCCGTCGGCCGAGGTCGCCGGCCGCGTCGTCAACGACCTCGTCCACCTGCTCGCCGAGCTGCTGGAGAACGCCACCTCGTTCTCCAGCCCGCAGACCCGCGTCCGGGTGACCGGCCACGCCCTGCCGGACGGCCGGGTGCTGGTCGAGATCCACGACACCGGCATCGGCCTCAGCCCCGACGACCTCGCCGACATCAACGAGCGCCTGGCGAACCCGCCGACGGTGGACGTCTCCGTCTCCCGCCGGATGGGCCTCTTCGTGGTCGGCCGCCTGTCCCTGCGACACGGCATCCGCATCCAGCTGCGCCCCAGCGACTCCGGCGGCACCACCGCGCTGGTCATGCTCCCGGTGGACGTCACCAACTCCGCCGACCGCCGGGCTCCGGCCCGCCCCGGTTCGGCGCAGGCCAAGCAGCAGCGCGGGGTCGCCCCGACGCCGCGCCAGCAGCGCCAGGTGCCCGGCGGTCCGGCCGGCGGCCCGAACGGCGGCCCGGCCGCGCTCGGCCAGGGTCCGGCGGGCGGTGCCCCGCAGGGCCGTCCGCAGCTCGGCCAGGGCGGTCCCGGTGCTCCGGGCGGCCAGGGCGGCCCCGGTGGACGGGCTGGCGGCGCGCTGCCGACCCGACAGGTCGGCCAGTCGCTCCAGGGCCAGCCGCAGGGCCAGCAGGCCCCCCAGGGTCAGCAGGCCCCGCAGGGCCAGCAGCAGGGCCAGCAGGTCCCGCAGGCCCGCCAGAACCCGCAGGGCGGTCTGCCGCAGCGCGGTGCGGGCCGGCAGGCTCCGCCGCAGGGCGGTCCCGGTGCGCTGCCGCGCCGCGGCCAGCAGCAGCCCGGCCAGGGCCAGCCAGGTCCGGGTCAGCCGGGCCAGGGCCAGCAGGGCCAGGGCCCGGGTCAGCCCGGCCAGGGCCGGCG
The DNA here is from genome assembly GCF_040630835.1 of Kitasatospora sp. NPDC005751. Classification (NCBI taxonomy): domain Bacteria; kingdom Bacillati; phylum Actinomycetota; class Actinomycetes; order Kitasatosporales; family Streptomycetaceae; genus Kitasatospora; species Kitasatospora sp. NPDC005751. Next base: position 100,182 of record NZ_JBEXYC010000026.1, read on the forward strand.
CCCCGGCCAGGAGCGGCCGCGCCCCGGCGGGGACTTCGCCGGCGGTCCGGGCCCCCGGACCGGCGAGCAGCCGCAGCACGGCTGGGCCGACCAGTCGGGCCGTCCGGGCGCGCCGCAGGGCGCCCGCCCGGGCAACCGCCCGCAGGAGGGTCTGCCGCAGCGCCGCCAGCCGGGCCAGGCACCGCAGGGTCAGGCACCGCAGGGCCAGGGCGGCCCCGGCGGCCAGGGCCCGCAGGGTCCGCGCCGTCCGCAGCGTCCCGGCCCGGACGCACCGCAGCGCGAGCGGCAGCAGCAGCAGCAGCAGTTCCCGCCGCAGCAGGCCCAGCCGCTCCCCGCGGCCGAGCCCTCGTCGATGGAGAGCACCGCGCAGTTCGCCCGGCCGCGCTTCGAGGCGAGCGAGATCGACCCGCGTGACCCGCTCGGCCTCGGTCTGGTCGAGCCGGTGCTGCCGAACCCGGCGCGTCCGGAGCCGGTCCGCCAGGAGCAGCTCCGGCCCGAGCCGGTCCGCCAGGAGCCGATGGCGCTGCCGACCGGTCCGTCCGACGGCGGCCCGCAGGGCGGTGCGCCGATCTTCGAGTCGGCCGAGCAGGCCGAGGCGGCGCGGGCGGGTCAGTACCAGCCGCGTCGGCCCGGGACCAGTGCGCCCGGCGTCCAGCAGCAGGGCCAGCACCAGCAGGCCCCGCAGCAGCACCAGCACGCCCAGCACCAGCAGGCCCCGCAGCACCAGCACGCCCAGCACCAGCAGGCCCCGCAGCAGCAGCACGCCCAGCAGGCTCCCCACCAGGCTCAGCAGCAGGCCCCCCAGCAGGGCCAGCCGCAGCAGGCCCCGCAGGGTGGGCCGGGCGGGCCGGGTGACGCGCCGTGGCGCCCGTCCGCGAACGACGAGCGCTGGCGCCGGGCCGAGCAGGTCCGGGAGCCCTCGACCAGTGGCGTCACCATGTCCGGTCTCCCCCGGCGGACCCCGCAGGCCAACCTGGTCTCCGGTACCGCCGAGGCGTCCCCGCTGACCGGCCCCCAGGTGTCCCGTGCGCCCGAGGAGGTCCGCGGCCGGCTCACCAACCTGCGCCGCGGCATCCAGCAGGGCCGCCGGGTCGGCGCCGAGCAGGCGGCCGGCCAGGGCCCGGGCCAGGGCAACCAGGCGGGCCCGCAGCATGGTGCCCAGCAGTCCGGATTCGATAGCTTCGGGGGCCGCACCGACGGCAACGGCGCAGATCACCAGGAGCGTTGAGTTGAACCAGATGAGCCAGGCCGCACAGAACCTGAACTGGCTGATCACCAATTTCGTGGACAACACCCCCGGGGTGTCGCACACGGTGGTGGTCTCCGCCGACGGCCTCCTGCTGTGCATGTCCGAAGGTTTCCCCCGCGACCGCGCCGACCAGCTCGCCGCCGTCGCCTCCGGCCTCACCTCCCTCACCTCCGG
>NZ_JBEXYC010000027.1:0-87792 GCF_040630835.1 Kitasatospora sp. NPDC005751
CGCCGGCCCCACCGCCGACACCGTCCTGGACCGCATGCGCCGCTTCGACGCCAAGGGCCGCACCAGCTGACCCCCCGCCGACAGCAGCCCGCCCCACCCCAGACTCCAGGACACCCCATGTACCGCACCGCACTGCGCAACGTGCTGGCCCACAAGGGCCGACTCCTGATGACGGTCCTCGCCGTCATGCTCGGCACCGCCTTCGTCGCCGGCACGCTCGTCTTCACCGACACCCTCGGCAACGCGCTGCGCTCCCAGAGCGCCAAGAGCTACACCGACATAGCCGTCACCATCAGTGACCGCAGCGCCGTCGACCGGGGGTACGACCTCAGCGGCGGGAGCACCACCGACCCCACCCTGACCGAGTCCACCCGCAAGGCGGTCGCCCTGCTGCCCGGCGCCGCGGAGGCCCGCGGCGTGGTCACCGGCTTCGCCGGCATCGCCGACCGCAAGGGCGCGCTGATCGGCGACGGCTTCTCGACCACCGGCACCAACTACGTGCCGGGCGCCGACGGCACCGACCCGCGCTACCCGCTCGTCGACGGCCGCGGCCCGCGCGGCTCCGGCGAGGTGGCACTGGACGTGAAGACCGCCGACAAGGGCGGCTACAAGGTCGGCGACACCGTCCGGGTGGCCGTCAACGGCCCGGTCATGGAGCTGAAGCTCACCGGCACCCTGCACACCAACGACCCGCGCGTCGTCTCCGGCGGCTCGCTCGCCGCCTTCGACACCGCCACCGCCCAGCAGCTCTACCTCAGCCCGGGCCGCTTCGCCGAGATCGACGTCAAGGGCCGGCCCGGCGCCGACGACCGCGCGCTGCTCACCGCCGTCCGGCAGGCCGTCCCGCAGGACGACTCGATCGAGGTGAGGACCGGCCGCGAGCTGGCCGACGAGCAGGACCGGATGATCCAGGAGGGCACCAAGGGCATGAGCGGCGTGCTGCTCGGCTTCGCCGCGATCGCGCTGTTCGTCGGCATCTTCATCATCGCCAACACCTTCACCATGCTGGTCGCCCAGCGCACCAAGGAGCTCGCCCTGCTGCGCGCCGTCGGCGCCAACCGCAGGCAGGTCACCCTTTCCGTGCTGGTCGAGGCGCTGCTGGTCGGCCTGACCGCCTCGGTGGCCGGACTGCTCGCCGGCATCGGCATCGCCACCGGCCTGCGCTCGCTGCTGAACGGACCGATGGAGGCCAACCTGCCGGACGGCCCGCTGGTGGTCGCCCCGTCCACGGTGCTCGTCTCGGTCGCCATCGGAGTGCTGGTGACGGTGCTCGCCGCCTGGCTGCCCGCCCTCCGCGCCTCCCGGATCGCCCCGGTCGCCGCGATGAGCTCGGTCGAGCAGCCGGCCACCCAGAAGAGCCTGCGGGTGCGCAACACGATCGGCCTGCTGTTCGCCGCGGCCGGCGTCGGCGGCCTGCTGGCCGGCGCCGCCGGCAAGGAGGGCAAGCTGGTCGGCGCCGGCGCGGGCGCGCTGCTGATCGGCGTGTTCGTGCTGACCCCGCTGCTGGCCCGGCCGCTGATCGCGCTGTTCGCCCCGCTGCTGCGCAGGCTGTACGGGACGCCGGGCAAGCTGGCCCGCGAGAACGCCGTGCGCAACCCGCGCCGCACCGCCGCCACCGCCTCGGCCCTCACCATCGGCGTCACCCTGATCACCGCGCTGACCGTGATCGGTGCCTCGGTGAACAAGGCCGTGGACGAGGAGACCGAGAACGACACCAAGGCCGACTACACCGTCGCCATGCAGAACTCCTCGATGCTGTCCCCCGAGGTCGCGACGCAGGTCGCCCGGACTCCGGGCGTGAGCGCGATGAGCGTGGTGCGCACCGTCCTGGTCGGGACCGGCGCCGGCGACGCGGCCGGCACCGGCGACCGCGACGACCGCGAGGTGGTCACCTCGGTGGACGCCGCGACCATCGACCAGCTGGCCACCATCACGGTGAAGGCCGGTAGCGCGGACGCGCTGAAGCGGGGCGAGCTACTGGTCGGCTCCGGCACCGCCGACCGCCTGCGCCTGAAGCCCGGTGACCCGCTGGCCTTCACCTACCCGGACGGCACCAAGGGCTCGCTGACCGTCGGCGGCGTGCTGGAGGCCGGCACCGCGCTGGCCGGTCTGGTCGCCCCGGACTCCGTGGTCGGCCCGCACGCCGCACCCGGCACCGGGCCGCAGAAGGTCCTGGTCAAGGGCGTGAACGGCGCCGACGCCAAGCTGAAGCAGGCCCTGCGCGACGCCACCGGCGGCAACCCGCTGATCGCCGTCAAGGGCGAGAAGGACATCAAGGCGGAGAACCGCCAGCTGGTCACCGCGGTGCTGAACATCATGTACGGCCTGCTGGGGATGTCCGTGGTGATCGCCGTCCTGGGCGTCGTCAACACCATGGCGATGTCGGTGTTCGAGCGCCGCCGGGAGATCGGCATGCTGCGGGCGATCGGCCTGGACCGGCGCGGCATCGGCCGGATGGTCCGGCTGGAGTCGCTGATGATCGCGCTCTTCGGCGGCGTGGTCGGCGTGCTGCTCGGCATCGTGACCGCCTGGGCGGGCACCCGCACGATGGCGGACACCTTCAAGGGCATCACCACGGTGGTGCCGCCGGTCCAGATCCTGGGCTTCCTGGTCGCCGCCGCCGTGATCGGCCTGCTCGCCGCCCTCTGGCCGGCCCGCCGGGCCGCCCGGATGGACATCCTGGGGGCGATCAAGAGCGAGTAGCGCCCCGGGAAGGCCACCGACACCGAAGAGCTCCGCCCGCCGGGAAGGACACCGGCGGGCGGAGCTCTGTGCATGAACGATTCGTCAGCAGTGGGTCCGGTCAGCAGCCGTTGAGGATCGAGGAGAGGGTGCTCTTCTCGGCAGTGTCCACGGAGAGGCCGTAGAAGTACTTCACCTGCACCCAGGCGCGGGCGTAGGTGCAGCGGTAGGAGGTCTGCGGCAACCAGTGGGCCGGGTCCTGGTCGCCCTTGGAGCGGTTGGAGCTCGCGGAGACGGCCAGCAGCTGCGGGCGGGTCAGGTCGTTGGCGAAGGCCTTGCGCTGGTCCGTCGTCCACGCCCAGGCACCGGAGCGCCAGGCCTCGGCCAGCGGCACCAGGTGGTCGATGTCGAAGGAGGAGGCGTTGGTGGTGGTCGCGTTGTCGTAGACCGAGGACCAGGTGCCGCTGACGGAGGCACAGGCGGAGTCGGTGACCACGCCGCTGCCGTCGCGCTTGAGGACGGTCTCCCGGGTGTTGCAGGTGCCGGCGATGGTGATCCAGTGCGGGAACAGCGTCCGGTCGTAGGTGTCGTCGTGGGTCTCGGCGCCCGTCGCGATGGAGGCCAGGTAGGTGCGGGCCGTCGCGGCCGAGACCGGGGTGGGCAGGGCGGCCTGGGCGGTGCCGGCGCCGGCCAGCAGCGCGGTGAGGGCGAGCAGCAGGGCGCCGAGGGCGGCCGGCAGGGCGCGGTGCAGCGTGCGTATCGCAGGCATACGGGGACTCCAGAGTCGGTCTGAGGGCAGGCGGAAGCCCCCGGGCGGAAGCGGCCCGGGCTGGCAACCAGCATGGCGCGTCGGGGGTTTACGCGGGTAGACCCTGGGATGAACTTTTTGACCGGTGGTCAGCTCGGCGCGGGGTACCACGCGGGCGACGTGCGGCGCGGGGCGCGGCCGCACGGCGCTGTGCGGTGCCGTACGCGCTGGGAGCACCGGGCGGCCGGCACGCCGGGCGGCGCCCCCGGGGGTGATGACGGGGATCGGTCCCACCGCCCTCGCGGTCCTCCTCCTGGCGTGCGGGCCGCCGCGGTAGCGCGGCAGTCCGCGGCACCGTGGCCGGACGAGACCCCGGACATGCCGAACCGCCCCGTCCGGCGGCGGCCGGGCGGGGCGGTTCGGGTGCTGTGCGGTTGCTGTGCGGGTGGCGGCCGGTGGGCCGTCAGGCGACGGTCTTCGCCGGGCCGGCGTTCGCGAGCGGCTTGGCCGGGCGGCCGCCGAAGAGACCGAAGAAGATCGCCAGGGTCGGGATCAGGTAGGCCGCCCAGACGACCAGCTGGAGGACTGTCGGGTCGGGCTGGAAGTTGAAGACGCCCTTCAGCAGGGTGCCGTACCAGCTGTCCTTGGGGATGGTGCTGCTGATGTCGAAGGCCTGGCTGTGCAGGCCGCCGAGCCAGCCGGCCTCCTGGAGGTCGTGCACGCCGTAGGCGAGCACGCCGGCCGCGACGACGACCAGCATGGCGCCGGTCCAGGTGAAGAACTTCGCCAGGTTGATCCTCAGCGCGCCCCGGTAGAACAGCCAGCCGAGCACCACCGCGGTGGCCAGGCCCAGGGCCGCGCCGATCACGGGGTTGTAGCCGTCGTCGGTGGCCTGCACCGCCGACCAGATGAACAGCGCGGTCTCCAGCCCCTCCCGGCCCACGGCCAGGAAGGAGGTGACCACCAGCGCGAAGGTGCCCATCGCCATCGCCGCGTCCAGCTTGCCGTGCAGCTCGGTCTTCAGGTGGCGGGCGGTGCGCCGCATCCAGAACACCATCCAGGTGACCAGACCGACCGAGATGATCGACAGCGAGCCGCCGAGCGCCTCCTGCGCCTCGAAGCTCAGCTGCGAGGAGCCGAACTGCAGGACGGCGCCGAAGGCCATGCTGAGGACGACGGCCGCCACCACGCCCGACCAGACCGGCAGGAGCTTGTCCTTGCGGCCGGTCTTGACCAGATAGGCGATCAGGATGCAGACGACGAGGCTCGCTTCGAGGCCCTCGCGCAGGCCGATCAGGTAGTTGCCGAACACGCTGGCTCCTGGGGGTGAAGAGGTGGTACGGGTGGGCGGGAGCGCCAGGTCAGCCGAAGAGGGCCTGGCCCCACCACTCGCCGGGCTTGCGGACGCCCGCCGGGCAGGCGAAGTGGGCGGAGCCGACGTGCTGGATGTACTCGTTGAGCTTGTCGCTGGAGGCGAGGCGCTGCTGGAGGGGGACGAACGCCTTACGGCTGTCCCGCTGGTAGGCGAGGAAGAACAGGCCGGCGTCCAGGCGGCCGAGGCCGTCGGTGCCGTCGGTGAAGGAGAAGCCGCGGCGCAGGATCATCAGGCCGCTGTTGCTGTCCGGGTGGGCCAGGCGCACGTGGGAGTCCTCGGGCATCGCCTTGAGGTCCGGCGCGTCGTGCTCCTTGGGCTTGCCGTACGGCGCGCCCTCGCCCTTGGTGCGGCCGAAGACGTCCTCCTGCTCCTTGAGCGAGGTACGGTCCCAGGTCTCGATGTGCATCCGGATCCGGCGGGCGACCAGGTAGGAGCCGCCGGTCATCCAGTCCGGGCCCTCGCCGGGGGCGACCCAGACGTGCTCGGCGAGCTTCGCCGTGTCGCTGCCGGCGATGTTGTGGGTGCCGTCCTTGAACCCCATCATGTTGCGCGGGGTCTGCGCGTCCGGGGTGGTCGAGGACGTCTTGCCGAAACCGAGCTGCGACCAGCGGATGTTGACCGTGCCCATGCCGATCCGGGCCAGGTTGCGGATCGCGTGCACGGCGACCTGCGGGTCGTCGGCGCAGGCCTGGACGCAGAGGTCGCCGCCGCTGCGCTGCGGGTCGAGCTTGTCGCCCTTGAAGTTCGGCAGGTCGATCAGGGCCTCGGGGCGCCGGGCCTTGAGGCCGAACCGGTCCACGCCGTCCTTCTCGAACAGGCCGGGGCCGAAGCCGATGGTGAGGGTGAGCCGGGAGGCGGGCAGGCCCAGGGCCTCGCCGGTGTCGTCCGGCGGTGCCTCGGGCAGGCCGCTGGCGGCGCCGGTGCCGACCTCGCGCCCGCCCGTCATCGCGGCGGCCGCCTTGGACCACTCCTTGAGCATCTTGACCAGCGACTCGCGGGTGGCGGTCGCCGAGACGTCGAACGCGGCGAAGTGCAGCCGGTCCTGGACGGGCGTGGCGATGCCCGACTGGTGCTCGCCGTAGAAGGGGATGTTCGCGGGGGTGGCCGCCGGCGCGGGGGTGTCGTCGTCCTGCCGGGTGGCGGCGGCCACCGAGCCGACCCCGGCGGCGCCGATCGCGACGCCCGCGCCCGCCCAGCCGATCACGGCCCGGCGGCTGATCGGGCCGCGGTCGGCGCCGCCCCGCCCACTCGCGGTGGCGTCGGCGTCGGTGCCGGCCGGCGTCCCGCTCTGCTGCTGGTTCTCGGCGTCCATCGACGGGCGGCCCTTCTCTGCGCTGACTCACGGATGCCGTGGCGGCCACGGGGGCCGCCACGGCGATGTGGTGGAGGCTAACCCGGCTACGGGAGCCGACACCTCCTGGGGTCCTGCTTGTCGACCGGTACTGCGTGTCGACCGTTACTTGACGACGACCGCGGCGGCCAGCTTCGACAGCGGCTCGCCCAGCGAGTTCACCGCGTCGGAGAAGGTCTTGCGCTCGGCCTCGGTGACCTTGTCGTAGGAGGTGTAACCGCCGTCGGCCTGCTTGTACTTGGCCAGCAGCGCCTGGATCGCGGTGAACTCCGCGTCCAGGGTCTTGGCCAGCTCGGCGTCCTTCTCCGAGGCGACCGGCTTGAGCAGCTCGTAGGCCTTCTGCGCACCCTCGACGTTGGCGGCGAAGTCCGCCAGGTCGGTGTGGCTGTAGCGGTCCTCCTCGCCGGTGATCTTGCCGGTGGCGACCTCGTCCAGCAGCTCCTTGGCGCCGTTGGCCATGCTGGTCGCGGTGATCTCGGCCGCCGGGATCTTCGTCTGCCAGTCCTTCAGGTCCGTCACCAGCTGGTCGGCGAGCTTCTTCTCGTCGTCGCCGATCCTGGCGTCGGCCCAGAGCGACTTCTCCAGCTTGTGCCAGCCGGTCCACTCCTGGCCGGGCTCCAGGCCGTCCTCGCGGGTGTCGGTCTTCGGGTCGATGTCGCCGAAGCTCTCGGCGACCGGCTCGGTGCGCTCCCAGCCGGTGCGCGACGGCGCGAAGAGCGACTTGGCCTTCTCCAGGTCCCCGGCCTTGATCGCGTCGGCGAACTGCGTGACCACCGGGATGGTGGCGTCGGCCTGCTCCTGGGCGTACGTGCGGTACGCGTCCACGGCGGCGGTCAGCCGCGGGTCGGTCGAGGCGCCGGAGGCGGCGGCGTCACCGGTGACGGTGATCTTCTGGCGGATGCCGTCGCCGACCATACCCGGCTTGCAGGCGATCTCGTACGAGCCGGCCTTGATCTCGGCGGTGATCGACGCCTTGGTGCCGGGGCCGATGTTCTCGCGCTCGGTGATGATCTTGTCAGCGTCGCCGTAGACGTAGACCTCGGTGGTCTTCGAGCCCTTGTTCGCGATGTCGATCACGACGTGGCCGGCCGGGAAGCTGGTCTTGGAGACCTCGCAGGCGCTGTCGGTGGCGTTCACCTTGACGGCGTCGGCAGAGGCCTTGTCGTCCTTCTTCTGCGAGCAACCGGCCAGCGCGGCGGTCGCCACAGCGAGGGTGAGCAGCGCGGCTGCGGTGGAACGACGGGCGGACATGAGGGCTCCAGCGGGGAGGACAGGCGGTTCCGGGCATGGCTGAGCGTGGGCACGGGAACCGGGGCCACCGGTGCCCCCACCCACTTAGCTAAGGCATACCTTAGGGATATCTGATTTTGCCGTCTACACCGGGGCCGCCTTCGATCCGCGCAGGTGGGGGGTGGGCCAGGCGGCCACGGTGCCGTCAGCCCACCGACCACTTCCGGCCACCGCCGGTGGCCTGTCCCGCGCCCCGACCCGCCCGGGAGCCGCCCGGCGCGCGGGCTCAGCGGCCGGGCGCCCGCGGCGCCGAGGTGCTCAGCGGCCGGGGGCCCGAGGTGCTCACCGCCCGCAGCGCCGAGGTGCTCAGTGCCCGCAGCGCCGAGGTGCTCAGCGGCCGGGGGTCCGGCGGGCGGCCGCGCGGGCGCTCCAGCGGCCCTCGTGCCGGCTGATCCGGATCGGGTGGCCGAAGCAGGCGCTCACCAGCTCGGTGGTCATCACCTCGTCCACCGGCCCGGCCCCGACGCACTCGCCGTCACGCAGCAGCAGCGCGTGCGTGGTGCTCTCCGGCAGCTCCTCCAGGTGGTGCGTGACCAGCACGCTGGCCAGCTCGGGGTGCTGATGGCGCAGCAGGTCCAGGCTGTCGAGCAGCAGCTCGCGGGCCGTGAGGTCGAGACCGGTGGCGGGCTCGTCGAGCAGCAGCAGCCGGGGGCTGGGCATCAGGGCGCGGGCGATCAGGGCCCGGCCGCGCTCCCCCTGGGAGAGGGTGGGCCACGGGGCTTCCGCCATGGCCGTCATGCCGAGGGTCTCGATCAGTCGCTCACAGCGGTCGAGCTCCTCGGGGGACGGCTTGCGGTGCAGGTCCGGTTCGATGGTGTTGGTGAGGCCGGTCAGCACCACCTCGCGGACGGAGAGCGGCGAACGCAGCGGGTGGCGCGGGTTGACGTGACCGAGGTGGGCGCGCAGCTCGCGGATGTCGACCCGGCCGAGCCGGCGGCCCAGCACGTCAACCGTGCCCCGGGTGGGGTGGGAGACCGCGCCGAGCAGCGCCAGCAGCGTGGACTTGCCGGCGCCGTTGGCCCCGAGCAGCGCCCAGTGTTCGCCGGGCTCGATGGTGAGGTCGATCCCGCGCAGCAGGTAGCGGCCGTCCCGGACGACGTCGACGTCCCGGGTGCGCAGCAGCGGGCCGGCGGGCAGCGGTTCGGACGTGCTCATGGCGGGCGGGCCTCCGTGGGATCGGCGCCGGACAGGGTACGGGCGCGGCGCCGCACCGGGCGGGCTGGCACCGGCCGTCCGCGTGCAGAGTACAACCGTCGGAGTGGCGGCGGCCCGGGGTGTCCGAGGTGTGGACCGGCTCCGGCGGTCGCCCCGCTCCGGGGCGCGCGGGGGCGGGCCGGGGCGCGGACCGACCGGCCGGTCCGCACGCCCCTGTTCGTGGCGGGCGGTTGGCGGGAGGATCGGGGCGGAGCACGATGCGAAGGGGGCTGGACGGATGGGGTGGGACGCGGAACCGGCGGGGCGTGCCGGAACGCTGCACGGGCGGTTCGAGGAGCAGGCGCGGCAGACGCCCGACGCGGTCGCCGTCCGCTGCGGCGCGCGGGAACTGACCTACGGTGAGCTGGACGCGCGGGCGGACCGGCTGGCCCGTCACCTGGCGGCGGCCGGGCTGGAGCCCGGCGGCCGGGCCGCGGTGGCGCTGGGCCGGGGCACCGAGGTGTTCGTCGCCCTGCTCGCCGTGCTGAAGGCCGGTGGCGCGTACGTACCGCTGGAGCCGGGGGCGCCCGACCCGCTGCTGCGCCATGTGCTCGCGGAGGCCGATCCGGCCGTGGTGGTGACCGAGGAGAGTCACCGGGTCCGGCTGACGGACGCCGGCGGGCGGGCCGTCGTCTGCGTGGACGCGCCGGCCGGGACGGGCGAGGCGGGCGAGGCGGCGCCGGTCGGAGCGGGCGAGAAGGGCGGAGCCGTCGGGGCGGTCGGGGCCGTCGCCGCAACCGAGGCGGTCACCGCGCTGCCCACCGGTCCGCCCGTGGTGGCCACCGGCCCGGACGACCTCGCGTGCGTCTTCTTCACCTCCGGCTCGACCGGGCTGCCCCGGGGCGTGCTGATCGAGCACCGCAACCTGCTGGCCGCCTACCGCGGCTGGCGCTCGGTCTACGGGCTCCGCGCCTCCGACCGGATCCTGCAGACGGCGAGCCTGGAGTTCGACGTCTTCACCGCGGACTGGGTGCGCGCGCTCTGCACCGGCGCCACCCTGGTGGTCGCACCGCGCAACCTCACCCTGGACCGCAGCGCCGACATCGCCGACCTGCCGGCCCTGGTCGCCGCCGAGGGCATCACCGTGCTGGAGCTCAACGTCCGCACGGCGCGCCGCCTGCGGGCGCACCTCGCGGCCTCGGGCGGGGCGCTGACCGGTGTGCGGCTGCTCACCGTGGGCGCCGAGAAGTGGTACCTGGACGAGCAGTTGGGCCTGCAGGGGCTGCTCGGCGCGGGCGTCCGGGTGCTGAACGTGTACGGCCTCGCCGAGGCCTCCGTGGACAGCAGCTACTTCGACGCGGCCGGGGCGACCGGCGGCGAGGGCAGCGAGCGGGTCTCGCTGGTCGGCCGGCCGTTCCCCGGCGCCCGGGTCCATGTGCTCGGCCCGGACGGCGAGCCCGCCCCGAGCGGGACGGTCGGCGAGATCGCGGTCGCCGGCGCGGGCCTGGGCCGGGGCTACCTCAACCGGCCCGAGGAGACGGACCGCCGGTTCCGGCCCGCGGCCTTCGACCCGGACGGCCGGGTCCTGCTGACCGGCGACCTCGGGCGGATCCGCGCGGACGGCGTACTGGAGTTCACGGCCCGCGCCGAGGCCGTGGTGGGGCCGGTCGACTCCGCCCGGGCCGCCGCCGTGGTCGAGCGGGTCACCACGGCCGCGGCCGCCGAGGGCGTACTGCGCTCGCACCCGGCGGTCCGGGAGGCCGCCGTCGCCGAGGTGGAGCCGGAGCCCGGGCGGCGGGCGCTGGTCGGGTACGCGGTGACCGACCCGGGGGCCGAAGGGGCGGACGCGTGGTCGCTCTCCGCCTACCTGACGAAGCGCCTGCCCGCCGGCGACCTGCCCACCGCGGTGGTGCCGCTGTCGGCGCTCCCCCGCACCAGGGCCGGCAAGCTCGACCGCGGCTCCCTGCCGCTGCCGGCGCCGCGCGACTCCACCGGCCCCCGGGCCGGTAAGGCCGGCGCGGGCGGCTCGGCCGGCCACAAGGGCGCCGGCTTCAAGGGCGCGGGCGGGGGGACCGGCTCCGCCCGGGCGGCCGGCGCCGGCGGGCCCGGCCTGTCCGGCTGCGGCTGGCTCCTCATCGCCCTGCCCTTCGCCTTCGCGGCCTGGCTGCTCACCGACTCCCTCTGGCCGGGCTCCACCGACCTGTCCCGGGTGCCGGACCCCTTCGCCTCCTACTTCGACGCCCTGTACATCGCCGAGTGGCTCTCGTTCGGGCTGGGCGCGGCGTTCCTGCTGGCCGGATGGCCGATGCTCACCGCGCACGGCAGGCCGCGGGGACTCACGCTCGCCACCCACCTGTCGGTGTTCTGGCTGCTGGCCTCCTGGTGGCCGCAGGACAACCTGTACCGGACCAGCTCACCGGTGGACTGGTCGCGGCAGTCGCTCCTGGTCTACGTCTTCAACGTCGCGCTGATGATCGCGGCCGTGGTCGTGGTCCGCTTCCTCGCCTGGCACCCGCCGTCCGCGCGGAGGTGAGGCGGCGGCGGGTCGAGGCACGCGGGCCCGGCCGGTCCGGCACCGCTCAGCGCAGGGCCTCGAACATCCGGCCCAGCGCGTGGTTCCCGGCTCCGATCAGCGCCTGCGCGGCCTCCAGCGCCTCGGCCTCGCGCGCGGCGAGGGCCAGTCCGACGGCGGGCTCCCGCTCGTAGCCCGCCGTCGCGACCAGCGGCAGGACGGTCACGCCGAGGCGGGCGCAGCGCGGGCGCAGCCGGTCCAGGTGGTCGTGGAGCGCCTCCTGGGAGATCCGGGCGCCGAGCGGCAGCGCGTCCAGGGTGCGGACCAGGTGGCCGGGGCCGCGGACCAGGTCCAGCCGGGCCCGCAGCACGAAGGCGATCGCCGGGCCGGTGAGCCGCAGGTTGATCTCGGTGGGGGCGAGCCGGCGGTCCCGGTCGGTGACGAAGTCGACGTCGTACCAGCCCCGGTGGCCCTCGGCGGCGAGCCGCTCGCCGACCGCGAGGCCGAACCGTTCGGCGATCGCCGCCGCGCCGGCCGGCACCACCCCCGGGCCGACCGTCACCCCCTGGTAGCGGGTGCCGTGCACCGCCATCTCGCCGACGCCGACCGGGTGGACGCGGCCGTCGTCGCCGACCACCGCGTCGAAGGTGAGGTCGCGCAGCCGGTCGGCACGGCCGCCGTCGATGTACTCCTCCAGCAGCACGTCCCCACCGGGCGCCGGCAGTTCGGCCCCGGTCAGCCGGCGCAGCAGGGCCCGGCCGCCGCCGGCCGCGAACACGTCCTGCGGGGTCACCACGACCGTCCCGTAGCCGCCGACGCCGTGCGGGCTCTTCAGCACGGTGGTGAGGCCGCGGCTCGCGCGGGCGGTCAGCCGGCGGGCGGCGCGGCGCCGGGAGCCCGGCTGCTCCTGCTGGGGGACGACGATCCCGTGGTGTTCCGGGGCCAGTTCGGTGAACAGGACGTGCGCGGCGGCCTTGGACTCGTAGCGCCGCACGGCCGCCAGCTCCGCGCCCTCGCCCTGGGCCGCCGTCCGTCCCCACGGCAGCACCGGGAGACCGGCGGTGGCGATCCGCTCCGCCAGGGCCGGCCGGTCGGCGAGGGCCTGGGCGAGCGTCCGATCCGGCGCGATCCCGCTGTACAGCTCGACCGGCCCCCACTCCAACTCCCGGGCGAGCCAGTCGATCCAGGCCCGCTCGACCTCCCCCGGCAGGACCAGCAGCGCGGGCTCGGGGCTGTAGCAGCTCGCCATCCCGGCGTAGTGGTGTGCCTGCCGCAGGCGCCGGGACCGCTGGTCGGGGTCCGTCCCCGGCGCGAGGAACTGTTCGTTGAAGTCGGCGACGTTCCCGAGGTGCACCGCCCGCCGCCCGCCCGTCCAGGCGCCCAGCCATCCGTCCATCCCGCGAGCGTACGGGCCGGCGGGACCGCCCGCAGGGGATCGGCGACACCGGGCGACGGCGCTCGCGCCCGGTCCCGCGCGGAGCGGCAGTTGGGGGGCGGGTCAGGGGCACTGGCCGGAGGCACCGGTCAGCGGCACCGGTCAGCGGCGCGGGAGGCCGGTGCCGGCGGGGGGCCGAACCCCTCCGCATGCAGAGCGGCCAGTTCACCGTTGGTGAAGGCGCGGCGCCAGAGGTACCGGGTCGTCACGGTGGGCTCCCGCGGCATTTGTTCACTACCTATCAAGTTCGATCAGGACAGAACACGGAATGGTCAAGGTCTCTTGAAATATCTAGCCAACGTTGTCAGTTCACCGTCAAACTCTGACCCAGCTCGTATCCCTGCAGCTACCCCCGACTGGAGTCAGAGTGAGCCCCATCTCCTCTCACCGCCGCAACCTCGCGGCCGGAGCCATAGCGGTCACCGCCGCACTCGTGGCCGCCACCTTCCAGACCGCCACGGCGTCGGCCGCCCCCACCGACCACGCCGCCGCGATCGCCCAGGCCAGGGCCAACGTCACCCACAACGCAGGGGTGTTCGGCTTCGGCGACGGCCAGGACCTCCAGGTCAAGGACGTCATCATCGACGCCGACGGCACCCAGCACGTCCGCTTCGACCGCACCTTCCAGGGCCTGCCCGTGGTCGGCGGTGACCTGGTCGTGCACCAGGACGCGCGCGGCCGGCTCAAGGACTCCTCCCGCGCCGCCGCGCACGAGGCCGCGGTGGCGTCCATCGTCCCGAAGGTCCCGGCGCAGACCTCCGCGAGCCGCGCCCTCCAGTCCGCGCCGTCCATCGGCTCCGCGACCAGCTCCCCCGAACTGGTCGTCTGGGCCGCCGACGGCACGCCCCGCCTCGCCTGGAAGACCACCGTCGCCGGTGTCGGCGACCACGGCCAGCCCGCCGGGAAGGTCGTCGTCACCGACGCCTCCACCGGCGAGCAGATCGAGAGCTACGACTCCGAGCACCAGGCCAGCGGCACCGGCCACTCCGAGTACACCGGCGACATCACCATCGACACCACCGCGCAGTCCGGCGGCTTCGCGCTGATCGACCCGGTGCGCAAGCACACCACCAGGGACGCGCACAACGTCTCCGCGGGCTCGCTCAAGGCGAGCTCCGGCACGCTGTTCACCGACACGGACAACACCTGGGGCGACGGGAAGAAGTTCTCCACCGACCGCGCCACCGCCGCCGTCGACGCCCACGCCAACACCGCCTGGACGTACGACTACTACAAGAACACCTTCGGCCGCAGCGGCATCAAGAACGACGGCAAGGGCGCCACCGTCTTCGTGCACGTCGGCACCGACTGGGACAACGCCCAGTGGTCCGACAGCTGCTTCTGCATGATGACCGGTGACGGCGACGGCTCCAAGGACCCGGAGCAGGTCGACCTCGACACCATGGGCCACGAGATGACCCACGGCGTCACCAGCGCGACCGCCAACCTGCGCTACAGCGGCGAGTCCGGCGGCCTCAACGAGTCCACCAGTGACATCTTCGGCACCATGGTCGAGTGGTACGCCAACAGCAAGGTGGACACCCCCGACTACCTGTTCAGCGACCAGTCCACCCCGCCGTGGCTGCGCCGGATGGACAAGCCCTCGCTGGACGGCGGGTCCGCCGACTGCTGGACCAGCAAGGTCGGGCAGCTCGACGTGCACAACTCCTCGGGCGTCGGCAACCACTTCTTCTACCTCGCCAGCGAGGGCAGCGGCAGCAAGACCATCAACGGGTTCACCTACAACAGCCCCACCTGCAACCAGTCCACGGTGACCGGCATCGGCAACCAGAAGGTCGCCAAGATCTGGTACCGCGCGCTGACCGTCTACATGACCTCCACCACCAACTACAAGGCCGCCCGCACCGCGACCCTGAGTGCGGCGAAGGACCTGTACGGCGCGACCAGCACCGAGTACAAGGCCGTCGCGGCCGCCTGGAGCGCCGTCTCGGTCAGCTGACGACCCGCTCCGCGCACCAACGGCGGCCCGTCGCCCCGGGGTTTCCCGGGGCGACGGGCCGCCCCGGCGTGCCCGGCACGGCGTTCCGGACGCGCCGGCGTCTCAGCCCAGGACGCGGACCGGGGAGCCGGCCAGGAACGCCGCGATGTCCTCCACCGCCTGGCCGTAGAACGTCCGGTAGGTGTCGCCCGACACATAGCCGAGGTGCGGGGTCGCCAGCAGCCGCGGCGCGGTGCGCAACGGGTGGTCGGCTGGCAGCGGTTCGACGTCGAAGACGTCCACCGCCGCACCCGCGATCCGGCCCTCGGCCAGGGCGGCGAGCAGCGCGTCCTGGTCGACGATCGCCGCCCGCGAGGTGTTCACCAGGTACGCCCGCGGCTTCATCGACGCGAACTCGGCCTTGCCCAGCAGGCCCCGGCTGCGGTCGCCCAGCACCAGGTGGACGGAGACGAAGTCGCTCTCCCGCAGCAGCTCCTCCTTGCTGGCGGCGCGCCGGACGCCGACCTCGGCGGCCCACTCCTCGGTGAGGTTCGGGCTCCAGGCGACCACGTCCATGCCGAACGCGAGACCGACCCGGGCCACCAGCGCCCCGATCTTGCCCAGCCCGAGCAATCCCAGCCGCCGCCCGGCCAGATCCGCGCCGAGGGTGCTCTGCCACGGGCCGCCCGTGCGCAGCGCGTCGTTCTCGGTGACGATCCCCCGGGCGAGCCCGAGCAGCAGCGCCCAGGTCAGCTCCACCGGCGGCGTGGACGAACTCGCCGTCCCGCAGACCGTCACCCCGTGCGCGCGGGCGGCCGCGTAGTCGATCACCGTGTTCCGCATCCCGGAGGCCACCAGCAGCCGCAGCCGGGGCAGCCGGGCGAACACGGCCGCCGGGAACGCCACCCGTTCGCGCAAGGTCACGATGATGTCGAAGTCGGCGACGGCGTCGACCAGTTCGTCCTCCGAGCCGAAGTGCCGCGGGAAGGAGATCAGTTCCACCCGGTCGGTGACCGGTGACCAGTCGACGATGCTCGTCGCGACACCCTGGTAGTCGTCGAGTACGGCACAGCGAAGTTTCATACCGGCACTCTCGCAGACCCGTTGGGCCGGGGGGGACAGGGGCCGGGCCGTCCACCCGACCGGCGCCCGCGTCAGACCTCCCCCAGCACCGTCCGGATCACGTGCCGGGCGTTGCGTGCCATCGCCGGGTTGGTCCTCCGGTAGTACGGCAGCGCGATCAGCGCCTGCGAGAGGGTCCGCCCGCGGCCGCGGATCCAGGTCGCGTCGTCCACGCCCAGCGCCTCGCGGAAGACCTCCCGCGCCCGGGCGGGCAGGAGATTCCACGCCGGGAACAGGTCGCAGGCGGGATCACCTGTCCCCAGGCAGCCGAAATCGATGACCGAGGTCAGCCTGCCGGCTTCCACCAGCAGGTTGCCCGGCATGAGATCGGCATGCAGCCACACCGGCGGCCCGTCCCAACCCGGGGTCCGCAACGCCTCCTCCCACACGGCCGTGGCGGCATCGCAGTCGACACCCTCCTGCGGGATCCCGCGCAGCTCCTCGATCGCCGCCCTGGTCTCCACGTCGAGCGAGGCGACCGGTCCGCCGCGGTGGGCCGCTGGCGCACCGGGCAGGGTGATGCTCCGCATCGCCGCCACGAACCCGGCCAGGTCCTCGGCCAGCAGCACCGGTTCGCTCAGGGCCTCCACCTCCGGGTTCTCCCCCGCCAGCCACCGGTAGACCGACCACGGCCAGGGGAAGCCCTCGGCGGGCACCCCGTCACCGAGCGCCTCGGGGACGGGCCAGGGCAGCTGGGGCGCGAGCCGGGGCAGCCAGGCCCGCTCGAGCAGCACGTCGCCGGCCCCGCCCCGCGTCAGCGGCAGCCGGACGACCATGTCGTCGCCCAGCCGGTACATCGCGTTGACCGTCCCGCCGGACGGGAACCGCTCGACCGCCAGCCCCGCCCACTGCGGGAACTGCCCGGCGATCAGCCGCCGTACGAGGTCGACGTCCGTGGGGTAGGTGCCGGGATGCATCTGCCCTGCGCTCATGTTCATGGCAGGTAATCGAACGGCCTGACGCCGGCGAACGTCAACCGCTTTCCGGCGACCGTGGCTGCGCGGCACACCCAGCGGGGGTCCGCTCCACTGTCGGCCTCGCCGCTCCCAGCCGCCGCTCCCCGCCGCCACTGCCCACCGCCACTGCCCGCCGCCGCACGGCCGGTCGCGCCGGCGTCCCTGCCGACCTGCCCGGGCGGCGGGGCCTCGGGGTGTACTGCGGCTCAGCCCCGTTCGAGGGCCGTGGCGTCGGCGACGATCAGCCGAGCGCGGTCGCCCGGGACGGACCGGCCACGGGCGCGGCGTCGGGGTGAGGGGTGTCGCGATGGGGGGCGTCGGGGTGGGGAGCGTCGGGTGGGGGCGTCGGGGTGGGGGCGTCGGAATGGGGAGCGACTGCCCGGTCGACATCCGTTTCGGCCTGGTGCTGGTGACTGTGTGTCATGCCCGACAGGCTAGGAACGCAGCCGGACCGGAAGCCACGGATCCGTCAATCGACCACGACCATGGGGCGTGCGATCGCCACCCATGGTGGATTCCTTGCGCGCGATGGTTGGTTCGCCTCCGCACGGCACCGGTTCACATGGCGGCGGGGTACGCGACCCCGAGGGCGCCCGGGCCCCGGTCCCTGGTGCTCGGTGCCCGGTCCCTGGTGCCCGGTGCTCAACAGGGCGTCAATGGCCGACCTCCCGATGAACCGGTCACCCGGGTCGAAGGTCGACAGGAATATACAGACCGGTCTACTGTTTCCACATGGGAGTCAAGGGAGAAGAGACCCGCGCCCGGCTGATCGCCGGCACGCGCAACCTGATCGAGGCACAGGGCTACTTCGGTACCGGCCTCAACCAGATCGTGGCGGAGAGCGGCGCACCGCGCGGCTCGCTCTACTTCCACTTCCCCGAGGGCAAGGACCAACTGGTCGCCGCCGCCCTCGTCCAGGCCGGGCAGGAGGTCGAGGAACTCCTCCGGACGCCCGTCGGCCGCAGCCCGGAAGCGACGGCACTGGTCGACCGGCTCGTCGAGGTCTTCATCGCCCGCCTGGAGGAGTCCGACTACAGCAAGGGCTGCCCCGTCGCGACCGTGGGCCTGGAGGTGGCGGGAAGCAACGAGCCCCTGCGCCGCGTCTGCGCCGAGGTGTACGCGAGCTGGCAGCTCGTGCTCACCGAACGCCTCACCGCCCAGGGGTTCGGCCCCGCCGAGGCGGAGACCGCTTCCGGCCAGGCGCTCGCCGTACTGGAGGGAGCCGTACTGCTCGCCCGGGTGCGTCGCGACCGCCGCCCCCTGGAGGACGCCCGGCACGCCGTCCGCCACCTGCTCGGCGCGAAGAAGAAGTGACCGACCGGCCGCGCCCGTCCTGACCTCACGTGCGCGGCCCACCGGTCCACCCGACCCCGCAGTCGGCCGAGCTCCGATCGGCTCCGCTTGATCGCCGCCTGAAAATATACCGACCGGTCTACCGAATCTCAGCTGGCGCACTGGCTTCCACCAGGCCACCGAGGAAATCAACCGACCGGTCTACCGAATCTAAGCCCCTCGAACTCCCGTCACCGTTAGGCCGCGTCTAGAAATATGCCGACCGGTCTACATACTCATCTGCCCTCCCCACCTCCTCACTCTCACCCAGGCATCTCCCAAAAATATGCAGACCGGTCTACAGAAAAGGACCTTCAGATGAACTCCACCACCTCGCCGCAGCACCGGCTACCCCAGCCCCTGCCGCGCACCCTGGTCCTCGGCGCGACCGGCTTCCTGGGCCGCTGGCTGGTTCTCGAACTCCTCGACCGCGGCGAGCCGGTGGCCGCCGGCATCCGGGGCGGGCGCGGATCCGCACGGGACGGTCAACTGCGCCACTGGCTCCGCGAGCACGGCGCCGACGACACCGCACTGACCACCGTCGCCGCCGACCTCACCCGCCCCGGCCTCGGCCTCGGCACGACGGACGAAGCCCGGCTGACGGACATCCGCGACATCCACAACCTCGCCGCCCTCTACCGGTTCGGCCTGGAACGCACCGAGGCGGACGCCGCCAACGTCGACGGCGCGCTGCACGTGCTGCACTGGGCCGCCACCCGTCCGGGGCTCCGGCGGCTCGTCCACCTCTCGGGCTACCGGGTCGGCCGGGACGCCACGCCGCGCTACCCACTCCCGGCCGCCGAGACCGACGCGCTCTACACCCGCCTCGGCGCCTACGAGGCCTCCAAACTGGTGGGCGACGCCGCCGTCCGCGTCACGGCCGCCCGCCTCGGCGTACCGCTCACCACGGTCAACCCGAGCAGCGTGGTCGGTCATTCGGTCACCGGCGAGGCCGGACAGTACCTCGGCCTGGCCGAGCTGGTCCGCCGACTCGCCCATCGGCGCCTGCCGTTGCTCCCGGGTTCGGCGCGGACCTTCCTGCCGGTGGTCGCGGTCGACCACCTGGCCCGGTTCCTCGCCGCCGTACCGGAGTTCGACGACGGTCCGGTGCACTCCCACACTGTGCTCGACCCTGCGACGCCCCCGCTGCCCGAGCTGATCGGTCTGCTGGCCGACCACCTCGGAGTGCCCGCGCCCCGCGCCCTCGTCCCGGTCGGCCTGGTCCGCCGACTGCCCCGCGCGCTGACCGGCGCCGACCCCGAGACGCTCAGCTTCCTCTCGGAGGACGGCTACGACACCACGTCCGCCGACCGCCTGGCCCGCGCCGCCGGTCTTCACCACCCACCCGTCGCCGACGTCCTGCGCCGCTGGGCGACCCGCCTGGTCGCCGACGGCTTCGGCACCACTGCCACCGGCACGGACCCCCTCACACCAGGCCCACACGCACCCGGCCGACGCGCACCCGGCCGACCGAACCCGGATCGCGCCCCTTCCCGAACCGGCCGGTTCGCCGGGTTCGGCCGCTTCGCCCGGTTCGCCGGGTTCGGCGACCGGCGCCGCTGACCGGGGCGGCAGCACGGTTCACCCCCGGCTCGGGCCGCATCGGGGGGTGAACCGTGCTGCCGCCGTCCGAGCAGCGGACGCCCGGCGCCCTCAGCCCTCCCCGGCGCCTGTCCGTTCGAAGGCGAGCAGGGTCCAGGTCACGCCCGGGCGGGCGTGGAGGTCGGGACGGATGGCGTGGGTCAGCAGGGTCAGGCCGTGCCGGTCGGCGAGCGCGACGGTCTCGTCGGCCGGGACGTCGAACATCCGGCGGCCGGGTGGGACGGGGCCGTGGCGGAGGGAGAGCATCACCCGACCGGCGGGCGTGAGCAGGCGGGCGAGCGCTGCCATCGCCAACACACGCTCCTGGTCGGCCAGATGCATCCAGACGGCGGTCAGCAGGACCAGGTCGAAGCGCTCCTCCGAGGCGGTGACGGCAGCCGCTTCGGGCAGCGCGTCGTCCACCCAGCGGATGTCGCTGTCGGCGTGGATCCGCTGCCCGATCCGGCGCAGCTCCTCGGTGGGCTCGGCGGCGACGACCCGGTGGCCGAGGGCCGCGAGGGCGGCCGCGTCCCGGCCGGTGCCGGCACCGAAGTCCAGGACGGTGCTCGGCGCCCCGGGGAAGAGGTGGAGCAGTTCGCGGTGGACCTGTTCGAAGGTCACCTCCTCGTACTGCACGGCGAGTTCCGCCGCCGCCTCGGCGTAACCTGCGGTGCCGGCCGGTCGGTTCACGTGCCCCCCTGGTGTGTCGGACGGCTCCGGTCAGGCCGGACCGCCCGCCACCGCCGGGACGATCTTCCCCCGATTGCCGCAGCGTTCCAAACCGCGCTTCTTCGCTTCGGCGGCCACCACCGGCGCGAACGCCCGGCAGGCCCGAAACAGGTGCGGCCCGCATGCCCTCACGCCCCAGCGCCGGTCACCCGGAGCACCCCACACCTGGAGCACCCCACACCTGGAGCACCCCCAGCCGGTGCACCCCCCAACCGGAGCACCTCCTCCACCGCGGCGTCCTCCGAATGGACGGCTGATCCGACGACAGCGCGCGCCCCTCCCCCACCGCTCACTCCGCCCTGCTGCCGCCTCCGCACCGCCGACCCCGCCGCCGGCCGCCCGCCGCCCCGGGGCCCGGCGACGCCCGTTCCTCAGGCCTCGCCGGCGTGCCAGGCCGGCCACTGCCAGGGCCGGTCCACCCAGTGCACACGGGACTCGTCGCGTGGATCGAGGTCGGGGAAGAGCTGGTGGATCCGTGGCTCGAACTCCTCCGGGGCCAGCGGCTCCCAGCCGTGGCCCTCGAAGTGGACCAGGCGGTAGCGGCTGTCGGTACGGAACTCGGCGACCTCGACCAGGGGCTTTGACGTGCTGTTCGTTTCCATGCCCCCAGCATGTGGCGGACCTCCGCCGCCCGCACCCGGGGTACGGCCGGCAGCGTACAGCCGGGAACGGAGTGCGGAGCGAAGTGCGGAACGGACGGCGCGACAGAACCCTCTTCCGAGTCATGTCCCGCCGTCGGCGCGCTCGTTGAGTACGGCGAACGGGTCGCCGGACGAGGCGCACGGACTGCACCGGGATCGAGGTCGACCCGGGCGGTGGACCCGGCAGTGGCGCAGCGGCGATTCGGCGGCGGCGAATTCGGCAGCAGGAGGACGACGGCATGAGCGGGCAACCCGGCGATGGACAGTGGCAGTGGCCGACGCAGGCGTGGGAGCCACCACCGGTACCCGCCGCGCCCCCGGTCGCGTCGCCCGCCGCACCCCCGCCCGCCGCACCCGTGCCGCCCCCGGCCAGGCCGCAGCCCCGCCGGGCATGGGCGGCAGCGGCCGCCGGGATCGTCGCCGTGCTGGCGTCCGTCCTGGTGATGTGCGGGCCCGAATCGGGCGAGGAGTCGTCCGGCGTGGTGGCTTTCCCCGGTACGTCCCCGTCGCCCTCACCCTCGCCGTCGATTCCCGCGGTCCCCGACCTGCTGCCGGTACCGGCGCCGCCGACCACCACCGCCCCGGCCCCGGCGGACGCGGCCCCGGGCGGCGCCGCGGGCCCGACAACCGGCCCCGGCACGGCGTCCGAGGCCTCGCCGGGGGCGGAGCGGTCGGGCGTGGACGGCGCGCCGGGCGCGGCACGCTCCGCCGCCGCCCGGGCGAGGCAGAGCCGGACGCCCCGCCCGGCCCCGGCCCGGAGCCCGGAGGCCCCGGGGACCGGCGTGTCGGCGCCCGCGGGGCCGTCGGCCGCCGCGGGGACCCCGGGCGCGACGGGCGGCGGACCGGCCACGACCGGCGGCGGCTCGATCTGCGACCAGGCCGAGCGCTTCGGCCGCTGGCCCGCCGGCTCGGAGCAGGCCAGGCTCTGCCACAACATCTACGGCTGACCGGCCGCCCCGACGATCTGTCCCCGACAGCCCGGCCCGCCACCACCCCCGGGGCCGGGCCGGGTGCCTCACCCCGCCGGTAGCAGCCCCTTGTCCAACCGGGGCGCCAGCACCTTCGCCAGCGTGTCGGTGATGTGCCCCGCGTCCCGGTAGAGCACCACCCCCTCCAGGACCGCCGGGCAGTCCGGACCGGTCCCGGGGCAGAGCAGCGGCCCGAGGTCCAGCACCCGGACGCGGTAGCGCTCGGCGAGCCCGCCGGCGAGCAGCGGGTCCTGCTCGAAGGCCGTCTCCCGGGGGAAGAAGCAGGCGTCCGAGCGGCCGTCCGAGGCTGCCAGGCAGGTCGGGATGTCCTTGCCGGGCATCGGCGTGTCGCCGAGGTAGGCGAGCGGCGCGCCGATGGCCGAGAGGCGGTCCAGCGTGCGGCTCCAGCCCTCGGCCCGCTCCGGCCCGCTGCCGTACCGGTTGAGGCCGGCCATCACGATCAGCCGTGGCGTGGGACCGGTGGCCAGCCGGGTGAAGGTGTTCTCGCGCCAGCGGTCGCACTCGTCGAAGGTCCGGCCGAGGACGTTGTTGCGCACGGTCAGGGTGGCCAGCGGGCAGCCCGGCTTGACCAGCACCTCCAGGGCCCAGTTCCGCTGCTCGGCCAGGGCGAGCGCGCCCGAGATCCACTGGCCCGCGTGCGAGTCGCCGAGCAGCACGATCCGGTCGGGGCTGTCCTCGGCGCCGAACAGGCAGCGCGGGCTGTTCTCGGCGCCGAGCGGGATCTCGCAGCCGTGCCCCGGGGGGAAGTCCTCGCGGGCCCGGGCCAGCGAGGGCGTCAGGCTCAGGACCCGGCTGCCGGGGGCGAGCAGGGCGGGGCCGTCGACCGCGCCGGCCGGGACGGCTATCGGCCCGGTGGTGTCGCCGAGGGCCCGGACGGTCCCGCCGCCCAGGGTCAGCCCGGCGATCAGCGGGATCACCAGCGCGCTGGCGCCGACCGCCAGGCCCCGGCGAGGGGCCGGGCTGCTGCCGTAGCGCAGCGGCTGTTCGACCAGCCGCATGGTCAGCCAGGCCGGGACGGCGCTCGCCGCCGTGAGCGCGACCAGGGTGGTCCAGGGCAGCGCGCCGTAGCGGGCCTGGGCGATGGTCAGCACCGGCCAGTGCCAGAGGTACCAGACGTAGGAGAGCCGGCCGGCTGCTCTCAGCGGACGGGCCGCGAGCAGCCGGCCGACGTCGGTGGCGCCGAGCGCGCGGTGCGCGGGTCCGGCGAGCAGCACGGCGGCGGTGCCGAGGACGGGCAGCAGGGCGGCGCTGCCGGGGAAGGGGGTGTTGCGGTCGTACCGGAGGACGGCGACCACGACCGCCGCCGCACCGGCCCAGCCGAGCAGACGCAGGGCCCGGCCGACCGGCCGTCCGGAGCGGCCGGCCCGGGGCAGCCACCCGGCGAGGGCCGAGCCGAGCATGGCGGCGCAGGCACCGGCGGCGAACTCCCAGAGCCGGCTGGCGGTCGAGAAGTAGCCGAGCGGCGCCGAACCGGCCGTCCAGCGGATGCAGAGGAGCAGCGAGACGCCACCGATCGCGGTGGTCGCGACGGCGATCGCGGCGGTGCGCCGGCGGCCCCTCAGGTAACGGGCGAGGCCGAGCAGCAGCACGCCCCAGAGCAGGTAGAACTGGTTCTCCACGCCGAGCGACCAGAAGTGCTGGAGCGGGCTCGGGTCGCGCTCGGCGCCGAGGTAGTCGGTCTGCTGGCCGACGAACCGCCAGTTGGCGAACTGGCCGGCCGAGGCGATCAGGTCCCGGGCCAGGTCGGTGCCGCGCAGCGGGTCGAGCAGCGCGCCGCCGGCCAGTGCGGTGGCGACCAGGACGACCGCGGCGGCGGGCAGGATCCGGCGGGCGCGGCGGGCGGCGAAGTCCCGGAGGCCGATCGGTCGGGCCAGCAGCAGGCCGGTGATCAGGAATCCGGAGATGACGAAGAAGATGTCGACGCCGACGTAGCCGCCGGTGAAGGCCGGCACGGCGGCGTGGAAGGCGAGGACGGCGAGCACGGCGACGCCGCGCAGTCCTTCGATGTCGGGGCGGAAGGCCGCCCGCTTCCGGGGCTCCTCGGCTGGCCGCGCCTGCGCCGCCACGGCGGTGCCGGCTGCCGTCAGCAGCACGAGGTCGGCCGCAGGGTCGGGGTCGGCGGCCGCACCGCCGGCACTCGGCGCGGCGGCGGTGGCGGTGGCGAACACCGTAACCGCACCCGGCTCACGAACACGATCCGGGACAACAACAGGAACGGGAACAGCAACAGGAACGGGAACGGCGCGCGGCGGTTCGGCGTTCGGTGGTACGGCCGTTGACACGGCGGGGCTCCTTGCAGGGCTGGCAGCGGCGGTTCGGGGGCCGCGCGGCCGAGTGGGGCGGCCTGGCGGGTGAGGTCGTTCCGCGCCGGTGGGGCGACGCGCAAGGGCGGCAAAGGGAGATCAACTAGCAGACGAACTCAGCTCATTGATGGGCCATCAGAAGAGCAGCGGGTCCGCCCAGCCGGAGGCCAGCAGGCCGCAGAGCAGCAGGACGGCGGTGACGGCGACGGCCTCGGCGCGCCCGAAGCGCAGATCGGCGGCCGCCCGCTCGGCGGTGGTTCCCCGGACGGTGCCCCCGTCCGCGCCGGTGGCGCCCCGAACGGGCGCGGCGACGTCGCCGCCCTTGCCGCCGCGCAGCAGCGGCCAGAGCGACCGGACGAGCGGGATCATCGTGTGGGCGGTGAGCCCGAGCAGCCCCACCAGCGCCCAGTACGGCTGCCAGCCGTGCAGCGCGACGGCCCGGCCGAGACCCACGGCCCCGGCGACCACGACCAGGCCGAGCCAGCCGACCCCGATCCGGGCGACCGTGCGGGCCAGCGAGCTACCGCCGGAGACGGCACCGGTAGGCACCCAGTCGGCGCTGCGGCGGCGCAGCGCGTGCGCGATGGCGACCACGTGGCAGAGCCCGCCGAGGAGTTGGACCCGGGTGACCTCGAAGCGCCAGCGGGTGCGGGACATCGCGGGCAGCAGGACGAGGGCGACCCAGATCGGCGGCAGGAACGGCAGGACCTGCCACGGCTCGATCTCGTCGGGCGCGAAGAACAGCATGATCAGAGCCGGCAGCGGGATGGCGAAGACGTTCACCGCGCTGGTCAGGTAGCCGAGGATGCCGTTCCAGAAGCAGAGCCGGGCCGAGCGGCTGAGCGGCCCGCTGCGGAAGCCGGGATCGCCGACCAGGGCGAGCGAGCCGAGGCACCAGCGGTACTGCTGGCTGATGAAGGCGGGCAGGCCGGTGGGCGACATGCCCTTGGCGACCAGCGCGGGGACGTAGCGGGTGGTCCACCCGGCGCGCGCCAGCGAGAGGCCGGTGTAGAGGTCCTCGCTGTGGTCGATCTCGGCGAAGCCGCCGACCCGCTCCAGCGCGGCGCGCCGGTAGAGCGCGTTGGTGCCGCAGCAGACGGTGCCGTCCTGGGCGTCGCGGGAGGGCTGGATCCAGCGGTAGAAGATCTCCTGGGTCGCGCCGGCGGCCCGCTCCAGCCACGACATGTCCGGGTCGGTGTCGAAGCACTGGGGGCTCTGCACGATGCCGACCTCGGGGGTGTCGAGGTAGGGCACCAGGTGGTGCAGGAAGTCGGGGCGCGGGCAGAAGTCGGCGTCGAGGACGGCGATGATGTCGCCGTTGCCCTCGGCCAGGCCGTGGTTGAGGTTGCCGGCCTTCTTGAACCGGCCCCGGTCGGGCCGGGCCCGGTACTGGAAGCCGTAGGACTCGGCGAGTTCGCGCACCTCGGGACGGGCGGCGTCGTCCAGGACGAGGACGGTCAGCGCGCCCGGCCAGCGGACGGCGGCGGTGTGGCGGTAGGCGTTGTCCAGCACGGCCAGCGGCTCGCCGGCGGTGGGCAGCAGCAGGTCGACGCCGGGGTGGCGGGCGGGCTGCCAGGCGCGCAGCAGCAGGTCGTGCGAGTCACGGGTGAACCGGCGCGCCCGCTGGCCGTCGGCCAGGGAGAGCACCCAGGTCACGGCGTTGAGGACGGTCAGTACCAGGAAGGGCCAGAGCAGCGGCCGGCTGAGTGCGAAGAGGCCGAGCGTGACGGTCGCGCCGGTGTAGGAGAGGGTGGCGCAGAGCAGCACCCAGCGGCGCTGCGGGCCGAAGTACCAGTAGAGCTCCTGATCGTCGGGTGGGCTGGGCAGTCGCAGCGAGTCGTCCGCGACGGCGAGGCGCGGACCGGTGTCGGATGCGGGCATGGCGGTGCCATGGAGTACGGGCATGCGGAGATGGCCCCCCTGGGCTCGGACGGAACGTGGCCGTTCGTTCCGCCAGCCTCTCACATTGGCCTAGACCAATAATGAACGAGGTGTGACATCTCCACATCGCCGCAGGTCAGGACTTTGACATTGCGTCACCGCACTGATGGAACGTCACCATTACTGCTCGGTAAGGTCCTTCACCAGCTTCTCGAACCGCAGGTCGGGGCGGCGCGGGACGCCGAAACGCTCGTCGCCGTAGGGGAACGGCGAGTAGACGCCGGTGCGGTGGAAGCCCCGGCGCTCGTACCAGGCGATCAGGTCGGCACGCTGCTCGATCACCGTCATCTCCAGCTCGACGGCGCCCCACTCCCGCGCGACGAACCGCGCGGCCTCCTCCAGCACGGCCCGCCCGACGCCGCCGCCCTGCCGGCCGGGGCTCACCGAGAACATGCCGAAGTAGGCGGTCGGGCCCCGGTGTTCGAGCTGGCAGCAGGCGACCAGCTCGCCGGCCCGCTCGACGAGCAGCACCACGCCGTCGGGGTGGGTGACGGCTGCGGTGACGCCCTCGGCATCGGTGCGCTGGCCGTCCAGCAGATCGGCCTCGGTGGTCCAGCCCGCCCGGCTGGCGTCGCCGCGGTAGGCGGACTCGACGAGGGCGAGCAGCGCGGGCACGTCGGCCACGGTCGCGGTACGGAAGTCGAGGCTGTCCGCCTCGGGCCGGGCGGTGTCCGGGGTGGTCGCGGGCACGGTGGTCCTCTTCTCATCGGTAGGGCGGCGGCCGTTCGGGTGCCGACTCAGGCATCGTGCCACAACGGCACCGCACCCCCTGGCGGCCGAGGCCACCGCCGCGCCCCGGCCCCCGGGCCGGGCCCGACGGTGCCACGGCCACCCGGGGGCCGCCCCCCACGAGGGGGCCGGACCTCTGGCCACCCTGGCGGGTACATGGCTACTCTGCTCTCCGTCCGGGTCAACTCCCGGGCACCAGAGGCCTCATGGGCCCTCACCGGACCATGACCGGATCAGAGGAGTGTTCATGCTCAGCACGTCCCGCTCCGCAGGCCCCACCGGTACCGCCGCACCCTCGAAATCCCGCCGTCTACCCCTCCTGGGCGCACTCGCCGCGGCCGTCGCACTGGTCACCGGCGTGACCGCGCCGGCCTATGCGGCCGAGCCCGCGCCCGCCCCGAGCACCGGCGGGCAGGCGGACCGCCAGCTGCCCGCCCTCCACCCCGAGCTCGACTTCGCCGGCTCCACCGTGGCCGCCCACGAAGGAAGAACGAGCACCGCGGGCGTCGCCGCCCTCGCCGCCACCCAGACCCCCGGGCTGGACGTCTCCAGCTACCAGGGCAACGTCAACTGGGCTTCGGTGAAGGCGAACGGCGCCCGCTTCGGCTACGTCAAGGCCACCGAGGGCACCACCTACACCAATCCGTACTTCACCCAGCAGTACAACGGCTCCTACAACGCCGGCCTGATCCGCGGCGCCTACCACTTCGCCCTGCCGGACCGTTCCTCCGGCTCCGCCCAGGCCACCTGGTTCGTCAACCACGGCGGCGGCTGGTCCCGCGACGGCAGGACCCTGCCGCCCGCCCTCGACATCGAGTACAACCCCTACGGCGCCACCTGCTACGGCCTCGGCCAGAGCGCGATGGTCAGCTGGATCCGCTCCTTCAGCGACACCGTCCACGCCGGCACCGGCCGCTACCCGACGATCTACACCACCACCAACTGGTGGTCCCAGTGCACCGGAAACAACGGCGGCTTCGGCACCACCAACCCGCTCTGGCTCGCCCGCTACGGCTCCACCGTCGGCACCCTCCCGAACGGCTGGGGCTACCAGACCTTCTGGCAGTACGCCGACTCCGGCACGTTCCCCGGCGACCAGAACCTCTTCAACGGCGCCTACGACCGCCTCCAGGCCCTCGCCAACGGCTGACCCACCGCGCCCCACCGCGGGCTCCCGCCACTTCACCGCGGCGGGAGCCCGCTGCCCCTCCCGGGCGGTTTCCTCTGATTTCTCCTCCACCCCGCATGAACCCGGCGAGGCGGGGCAGTCGGGGTGGCGAGCGCCGCCGGGGCATTCCCGGCGCAGCACACCGTGCGGAAGGGAGAGAGTCGTGAGCAACGACGTCAACATCTGGGAGTTCCGCTCCACCTCCGGCTACGTCACCGGGTCCGACCTCGTCGACTTCCGGGTGGAGGCCGTGGACGGCCACATCGGCAAGATCGACAAGCTGTCCGAGCAGGCCGACGCCCGGTACCTGGTGGTCGACACCGGGCCGTGGATCTTCGGCAAGCACGTCCTGCTGCCCGCCGGCACCGTGGTCCAGGTCGATTTCGAGGAGCGCAAGGCGTACGTCGACCGGACGAAGGACGAGATCAAGAACGGGCCGGAGTTCGACCGGGACCGACACGACCACGACGACACCGACTACCAGGAGAAGTACGCCGGGTACTACGGTCCCTTCTACGGCGGACCGGCGATCTGACCCGCCCACCCGGACCCGCGGGTTGACCCGGCCGCGAAGCCCGGCCGGCACGGACGAGCCCGGGCGGCCGCCCCCGACACCAGGGGGCGGCCGCCCGGCTGTACAAGGGGAGGCAGGAATGGCGGAGATCCTCGGGGCGGACGGGCACACCGTGGACCTGACGGGCTACCGGGTCGAGGGGCCCGACGGGAAGATCGGCCGGGTGGACCGGCACTCGGACTACGTCGACGAGCGGCACCTGGTCGTCGACACCGGCTTCTGGGTGTTCGGCCGGGAGGTGATGGTCCCGATGAGCGCGGTCACCGCCGTCGACGAGGACCGCCACACCGTGCTGCTCTCCCTCTCGCACGCCGAGATCGACCGCCTCTACCGCACCGAGACCTCCGGCTGACCAAGGTCGGCGGGCCCGGGGCCCGGGGCGGGCGGCGTCGCTCCCCCGAACAGGGGCGGCCCGAGCGGGGGATCTCCGGGTGGCACGGCGGCGCAGCACGGGGGGCGGACCACCGGGCGTGCTCTGCTGGCGGCAGGACCGCGAGGTCCGTCCCCGCCGCACTCCCGAACCTTCGAGGAGAACCCCATGCCCCGCCGCCTCGCCGGACTGCTCGGCACGGCCACGGCCGCCTCCGCCGCCCTGGCCCTGCTGGCCGCCACCCCGGCCGTCGCCGTGGCGCCGCCGCTCACCGCGCCCCGGATCATCGCCCACTTCGACCTGGCCCAGGGCCTCCAGCCGGAGAACATCGCCCTCGAACCGGACGGCTCCGCCGACCTCACCTTCTCCTTCGCCCGCGCGATCGGCCGCGTCGACCCCGACGGGAACCTCACCCTCCTCGCCACCCTGCCCGCCCCCGCGGACCCGAACACCCCGGTGCTCGGCGCCGCCGTCGTCAGCGGTATCGCCCGCGCCCACGACGGCACCCTCTACTTCGGGTACGCGACCGGCACCGCCGATCTGACCGGGATCTGGCGGCTCTGTCCCGGCGGCGCACCCGAGCGGATCTCCGCCTTCCCGGCGGACAGCCTCCCCAACGGCCTCGCCCTCGACGAGCGCGCGGGCCTCCTCTACTCGGCCGACTCGGCGCTCGGCGTGATCCGCACCGTCTCCGTGGCAGGCGGCGACCCGACGGTCTGGTCCGACGACGCGCGGCTCAGGCCCACCGCGGCCTTCGGCGCCAACGGCCTCAAGCTCCACCACCACGCCGTCTGGGTCGGCAACACCGACACCGGCACCCTTCTGCGCATCCCGCTCGGCCGGAACGGGACCGCGGGCCCGGCCGAGGTCCGCGCGACCGGTCTCCCCGGGCTGGACGACTTCGACTTCGCGGGGCACGGCGACGACGTGATCGCGGCCCTCAACAGCGGCAGTGAGGCCGCCTACATCGCGGCGGACGGGACTCATCACACCGTCCTCACCGGTGCGGACGGCCTCTCCAACCCCACCTCGGTGGCCGTCCGCGGGGACACCGTCTACGTCCCGAGCGCGGCGTACTTCACCCGGACCGACCCGAACCTGCTGCTCGCCACGGTGGAACGGTAGCGGTCGGCCGGGGGCCCGGACAGGCCCGGGCACGCCCCGCACGGACCCCGCACAGCACCGCCGGAAGACGGCTCAGCCGGGAGACGGCTCACCCGGAAGTAGCTCGCGCGGGGGATGCCGATCGTCTCAGGGGAGGACGCCTCCTCGCCCCGGCCGGGCCACGGTGGAGCCATGACGATCAAGCACTGCGGGCCCGGCCCGACCCGGCCGGACCTGCGTCGGACGCCCCTACCGACCCGGGGCGGGAGGCCGGCCCCGGGCCGGCGGCCTGCCCCGGACGGGTGGCCCGGGGCGGTCGCCGCGGCATGGGGGCTGCTGTTCGCGGTACCCAGCTTCGTCTGGGCTGCGGGCAGCACCCTCGGTGCCCGGTCGACGGTGTCGCCGTCCCTGCTGAAGCTGGCCGACGACCGGGTCACCTGGTTCGTGGCCGTCCTGTGGGTGACCGGATTCCTGAAGCTCTTCGGGGCGCTGCTGGGCGTCGGCCTGACCCGCCGGCGCGGCGGGCGGACCAGCCGCCCCCTGGTGCTCTGCGGCGGCGGAGCGGCGGTGCTGCTCCTCTGGCACGGCGCTCTGTTCGTGGCCCACGGCGTGCTGGTGGAGGCCGGGGCGCTCGCCCCCGCACCCGACCTGGTCGGGCTGACCCGCTGGTACCTCTACCTGTGGGGGCCGTGGTTCGTCGGCGGAGGCCTGGCCTTCGCCGCCGCCACCACCCGGTACGTCCGCCGCCACGAGGACCGGCGCGGGCTGCGGCGCTACGGCGCCGCGGGGGCGCTGGGCGCGTTGCTCCTGTCGTTGGCGTCGACCGTCACCGGGATCGGATGACGACCGTCGCGCGGCCACCGGCCACGCGACGGTCCACGACGGCTCGGCGGGGGCGAGCCCCCGCCGAGCCGGTCACAGCAGGCGCTTGATGTCGCCGCGCGCCCGGTAGAACCCGCCGTTGCCCGACTCCAGCACCTCCGCCACCACGTAGCGGGCCCCCGGCACCCGGATGTCCTTGGGGAACTGCACCCGGCGGTTCCGGTCGAACCCGGCCGACACCACCCGCACCCGCACCCGGGTGCCCTCCTGGACGCACTCCACCTCGATGCCCCCGGCCGCACCGGCCGAGCCGGCCACCACCACCTCCAGCTCGGCGCCCGCCACCGCCGCCTGCCACCCGCTGCCGTCCACCTCGGCGGCCTGCGGCACCTGGCCGCCCTCGGCCGCCTGGACCGCCTGCTCGCTCGCGTCCAGGCAGGCCAGCGAGCCGTCGGTGGTCACGATGTAGAGCCGGCCGTCGCGGTACTGCATGCTGTAGGCCGAACCGCAGCCCGTGCCGAGCTTCCACAGGCGGGTGCCGTCCGCGGCGAAGCAGTAGACCGAGGAGTGGTTGTCCCCGGCGAAGACGTACCGGCCGTCGGGCGAGGACGCGCAGGAGAACACCGCGGCGTCGCAGCGGTAGCGGGCGGCCTCGGAGCCGTCCGTCTTGCGCAGCCGGTGCACCCAGCCGCGCGAGGTGCCGGCGAACACCTCGTCGCGCTCCTGCCAGCCGAACAGCACCTCGCCCTCGGTCGGCGTGTGCCAGACCGGGTCGCCGCTGCGGGCCGCGTAGCGGGCGACGCCGCGCGAGTGACCGTGGAAGACGCCGTCGTCGTCGCAGCGCACCATCCAGCCGTCGGTGCCGGTGGCCTTGCGGCGCCACTGGAACTCGTCCTCGTGGTCGACGGTGGTGATGCCGCCGCGCGCGTCGGCCACGCCGAGCACCCCGTCGTGGATGTCCAGCCAGTAGATGTCCACGTCCTCGGCGATCTCGTACGCCACCCGCGGCACCTTGCCGCCCAGGTCGTACACCTTGCCGTCGTCGCACCCGGCGTAGATCCACCAGTCGTCGGCCACGATGCACTTGACCCCGTCCGGCAGCCCGTACCGGCCGGTGACCCGCCCGTCGTGGGTGAGGGTGTAGACGTCGCCGCGCTCGTTGCCGACCCAGGCGTGCTCCTCCCCGACGAAGATCCCGAACGCCGCGGCGCCCGAGCTGAAGCGCCACAGGACCGGCGCCTGACGGGCCGTCGACCCGCTGCTGACGATCGCCCGGCGGGTGACCGCCCGTCGCTGCCGCACCCCGCGCACCGCTGGGGCGTAGCCCTTGCGGACCTTCTCCCCCACCTTCTTCGCCGCGGCGGCGGCCGCCTTCTCCACCGTCGGGTAGGAGGTGGTCTTCTCCTGGCCGCTCTCACCGATCCGCCCGTACCTGACCGTCACGACCACGCCGGCGACCCGGACCTCGTAGAACTTGTGCGCGCTGCCCGCGTCCTCGGACAGCTCCAGATAGGTGACCTGCTCGTCGGCGGCGACTGGCATGGCAAGGGCCCCTTTCGGGCGACGTCGGAAGCGTCGTCGCACGGGCCGTACCCGCCGACACCGCACAAGCTAGCCATTGCCACCGACAACGCGACGGGCACCCCCGCCCACGGCCCCGCGGCCGGGCTCCACGGGCGGCGGCCGTACCGACGGACGGCCGCCGCCCGGGTCGTCCGGCGGCTCAGCCCAGCCGGGCGACCAGCCGGCGCAGGGCCGAGGAGAGGGCGGACGGCCGGGTCGACGAGCGGGCCGACGGCCGGCGCCGCGCCCGGTCGGTGTCGCACGCGGTCGGACCGCCGCCGAACTCCGCCGCAACGGGAGGCAGTTGCTCGGCGGACGAGGCGGACGAGGCGGACGAGGCGGACGGGGCGGACGGAGCGGTCGCTGTCGGCGTGGCGGGCAGAGCGGGCGTGGCGGGCAGGGCAGGCGTGGTGGTGCGGCAGGCCTCGGCGCGCACCAGCGCGCCCATGGCGGTGTAGACGTCGAAGGGCATGGTGGATCTCCTGCGGTGTGAACCCGACGGTGGACACGGCGGGACCGCGCGGGGGCCCAGGACCCCCGAGCACGGCCCCGGGGCCGGTCAGCAGCGCAGGACGGTCCCTCGCCCGGCCCCGTCGGGGCGGGCGGGATCGGTGCCGGGGCGGCCCGCGGCGCGACCGGGCGGGGCGCCGGCCACGAGGCCGGCCACCGTCCGTGGCGCCGGGGGCAGCAGGCCCGGCAGCGGAGCCCGGGGGTGGTGGCCCGCCCGGTGGGTGGAGGCGGTGCCCGAGGTGCTCCCGTGGTCGCGCCGGCGTTCGCCGGGCTCGGGGCAGGTGTCCGGGTCGAGCGGCACGGCGGGCGCGGCGGGCGTCTCCTGGACCGTCACACAGCGGTCCAGGGCGAGGCGGTGGAGGGAGTCGACGGTCCCGGCCCCGGTCAGCAGGGCGAGGACGGCGGCCAGCAGGACCGCGAGCACGCAGCGGGTCGCGACGTCACCGTGCCGAACCGTACGCCCCATCCGCGCCCTTCCGAACGACCCCCGTCGTCCAGCTAACCGCCGCCTCCGCCCGACACCCGCCCGCCCCACCCGATGGAGTGAAGGACTTCACTCACCCGGCGGATCCGGAAGGCGGGCAGGGCGCGACCCGGCGGCGGACGGATCGGTCGGCGGCGGACGGACCGGCCCGGGAGCGCCCGGAGGCGCCGGACCGCGCGTGCCTACCCGATCTGCACCACGGCGGCCCACTCCGGCGGGGCCTCCGGTTCGTAGTCCGGGTCCTCCTCGTCCAGGTGCGAGTCGGTCCGCGCCCGGGGGAACAGCCCGACCACCGTCCGGCACGGCGGCCGCGACTCCGGCCAGGGCGTCTGCCCGTCCGTCAGCACCACGACGACGTCCGGCCGGGACGGGCCCCGCAGCGCTCGGGCGAAACCCGTCCGCAGGTCGGTGCCGCCACCGCCCACCAGCGGGATCCCCTCGGCCCGGCAGAGCGGGTGCGCGACCCGGGCCGCCGCGTCGCACGGGAGCACGGTGACGAGGTCTCGGCGGCCGCCCACGGCCCGGGCGATCGCGGCCACTTCGAGCAGCGCGCTGCCCAGTTCGGCGTCGCTGACCGAGCCGGAGGTGTCGATCACCACGGCGACCCGGGGCGGTCTGCGCCGCAGGCTCGGCAGCACGACGCCGGGCAGCCCGGCCGAGCGCCGCGACGGCCGGCCGTAGGTGTAGTCCTCGCCCGCGCCCGAGCCGGCCGCCGCCGTGCGGACCGCCGCACCCAGCAACTCCCGCCACCGCTGCGGCGGATGGAAGGCCTCCTCGGCCCACCGCTGCCACGCCTGCGGCGCGCTGCCCGGCCGGGCGGTGATGCCCTGCGCCACCCGGAACCGCACCGCGTCCCGCTCCTGGGCGCTCAGCCCGTGCGCGCCGTCCGGCCCGAACTCCCACTCCCGCCCCAGTCCGTCGGCGCCGCTACCGCAGTCCAGCCAGATCAGGCTCTCGGTCAGCGGCCCGAGGCTGAACCGGCGCAGGTAGTCCTCCATCAGACCCCCGTCGGGGAGCCCGAGGGAGGTCGGGCGGACGGCGCCCTCGGGCTCGACCAGCCCGTCGCCGAAGGCATCGTCGTTGATCTCGCAGTCGGCCGCGATGTTCATCCGCAGCCGCTCCCCCGGGCCGGTCAGCCCGCGCTCCTCGGCGACCCGGTCGCTGCGCCCGTGGTGGTCCCGCAGCAGGTGCGAGACCTCGTGCACCCAGACCGCGGCCAGTTCCTCCACCGGCGTGCGGTCCACGAAGACCGGTGAGACGTAGCACCGCCAGTGCCGGTCCACCGCCATCGTCGGCACGCGCCGCGACTCCACGGTGTGCAGCGCGAACAGGGCCGTCGCCAGGTAGGGCCGGACCTTCGCCGCGTGCAGCCGGGCGGCGAACAGCTTGTCGAGGTCCAGCCCCCGAGGCCCGGCCGGCACCGCCACCCGGCCCGCACTCATCGAACTCCCCGGACTCATCCGGCTGATCGGGCTCCCCTGACTCCCTTGACTTCCCTGGCTCCCCTGGCTCATCGGCCCGCCTTGGCGGCGACCCGGGCCACCGACCGGTCGGCCCGGTTCGACAGCGAGACCACCCCGGCCAGCCGCTCGATCGCGGCCGGGACGTCCCAGTCCGGCCGGCGCAGCGAGGCGAGCGTGGTCGCCGGGACGACCACCAGGTCCGGGGCGCCGGTCTCGGTCGCCCGGACGAGCAGCGTCCACGCCGCGTCCCAGCGGTCCTTCTCCGGCCGCTTGCGGACGGCGGCCACCACCCCGTCGAGCACGGCCTGGCGGAGGTCCCCGCGCTCGGGCAGTTCGGCGCCGGCCGGATCGGCCAGCAGTTCCTCCGGGTCCGGGAGGTCCATCCGGTCCAGGCTCGCCAGCAGCTCCAGCCCGGGTCCGTCCCCCACCGTGCCCCGGACCAGCAGGGAGAGGACGTCCCGGGAGGAGCCGGCCGCGGTGGCGAAGGCGACCAGGCAGAGCGCCGTCTCCCAGCTCCGGGGCGACGGCCAGGCGCCGCCCCGGCGGGTCTCGTTGGCGGGCAGCCGGTGGACGAGCGCGGGGCGGGCGGCGAGCAGGCCGCAGACGGCGCGCCGGGCGAAGGCGACCGACTCCGCCAGCCGCCGCGGGTCGAGCCGCGGCAGGGTGGCCCGGGGCCACGTCCCGCCGAGGCCGCGGACCACCACGTCGTGGTCGTGCACCCACTGGAGGTGGACGAAGCGGTTGGCCAGCGGCGGGCTCAGCTCCCAGCCGTCGGCCGCCGAGGCGCGCGGGTTGGCGGCGGCCACGATGCGGACCTCGGGCGGCAGTTGCAGCGAGCCGATCCGCCGCTCCAGGACGAGCCGGAGCAGGGCCGCCTGGACGGCCGGCGGCGCGGTGGACAGCTCGTCGAGGAAGAGCAGCCCCCGGCCGGCCCGGACCAGGCGCACGGCCCAGTCCGGCGGGGCCATCGGGACGCCCTGCTGCGCCGGATCGGAGCCGAGGACGGGCAGGCCGGAGAAGTCGGACGGCTCGTGCACGCTGGCGATCACGGTGGTCAGCGGCAGGTCCAGGGTCTCGGCCAGCTGGGTCAGGGCGGCGGTCTTGCCGATGCCCGGCTCGCCCCACAGCAGGACGGGGCGGTCGGCGGCCACCGCCAGGGTGAGCGCCTCCAGTTGGTCGTCGGGGCGCGGTTCGGTACCGGTCTCGCGCAGCAGGGTGAGCAGTGCGTCGGCGACGTCGAGCTGGGAGGCCCGGTCCGGGTCGGCGAGGGTGGCGGCCGCCGAGAACGGGACGGCCGGGGAGTCCGACAGGGACGTGGACGTGGACATGGGCATGTTCGATCACCTCGGGGTCTGGGGGGAGTACGTGAATGTGGGGGAAGGGCGGCGGGCGAGGCCCGGGATCAGCGGGCGGTCGCCCCGAGGGTGCGGGAGCGGCGGTCGCGCGGGCGGCGGCGGTCCGGGCTCGGGCTGTGCTCGACCAGGCCGGCCCGGAACAGCCCGTAGCTGATCCGTCGCCGCGCGGCCGACTCCAGCTCGTCCCGCAGCGCGCCGCCGCGCAGCAGGGCGTCGGGGCCGAGCAGCCCCTCGACGACCGCCAGCGCACCGGCGGTGTCGCCGTGGTCGAGCCGCTCGCGGACACCGTGGAGGCCGGCGGGGCGCCGGTGCGCCTCGTCGATGGCCTGCAGGCAGGGCAGCGGTGTGCCGGTCAGCGCGACCAGCAGCTCCTCACGGCGGATCTCCGCCGGGTCGTGGTCCAGCGCCGTCAGCACACCGTCGACGAGGCCGATCCGGTGCCGGGCCCCACGGCAGTCCACCGGGCGCGGCTGCCCGGGCCGGTCCTGGAGCGGGGCCGGTCCGGCCGGCGCGTGGCCGGGCGCGAGCGCCGCGGCGACCAGCGGGTGCAGCCGGTCGGCCCCGATCGCACCGGTGCGGAGCAGATCGAGGTCGGGGAGCACCCAGGTCGCCGCGTCGGGCAGCACCGGCAGGACCGGGCCGGCGCCGCCGACGGGCGCGGCGACGATCCGCCGGGCGGGCGGCCCCGGGCCGTCCCGGTCCGCGACCGGCTCCAGGAGCAGCCGCCGCCGCGCTCCCAGGCGGACGTCCACCGGCCCGGCGGCGCGCCCTTCGGCGGCGAGCAGGATGTCGGCCTCGGCGGCCCAGCGGTCGACGGCGCAGCGGAGCCCCGGTGCGTCCGGCAGGGACGGCGGCTCGCCCAGCGGACCGGGCTCCCGGTCCGGCCGGGAGCGGCCGTCGGCGCCGGACCGGTGGCGCAGTTCGCCGCTGCGGTGGGCGTCCCACAGGTGGCGGTGCAGGTCGAGGCGGAACCGCCGGTCGGGGCGGGGGTGGGGGTAGCGGGAGGCACCGGCCGCGCGGTGGGAGCCGTCCCAGAGGGCGAGGCTGATCCGCTGGCCGGCGTCCGCCCAGGCGGGCGGCGTCCGGGCGACGAGCCGCACCGGGGGCCCACCGTCGGGCCGGTGGGCGTCGTAGCGGGCCAGGGCGACCGTCAGGCCCGGGCGCAGCAGACCGTCCGGGGCGATCCTCGGCAGATGCCAGCGGAGCAGGTCGGGGGCCAGTCGGCGCAGGTCGGCGCGGAGTTCGGCGGCGAGGGCCCGGCCGTGGGTGCGCGTGACGGTGCGCAGGTCAAGGTCGACGTCGATGTTCGCGGCGGCGCAGGCTCCGGCCCAGTCGCCGGCCTGCCGGCGGGCCGTCGCGGTCTCGATCATGGACGGCGGCACGGCGAACTCGCGCACGCGCAGCCAGAGGGAAGGGCGGGAAGGCCTGTTCGCGGTCGAGGTGAGCATCAGCACTCACCTTGCGCGGACGGGGCCCCCAATCCGAATGCGGAAGGAGTAGTCATCGCGGGGAGCGTAGCGCTGGTGCCGTCGGGCTGTCAGCCGGTTTTCCGCAGGCGCGCCCCGACGGACCGGGCGCGACCCGACAGACCGGGCGTGCCCCGGACCAACCGGTCCGGGGCACGCCGTCGGCTCGGCTACGGCACCTTGGCGTCGGGCAGCCGGACGCCCTTCACCAGGCAGTCGCGGAACTCGTACCAGGGCGCGGGGCCCGTCCAGCGCAGGAAGCCGGCGGCCCCGGTGCCCTCCGACTTGTTGGCGAACCGGCTGCCGTCGTACAGCAGCTTGCCGGCGGTGGTCGCGGTGCCGGAGGTCACCTGGTGCGACCCGAGCAGGGCGCAGTCCTGGTAGCGGATCACCGGCCCGCGCGAGGGGTTGACGGCGTCGAAGCGGTACACGTGGGGCACGACCGTGTCGTCCACCCAGGACTCGAACGAGCGGGCCGTGTCGTCGCAGGACACGAAGGTGATGCTGCCCTTGTACCAGGAGGAGTCGATCACCTTGTGGCCCGGGCCGCGGATCTCGAAGCGGATGCCCTGGGCGTACAGGCGCATCACCGAGTCGGCGCGCGGCGAGTTGGCGCCCAGCTTGAAGAAGGTGCCGGTCGACTTGGCGTCGACCAGGATGTACGACCCGCCGATGAAGTTCATCGAGCCGCCGCGCTCGTTGCGCACGAAGACGCCGGACTGGAACTCCACCTTGCAGTCACGGAAGGAGAAGTTGAGGAACTGGTCCTGCTGCTGCTCGGCCGGTGTCCCGCCCATCACCAGGAAGGCGTCCGCGTAGCTGCCGCTGATCTGGCAGTGGTCCCAGCCCATCTCGCTGTTGAGGTTGGAGTTGGCGGTGGGGCCGTCGAGGACGATGCCGGCCTTCCAGGTGCCGCGCCAGTCGACGTCGGTGTACCAGGTGTCCTGCACGCCGAAGGTCTTGGAGGAGTACGAGTAGTTGAACGTCGCGGTGGCGTCCTGGCTCTCGAAGGTCAGGCCGCTGATCCGGATGTTCCGGTAGCGGTCCATGTTCCGCCAGAACACGGTGTCGCGGACCGTCGGCGCGTACACGATGCGGGAAAGGCGCTTGCCGAACCCCGTGATCGAGATGCCGTCGATGACGCTCTGCTTGGCGCGGTCGGTGTTCTGGGTGGCCGGCAGCAGGCTGTCGGGCTGGGTGAGCAGGTAGGTGCCCGGCGGGATCAGCAGGACCTTCCTCGGGGTGACGCCGGTCTCCGGCGCACCGGCGAGGACCTCGGCCACGGCCTCCCGGAAGGCAGTGTCGCTGGGCGTGGCCCCGGTCGGGTCGGCGCCCTTGGCGACCACGTCGACCACGTACCCGCCCGCACCGGCCGCCACCGCGGCGGGCGCGGCGAGGGCGCTCTGGCTGCCGAGCGCCAGGCTCCCGGCCACGGCGCCCGCGCCGGTCAGCCCGGCGAGCAGGGCGCGCCGGCCCGGACGGCGCCCCGGGCCGCCCTCGCCCTCGGGCCCGGAGGCCCCGGACCGCGTGCCGTGCGTGGAATGTGTGGACATCGCCAACCCCCGTCGATCAGAACTGTCGGGGCCACGACCCTTGAGTGGATCATGACCGAACACCGTGATCATCTGGCATGTCCCGGCCCCGGCACAAGACTCCGGAACGCCCGGATCGGCCCGCCCGGCCCGCCCTGGCCGTCCGGGCCCCGGACGCGGGCCACCCGGGCGGGCGCACCGGACGGCGGGCCCGGTGGCGCGTCGGTAGCTTGGGCGGGACAGCCGCGGCACGGAGCAGCTGGGCCGCGCAGCAGCGCAAGACCGGGCAGGTTCAGATGGTCAGTGGCGAACTCGATCTCACCGGGCTCCGGCGGGTGTACGGGCGCCCGGGGAGCAGGCTCTTCTACACGCTCGTCTGTCGCAACGCC
Source organism: Kitasatospora sp. NPDC005751 (assembly GCF_040630835.1). NCBI lineage: Bacteria > Bacillati > Actinomycetota > Actinomycetes > Kitasatosporales > Streptomycetaceae > Kitasatospora > Kitasatospora sp. NPDC005751. The sequence continues at coordinate 39,590 of NZ_JBEXYC010000027.1, forward strand.
CGGCACTGGGGGTGGACCGAACCGGGCCAGTCGAAGTGGCGGTGCTGGCAGGCGCAGCGCCGGCTGGAGGGCGTCCTCGGCCGGAAGCTGTCGCTGCCCGCCGGGTCACGGGTACTGGACGCCGGCTGCGGCGCCGGGGTGGTGGCGCGGCAGATGGCCTCCCGGTTCGGCCTGCGGGTCACCGGCGTCGACGTGCTGGACTTCCACGTCCGCGAGGCCCGCCGGCTCAGCGCCCGCGCGGCGCTGGAGGAGCGGACGAGCTTCTCCTGGGGCGACTACCACGACCTGGAGTTCCCGGACGGCTCCTTCGACGGCGTCTACTCGATGGAGACCCTGGTGCACGCCTACGACCCCGAGCGGGCGCTGGCGGAGTTCCACCGGGTGCTGCGGCCGGGCGGGCGCCTGGTGCTGCTCGGCCCGGTGGGCGCGCCGCCGGAGGAGATCAGCCCCGAGGGGCACGCGGTGCTGGACCCGTTCATGGACGCGATGGTCTTCCCCGGGGCCAAGCGGTACGACTCCCGCAGCCTGAGCGTGCTGCTCGCCCGGGCGGGCTTCCGGGTCGAGGAGGCCCTGGACGCCACCGCCCGCTACCGGCCGACCTCCGACGCGCTCTACGCCTACTTCCGGCTGCCGTACGCCCTGCTGCGGCTGTTCGGGCCGGCCGAGAAGTGGCTCAACCTGCGGTCGGTGGTGGAGATGTACCAGGTGCGGGAGTACGTCTCGTGGTTCGTGCACACCGCCGTGAAGCCTTAGCCCCGCGCACCCGACCCGCGCCCCGACCGCGCGCCGCCCGCGCGCCGCGTACCCGACCCGCGCCCCGCCCTCAGCCGACCCGGGCGCCGAGCATCCGCAGCACCAGCTCGCCGTAGCGGCGCCCGAGTTCCTCCGGGCTCTCACTGCTGCGGTCGGTGTACCAGCGGGACACGTCGATGCCCAGCGAGGTGACGGCGCGGGCCGCCGTGCGGACCTCGGCGACCTCGAAGGCGCCGGCCGCGACGCCCGCCGCGATGAGGGAGCTGACCTCGCGCTCGATGTCCAGCCGCAGCGCGGCGACCACCGTGTAGGCGTCCTCCGGCAGTGCGTGCAGCTCGTAGTTGACCACCCGGCCGACCGTCCGCGCCCGGGCGTGCCAGGCCGTGAACTCCTCCACCAGGCGCCGCATCCGGGCCACCGGCTCGCCCTCGCCGGCCACCGCGTCGCGGACCAGGGTGAGGGTGGCCGCGTGGCCGGCCCGGCTGATCTCGGCCAGCAGGGCGGCCTTGGACGGGTAGTGGATGTAGAGCGCGGCCGGGCTCATCCCGGCGGCGGTGGCGATGTCCCGGGTGGTGGTGGCGTGGAAGCCGCGCTCCGCGAAGGACTCGACGGCGGCCTGGAGCAGCCGGAACGCCGCCTCGGGGCGGGTGTCGGCGGCGCCGGGCAGGGCCGGCCAGAGCTCGGCGATGGGCGTGCTGGTCATGGCGCCATCCTCGCAGATGAGTCGTACCGGAATTCCGGCTGCGCCGGCCGGGAGGCCCGGCCGACTGTTGACAGGGTCCCGCACCGACAGCATGCTAAGCAAGCGCTTAGTCACGAGCCCGGTCGGGTGGTCCGTCCGGCCGGCCCGGCAACCCTTGGCGGCCGGGCCGGCCGGACGGCGCGGGACCCGACAACTCCGCAGAACCGTGCGAAAGGACCCTCCGTGGTGCACTCCTTCAAGGGCCAGGTGGCCGTCGTCACCGGATCCAGCCGGGGCATCGGCCTCGGGATCGCGCGCGAGCTGGTCGCCCGCGGGGCCCGGGTCTGCCTGACCGCCCGCACCGCCGAGCCGCTCGCCGAGGCCGTCCGCGACCTGGGCGGCCCCGAGGTCGCCATCGGCGTCGCGGGGAAGGCGGACGACCCGGCCCACCAGGACGAAGCGGTGGCCCGCACGATGGAGGCCTTCGGCCGGCTGGACCACCTGGTCAACAACACCGGCATCAACCCGGTCTTCGGCCCGGTCCTGGACACCGACGAGGCGGCCGCCGCCAAGATCCTGGCCGTCAACGTGCTCGCCCCGCTCGGCTGGACCCGCCGCGCGCACGCCGCCTGGATGGGCGAGCACGGCGGCTCGGTGGTCAACGTCGCCTCGATCACCGGTATCCGCGCCTCCTTGGGCATCGGCATGTACGGCGTCTCCAAGGCCGCCCTGATGCGGCTGACCACCGAGCTGGCCGCCGAACTCGGTCCCCGGGGCATCCGGGTGAACGCGGTGGCACCGGCCGTGGTCAAGACGAAGTTCGCCGCGGCGCTCTACGAGGGCCGCGAGGAGCAGGTCGCCGCCGCGTACCCGCTGGGCCGCCTCGGCGTCCCGGAGGACGTCGCGGGCGCGGTCGCCTTCCTGCTCTCCTCCGACGCCGCCTGGATCACCGGCCAGACCCTGGTCGTCGACGGCGGCGTCACCCTCGGCGGCGGGATGTGACCACCGTGACGGACGAACACGGGAGCCCGGCCGCCGAGTACGCGGGCCAGGGCGTGGTGGTCACCGGCGCCGGGCGGGGGATCGGGGCCGCGCTGGCCCGCGCCTTCGCCGCGGCCGGTGCCCGGGTGGTCGTCAACGACCTCGACGCCGCGGCCGCCCGGAAGGTGGCCGCGGACTGCGGCGCCGCCGCGGTGCCCGGCGACGCGGCCTCCGCCGAGGGTGTCGCCGCGCTGGTCGACGCCGCCCGGGCGGCGCTCGGCGACATCGACGTCTGGTGCGCCAACGCCGGCGTCGCCCCGGTCGGCGGGGCCGGCGCGCCGGCCGCCGCCTGGGCGAGCGCCTGGGAGGTCAACGTGCTCGCCCACGTACGCGCCGCCGACCTGCTGCTCCCCCGCTGGCTGGAGCGCGGCAGCGGACGGTTCGTGGCCACCGTCTCGGCCGCCGGGCTGCTCACCATGCTCGGCTCGGCCCCGTACGCCGTCACCAAGCACGGCGCGCTCGCGTTCGCCGAGTGGCTCGCCGCCACCTACCGCCACCGGGGCGTGCGGGTGCACGCCCTCTGCCCGCAAGGGGTGCGCACCGACATGCTGGCCTCGACCGGCGCGGTCGGCGAGGCCCTGCTGGCACCGACCGCGCTGGACCCGGAGGACGTCGCCGGGGCCCTGCTGACCGCGCTGCGCGAGGACCGCTTCCTCGTCCTGCCGCACCCCGAGGTCGCCGAGTACTACGCCGCCCGCGCCACCGAGCCGGACCGCTGGCTCGGCGGCATGAACCGGCTCCAGCGGGAGCTCGAAAGGAACGAGGCGCTGTGAGGGCCTGGCAGGTCACCGAGCTGGGCGAGCCGCGCGAGGTGCTGCGGCTGGCCGAGGACGTACCGCGCCCGGCTCCCGGGCCCGGGCAGCTGCTGGTCCGGGTGAAGGCCGCCGCGGTCAACTTCCCGGACGCGCTGATGGTGCGCGGCCAGTACCAGGTCCGCCCGCCGCTGCCGTTCACCCCCGGCGTCGAGCTCTGCGGCGAGGTGGTCGCGGGCGAGCGCGCCGGGGAGCGGCTGATCGGCACCCCGCTGCTGCCCGCCGGCGCCTTCGCCGAGTACGCCCTGCTGGACGCCGCGGCGGCCTTCCCGGCCCCGGCGGCGCTGGACGACGCGGAGGCCGCCGCCCTGCACATCGGCTACCAGACCGCCTGGTTCGCGCTGCACCGGCGGGCCGCCCTGCGGGCCGGCGAGACGCTGCTGGTGCACGCGGCGGCGGGCGGGGTCGGCAGCGCCGCCGTCCAGCTCGGCCGGGCGGCCGGCGCGCGGGTGATCGCCGTGGTCGGCGGCCCCGCGAAGGCGGCCGTCGCCCGCGAGCTCGGCGCCGACCTGGTGGTGGACCGGACCGCCGAGGACTTCACCGCGGCGGTCAAGGAGGCCACCGGCGGACAGGGTGCGGACGTGGTCTTCGACCCGGTCGGCGGCGCGGCCTACACCGGCTCCACCCGGTGCGTCGCCTTCGAGGGCCGGATCGTGGTGGTCGGCTTCGCCGCCGGCGAGATCCCGGCGCCCGCGCTGAACCACGCGCTGGTGAAGAACTACAGCATCCTCGGCCTGCACTGGGGCCTCTACAACACCCGTGACCCGCAGGCCGTGCTGGCCGCCCACGAGGAGCTGACCCGGCTGGCCCGGGCCGGTGTGGTGCGACCGCTGGTGAGCGGGCGCCTCCCGCTCTCCGGGGCGGCCGAGGCCGTCCAGCGGGTCGCCGACGGCCGCAGCACCGGCCGGCTGGTGGTGCTCGGGGAGTAGCACCGGCGGGGCCGCGCCCCGGTCACCCGGCCGAGTCCGCGGCCGCTCCCGCGCCCTGCGCGATCACGTCCAGGGCCGGGCGCGGCGGGCGGCCGAGCAGGGCGGCGAGGTCCCCCGGCTTGCCCGGCCCGGCCAGGAAGCCGTGGGCGACCGCCGAGTACGTCCCGGCCACCATCGGCACCTGGAAGTCCGCGGCGCCCGAGGCCGCCACGGCCGCCCGCGCCCCGGCCAGCGTGCCGGGCCGGTACTCGACCGTCCGTCCGCCGGCCCGGGACAGCGCCGCCGCGACGTCCGCGCCGCCCACCGCCTCCTCGCCGACCAGCTCGTAGACCCGCCCGGCGTGCCCGGCCGGGGCCAGCGCGACGGTGGCCGCGACCTCGGCCAGGTCCGCGCGGGCGACCGCCGCCAGTCGGCCGTCGCCGAGCGGCGCGGTGATCACACCGTCCCGGTCCGGCGTGGCCAGCGAGCCCAGCAGTTCGGCGTAGAGCCCGTTGCGCAGGATCGTCCAGCGCAGCGAGGCGGACTCGCGCAGTCGCCGCTCGGTCCAGCGGTGCGCCAGCGCGTAGGCCAGGTGGTCTCCGTCGCCGGAGAGGCTGGTGTAGACCACATGCTCGACGCCGGCCCGCTCGGCGGCCTCGATCGCGGCCCGGTGACGGGCGATCACCACGTCGTCCTCGCCGTAGCCGGCCGAGATCAGCAGCAGCGTCCGCACCCCGGCGAAGGCGGCCGCCAGGGTCTGCGGCCGGTCGAAGTCCACCGTCCGGACGGGTACGCCGGCCGCCGGGGTCCGCTCCGGGGTGCGGCTGCCGGCCAGCACCCCGTCGAGCCCGCCCGGCAGCGCGGCCAGCCGCTCCAGCACCAGAGCGCCGAGTCCTCCGTTGACACCGGTGACGAGAAGCACCACGACCTCCAAGATCGGTTCCGGGCCCGCGGCTCTCCGCGCCGCCCGGTGACCATCCTCGGTACCCTGACCGTTCGGCGTAAGGAGGCACTTCGATGTCAGTGGGGCACACCGCGGTAACCACCCCCCGGCCGGTGGTCTGGTGCGAGGACGGCGTGGACTGCGGGATCCGCGGGCTGCTGGACCGGCTCGGCGACAAGTGGTCCGTCCTGGTGGTGGTCGAACTCGCCCAGGGCGTCCGGCGGTTCCGCGAACTCCAGCGCGCCGTGCCGGGCATCTCGCAGCGGATGCTGACCCTGACGGTACGCCGGCTGGAGCGGGACGGGCTGGTGTCGCGGACCGTCCACCCGACCGTCCCGCCGCAGGTGGACTACGAGCTGACCGCGGTCGGCCACAGCCTGACCCATCTGATCCGGGCCATGGTGGACTGGTCCTACGACCACCACGACGCGATCCTCGGCTCCCGGCGCGACTGGGACGCCGCCAACCCGGACTCCGAGATCCGCTGACCGCGCCCGGGGCCGGTGCCGCCCCGGCCCGCCCCCGAGCCGCCCCGGGCCCGTGTCAGCGGGCGAACTCCATCTCCGGGAAGCGCGGCGAGGGCCCGTCCAGCAGGTGGTCGTCGTGCCCGCGCAGCCACCGGTCGAAGAACGAGGCCACGTACGCCCGGGTGGCGAGCACGGCCCGCTCCGGGCGGACGTCACCGACGTCGGCCCGCAGCGCCTCGCCGTCCACCGCGCCCTGCCGGGCGAGTTGGGGCAGCAGCGACTGCGCGTCGGTGTACGAGCCGTGCTGCGAACCGGCCAGTGTGACGTCGGCGCGCCAGCCCCGGCTGTGCTGCCAGAGGGCGTCCCAGCCGGGCTGGTGGTGGTAGTCGCCGGAGTCCGCGCTGTGGGTGCCCATCAGCAGGAACGGGCGGTCCAGACCGTCCTCGGCGACGCTGCTCAGGAAGACGCCCTCGCCGGTCGGCCCGGGGAAGTGCAGCTGGCCGTCCATGTTGACGCCGGCGGTGACGCGCGGGTCGTCGTGCATGGTCTGGACGGCGGTGAAGCCGCCGGCCGAGTGGCCCACCATGCCGATCCGGGTCAGGTCCAGCGAGCTCCCGAGACCGGCCGGGAGCCGCCGGTCGGTGCGCAGCGCGGCCAGTTCGTCCAGGACGAAGCGGGTGTCGTCGACCCGGGCCCGCATCGCCTTGCGCAGCAGGGCGCCGATGTCGAGGTCGGGCGTGCCGAGCATGCCGGGGAAGACCGACGTGGCCAGGCCGCCGTCCGGGAAGGCCACCTCGGAGGCGTCGTAGGTGTGGTCGACGGTGACCACCACGTAGCCGCGCGAGGCGAGGTCCTCGACCAGGCCGGTGCCCCAGGTGCGGGGGTCGCCGAGCCCGGCCGAGTAGAGCACCACCGGGCGCGGGCGGCCGCCGCCGGGCAGGGCGGGCGCGTCCTGGCGGGCGTGCGTGCGGATCGCCGACCAGTCCGTCCGCCCGCTCGCCGCGCGGTAGTTGAAGACGGCGGCGCCGCCGTCGCCGCCGAAGTGCTCGGCGGCGCCCGGCTCCATGGAGCGGGCCCGTTCGTCGCCGACCGCGGGGCGCGCGGTCGGGTACCAGAGGCTGATCATCAGTTCCCGGGCCCGCCCGGGCTGCCACGGGTCCGCCCGTCCGGCGTTGGTGAGGTGCAGCGAGGTGGTGCCGACCGGGTACGGCCCGGTGGGCTGCGGCAGCCAGGCGCGGGCCCGGCGCTCCGCCACGGCCGGCGCGTCCAGCGCCGCCGCCGGCGCGACCGCCGTGCCCAGCACCGCCGTGGCCGCCAGCAGCGCCGCGATCCCGGTCCGCCTGCCCTGCCCCGGCCCCCGCCTGCGCGTGACACCCCGCACGACCTCCCGCGTCACTCCCCGCATGGCTCCCCCAGCTCCTCACCGTCGACGGCCGCCGCCCACCGGCCCGGCCCGTACCGTGACCGTACGGGCCGGGGTGGTGCACGAACGTCATACCGCGGAGCCAATTGCCGCCGTGCTACCGCGGTATGACACGCCGGGCGGGGTGCCCGACGGTCACCCGCCCGGCGGCCCGTGCCCAGGGTGTTGGCAAAGTCGCGTCGCGGACCCGGCGGGACTCTGCCGACACCCCCTAGCGGTCGCCCGCCCGGTGGCGCTTGAGCTCGCGCCGGGCCAGCGAGCGCTTGTGCACCTCGTCCGGTCCGTCGGCCAGGCGCAGTGTGCGGTTGCCGGCCCAGAGCTGGGCGAGCGGGGTGTCCTGACTGACGCCGGCCGCGCCGTGGGCCTGGACGGCCTTGTCGAGGATCCATTCGACGGTGCGCGGGGTGGCGATCTTGATGGCCTGGATCTCGGCGTGCGCGCCGCGGTTGCCCACGGTGTCCATCAGCCAGGCGGTCTTCAGCACCAGCAGCCTCAACTGCTCGATCCGGACCCGGGATTCGGCGATCCAGTCCTGCACCACGCCCTGCTCCGCGAGCGGGCGCCCGAAGGCCACCCGGTCCAGCGTCCGGCGGCACATCAGCTCGACGGCGCGTTCGGCGATGCCGATCGCCCGCATGCAGTGGTGGATCCGGCCGGGCCCCAGCCTGGCCTGGGCGATCGCGAAGCCGGAGCCCTCGGCGCCGATCAGGTGGCCGGCCGGGACCCGGACGCCGTCGAAGTGGACCTCGGCGTGGCCGCCGTGGTCGGCGTCGTCGTAGCCGAACACCTTCATGCCCCGCCGGACGGTGACCCCGGGGGTGTCGCGCGGGACGAGGATCATGCTCTGCTGACGGTGCGGCTCGGCGCCGGGGTCGGTCTTGCCCATCACGATGAAGATCCGGCAGCGCGGGTTCATCGCGCCGGTGATGTACCACTTGCGCCCGGTCACGACGTACTCGTCGCCGTCGCGCTCGATCCGGGTGGCGATGTTGGTGGCGTCCGAGGAGGCGACGTCGGGCTCGGTCATCGCGAAGGCGGAGCGGATCTCGGCGTCCAGCAGGGGCCGCAGCCACCGCTCGCGCTGCTCGGCGGAGCCGAACTGGGCGAGCAGCTCCATGTTGCCGGTGTCCGGGGCGGCGCAGTTGAGGGCGGGCGGCGCGAGCTGCGGGCTGCGCCCGGTGATCTCGGCGAGCGGCGCGTACTGGAGGTTGGTCAGGCCGGCGCCGCCCTGCCCCGGCCGGTCCGGGTGGCCCGCGTGGTCCGGGTGGTCCGGCAGGAAGAGGTTCCACAGGCCCTGCTCGCGGGCCTCGGCCTGCAGCTCGGCGACGATCGGCGGTACGTCCCAGGCGGGCCGGCCGGGGTCGGCCAACTGGGCCTCCAGGACGGCTTCGGCCGGGTACACGTGCCGGTCCATGAAGGTCAGCAGGCGCTCGCGCAGCTCTTCGGTCCGGGCGTCGTAGGCGAAATCCATCGGTCGGTGCTCCTACCGGGCGGTGAGGGTGGTCAGGCCGTGTTCGGCGAGGACGGGTGCGATCTCGGCGGCCCGCTCGAAGCCGGCGCCGAGGGTGCGGCCCTGCCGGAAGCGGAAGTGGATGCCCTCGGCGACGACGGCGAGCTTGAAGGAGGCGAAGGCCACGTACCAGTCGAGGTCGGCGGCGGCGCGTCCGGTGAGTTCGGCGTAGCGGGTGACGAGTTCGGCGGCGGCGGGGAAGCCGGGGGCGGTGGCGGCGGAGGGGATGATGCCGCCGCCGACACCGGCGAGTTCGGTGTACATCACCAGCAGGCCGACGTCGGTGAGCGGGTCACCGAGGGTGGACATCTCCCAGTCCAGGACGGCGGTGATGGCGTCGTGCCCGTCGACGAGCACGTTGTCCAGCCGGTAGTCGCCGTGGACGAGCGCGGGCGCCGGGGAGTCGGGCAGCCGGGCGGCGAGCAGCTCGTGCAGCCGGTCGACGCCGGGCAGGTCCCGGCTGCGGGAGGCGGCGAGCTGGGTGGACCAGCGGCGCAGCTGGCGCTCCAGGAAGCCCTCGGGGCGGCCGAAGTCGGCGAGGCCGACGGCGGCCGGGTCGATCCGGTGGAGGGCGGCGAGGGTGTCGACCAACTGCTCGCCGAGGGCGTGGACGCGCTTCTCGCCGAGGGCGGCGAGCGGGCCGGCGTCGCGGTGCGCGGTGCCGGGGACGTACTCCATCAGGTACCAGGGCGCGCCGAGGACGTCCGCGCCGGTGTCCAGCAGCAGGGTGGCGGGGACGGGGACGCCGGTGCCGCGCAGGGCGGTCATCACCCGGTGCTCGCGGCCCATGTCGTGGGCGGTGGCCAGCACGTGCCCGAGCGGCGGGCGGCGCAGCACCCAGCGGGAGGTGCCGTCGGTCAGCAGGTAGGTGAGGTTGGAGCGGCCGCCCTCGATCAGCTCGGCCCGCAGCGCGCCCCGGACGGTGCCGGGCAGTTCGCGGTCCAGATGGCCGCGGAGCCGGTCGAGGTCCAGGCCGGGCGGGTCGGCGGGGGTGTCGGGCATGGGCTCACTCTCCTGGTCAGCGTTTCTGACTAAGCGCTTGCTTAGCATTCAGCGGAGGGCTGTGCGCTGTCAATGCCGCCGTACCGCCACAATGTCGCCATGAGGTTGATCCACACCCTGGCCGGCGCGCTGATCCTGGTGCTCACCGTCGCGAGCATCCTGCGCACCCTGGTCGTGCCGCGCGGCCTGTACTCCTCCCTGGTGCACCGGCTCTGGCGGGGCCTGCGGGCGCTGCTGCGGCTGTCCGCCACGCCCTTCGGCGGCTACCGCGCCCAGGACCGGGCGCAGACCTGGCTGGCGCCGCTGATCCTGCTGGGCATGCTCGGAGTGTGGCTCGGCAGCATGCTGCTCGCGTACACCCTGCTGCTGCACGGCACCTCGCGGCTGGACTGGGCGGTCTCCTTCCGGGAGGCCGGCTCCAGCCTCTTCACCCTCGGCTTCGCCAGCGGGGACCGGCTCCACCTCTCGGTCATCGACTTCATGGCCGCCGCCAGCGGCCCGCTGGTGATCGCCCTGCAGATCGCCTACCTGCCGACCCTGTACGGCGCCTACAACCGCCGCGAGGTGGAGGTGACGCTCCTCAAGTCCCGGGCCGGCGAACCCGCCTGGGGCCCGGAGCTGCTGGCCCGGCAGTCCCTCGTGGACACCGAGACGGCGCTCCCCCAGCTCTACCGCGACTGGGAGCGGCTCGCCGCCGACATCGGCGAGAGCCACTCCAACTACCCCGTACTGCTGTCGTTCCGCTCCCCGCAGCCGAACCGCAGCTGGGTGGTGGGCCTGATCGCCGTCATGGACGCCGCCGCGATCCACCTGGCGATCAACCCGCGCTCGGCGCCGCCGGAGGCCCGCCTCGTCCTGCGGGCCGGCTTCACCGCGCTGCGCGACGTCGGCAGCTCGCTGCGCGTCGCCTTCGACCCGGACCCGGCGCCGGACAGCCCGATCCGCCTCAGCTTCACCGAGTTCGACGCGGCGGTGGCGATGATCACCGCCGCCGGGTTCCCCCGCGAACGCTCCGCCGCCGACGCCTGGCCGCACTTCCACGGCTGGCGCGTCAACTACGAGGCCCTGGCCTACGAACTGGCCCGCCGCAGCGACGCCGTGCCCGCCCTGTGGACCGGCCCGCGCGACTTCACCGCCCCGCCCATCCCCCCGGCCCGCCCCGCCGACCGCCGTCCGGAGGCACCGCCCCAGGGCTGGTAGGCCGGCGGCCACCCGGCCGGACGTCAGTACCCGGGTGCGCCGCCGTCGGGCCACCGGCACGCCCGGGCCATCGCCACCAACGGCGGCGCCTCGGCGGTGGGCGGGACCTCGTTCACGACCTGGTAGCCCCACGCCTCGTACAGGGCGAGCACCCTCCCACCCCCGGCCGCGGGGTTGACCATCAGCATGACGCGCTCCTCCCCACGGCCGCCCGCGAGCCCCTCGTGGATCCGGCGGGCAGCACCGGTGCCGCGCCAGCGTGCGCGCACCCCCAGCTCCCTGAGCGCGAAGGTCGGCGCCGCCGTCAGCTCCGGAGGCGTCGCCCTGGCCAGCCGGGCCCACCAGCGGTCTCCGGACTCCACGGTGTTGCCGTACGCGTACCCGACCGGCTCGGTGCCGTCGTACCCGAGGACGGCCTCGAACCCCGGCTGCCCGCTGTGCAGCTCCAGGCGCTCGACGAAGGCCGCGACGGCGTAGTTCGGCAGGTGCAGCAACGGCGCCCGCACCTGCGCGTACAGCGCGACCAGCGCCCGGCGCAGGGCCGCCGTCAGTTCCCGGTGGTGGTGCAGCACCGTCTCCGTCATGGGGCAGCCCTCTCCGGCTCGCGAACGTCCTGCCCCCACGGTTCCGCACGAACACCGCCCGCCGCCAGAGGGGGGTTCGGCACGCCGCCGAACCGGCCGAGCACGTCGGCCGCGCTCCGGGACCGGGTATCGCGGCCCCGGCCGTGGGGCGGCGGTCGCGTCGGACGGCCGCCGCACGGGCGCGGCCCGTCAGACGTCGACCGGGGCGGCGGTGGCCAGCGAGCGCTCGGCGGCGGAGAGGATCTCGACCACCCGCAGGCCGAAGGCCGCGCCGCAGGGGTGGGGCTCGCCGGTGCGGGCGGAGTCGCGCAGGGCGTCCAGGGCGCGGTGGAGCGCGGCCAGCGGGCCCTCGCCGCGCTCGGGGAGATGGACGACGCCCGACTCGCCGCGCAGCTCCATGCCCGTGCCGCCGGCCGCGAGCGGGGCGGTCAGGCTGAGCGCGAGGGTGCTGGACGCGCCGCCGGCGTGCAGCAGCACGAGGTGGACGGTGTCCCGGGGGCCGGCGACCGCGGTCACCCGGACCGCGTCGCCCAGCACCGGGAGCAGCACCGAGAGCGCGTGGGGGCCGACGTCCCAGAGCGCGCCCTTCTCCTGCCGCCAGGGCGAGGCCGCGTACGGGCTGGTGCTGTCGGACGCGAAGACCGAGCCGAGCCAGTCGGAGCGACCGGTGAACCAGCCGCCGGTGGCGGCCTGCTTCTCGATCCACGGCAGCTGCTCGCCGCCGAAGCGGACGGTGAAGAAGACCACCGTGGCGACGCCGTGCGCCTCGGTGGCCTGGACGACACGCCGGGCGTCCGGGACGGTCAGCGCGACCGGCTTGTCCAGCAGCAGGTGGCAGCCGGCCTCGGCGGCGCGCACCGCGAGGTCCGCCTGGACGGTCGGCGGCAGCGCGATGGAGACGGCGTCCACCTCGGCGAGCAGCCGGTCGAGGTCCTGGTGGCCGGGCACGCCGTGCGCCTCGCCGAGCGCGGCGGCCGCCTCGGGCCGGCGGCCCCAGACGCCCGCGAGCTCGAAGTCGGGGTGCTCCGCCAGTACGGGCGCGTGCACCCGCTCCGCCCAGGGGCCGGTGCCCAGCAGTCCGATCCGCATGCTCTCTCTTCTCCCTCGCTCGTCCCTGCCCGGCGCCGTCGCGCGCTGCTCAGCGCTGGACGCGGGCCAGGGTGAAACCGTCGTAGCCCTTGCTGCCGACCGTCTGTACGGAGGTCGCGGACACCCGCGGCTCGGCGGCGATCAGGTCGTGCAGCCGGCGGATCGCGACCACCGCCGGGTCGTCGCTGTCCGGGTCGGCGACGGCGCCGCGGCGCACCACGTTGTCGACCACGATCAGCGAGCCCGGGGCGGTGAGCTCCAGCGCCCGGGCGAAGTACTCGGGGTTGCTCTGCTTGTCGGCGTCGATGAAGACCAGGTCGAACGGCTCGGCGCCGTCCGCCACCAGCGCGGCCAGCGAGTCGGCGGCGCGGCCGAGCCGGACCTCGGCGACCTTCTCCAGGCCCGCCCGCGCGAGGTTCGCCCGGGCGACCTCGGCGTGCGCCGGGTCGATCTCCAGGGTGATCAGGGTGCCGTCGGCGGGCAGCGCCCGGGCCAGCCAGATCGCGCTGTAGCCGCCGAGCGTGCCGACCTCCAGGATGCGCCGCGCGCCCTGGGTGAGGGCCAGCAGGTGCAGCAGCTTGCCCTGGTTGGGCGCCACCGCGATGGGCGGCAGCCCCGCGGCTTCGGCGGCGGCCGTCGCGGCCTCCAGCACCGGGTCGTGCCCGACCAGCCGCTCGGAGAAGTAGGCATCCACCGCGTCCCACGTCTGCTCCGCCACAACGCCCTCCACCTGCTGCTTTACATGCCACCGCCGGGGTAGCCCGATGCTACCCCGGCGGGAGGACAGCTCTGCTGGAACGCTCCGGTGCCGATCAGTCCACCGCGGGAGCGCCCACCGCGGGCTCGGCGGCGGCGGCCGCCGCCTCCTCGGCCTCGCGGGCCCGGGCGGCCTTGCCGGCCCGGCGCTTCATCAGCCAGGCCGAGAGGGCGCCGCCGGCCGCGGCCAGCAGCAGACCCACCCAGGAGAAGCGCGACAGCCACTGCTCGGCGACCTTGCCGACCTGGTACACCAGCAGGGTGGTGCCGCCGGCCCAGACCACGCCGCCCAGCACGTTGGCGATCAGGAACTTCCAGTACGGCATCTTCAGCGCGCCCGCGAGCGGGCCGGCGAAGATCCGCAGCAGCGCGATGAAGCGGCCGAAGAAGACCGCCCACATGCCCCACTTCTGGAACGAGCGCTCGGCACTGGCCAGGTGGTCCGGCCCGAAGTGCTTGGGGAACTTCCGTCCGAGCTTCTCGAACAGCGGCTTGCCGCCCTTGCGCCCGATCGAGTAGCCGATCGAGTCGCCGATGATCGCCCCGAGGATCGCGCAGACCGCGACCCAGACCGGGCTGACCACACCGCGGGCGGACAGCAGGGCCGCCGACACCAGGGCGATCTCGCCGGGCAGCGGGATACCCAGGGACTCCAGCCCGATGATCAGCGCGACCAGGGCGTACACCGCACCCGGTGGGACGCTCTCGATCCAGGCGTCGATGTGCAAGGCCGTACCTCCGTGGCAGGACGAGATCCGTTCGTGGGACGGGCCGTGCCCGGTCCGGTGGGTCTCGACGACGATCCGATGGCGGCACCAGGCCGCTCCCCGAAAGATGCAGCCTAACGTGCCGGGCGGCCTGTCCCCCCGGCCGATCACCCCCGATTACGACGTACGACACACCTCCGTGGTTCCGGGATGGCGGCACCCGGCGTCGGGAAGCGGGGCCGGGCCCGCACGCCCCGCGGCGCCGGATCAGCGCGCGCCGGCCCTGGAACGGCGGAGGTAGTCCACGGTGACGATCGCGAGCAACGGGCCCCAGAGCAGCAGCGGGGCGTAGCAGAGGGTCATGGCCAGACCGGCCAGGCCGTGCGGGGCCTCCGGGTTGCCCATGGCGTTCGGGCCGTACCACCCGCCGAAACCGGCGGCGAAGGTGAGCGCGGTGACCGCCACCGCCCCCAGTCCGGCGGGGACCACGGCGGCCCATGGACGCACCCGGCGGCCGCCGATCAGCGGCAGCCAGCTGGGGGTGACCCGGCCCCAGGGGCGGACCAGGCCCAGGGAGAGGAAGGCCAGCGTCTCGGCGAGCGCGCTCAGGGCGAGCACGTAGAGGGTGGCCCAGCCCGGCATGTGGGCCGTCATCTGCCGTTCCATCGCCCCGGAGAATCCGACCGGGATGCCGACGCCCAGGGCGACCCGCCAGAGCCCGGACGGGACGGCGGTCAGCGCCGCGACCTTGGCCACCCGGACCGCCCACGGTGCGGCGGACCGGTACGGGAGCGGGGTGGCGACGGCACTGGTGGTGGGGGTGACTGCGGTGCCCAGCATCGGAGTTCCTCTCGTCGTTCGGTGTGCCTCCAGCCTGGCGGCGGGGCCGGTACCGGCGGCAGATGCCGATCGGGAGGTCCGCGGGCGCCCCGCCGCCCCGGCCTGTGCCGTTCGGCACGGGTGGCGGCGCCGCCCGGTGCATAGGCTGGGCGCATGATCGGGGAATGGGGGAGCATCGTGCCGGTGCTCGCGGTGGCGGCCGCAGTGCGGATCGGGCGGCCACGGCCGACGGCGGCGGCGGGGGTGGTCTCGCTCGCGCTGACCGCCGTCGGGGCGGCGCTGGGCGGCTTCGGCGAGGACGGCCCGGCGGGGCCGGTCGGGGTGGCCGAACTGATCGGGCTGCTGGTCCTGGTGACGATGACGGTGCGCACCGGCCGGGGCCGGGTGGCCGTCGGGGTCCTGGCGACGGCGCTGCTCTGCTGGCCGCTGCGCTATGCCGCGCCGGTCGAGGGCTGGCAGCAGGTCGGACTCCTCGGCTTCGGCGCGGTCGGGGCCCTGGGGGCGGCGCTGGTCGGCTTCTACCTCTGGTCGCTGGACGGCCTCCGGCGCCGCGAGGTGGCGGCCGCACGCCGGGCCGAACAGCTGGAACTCGCCCACGACCTGCACGACTTCGTGGCCCACGACGTCAGCGGGATGGTCGCGCTGGCCCAGGCCGGCGGCTTCCTGGCGGAGCCGCACCCCGAACTGGCCGAGGTGTTCCGGCGGATCGAGCAGTCCGGCCAGCAGGCGCTCTCCTCGCTGGACCGGACGGTCGCCCTGCTGCGCACCCCGGACGAGGACGCCGCCGGCCGCCGGGCCCCGCAGCCCGGCCTGGCCGAACTCCCCGCGCTGGCAGAGCGGTTCACCGCCTCGGGGGCCGCCGAGGTCCGGCTCGACCTGCCGGAGCGGCCGGTCGGCCGGGAGGCCGGGGCCACCGTCCACCGGATCGTGGTCGAGGCGCTGACCAATGTCCGGCGGCACGCCCCCGCCGCCCGATCGGTCACCGTGTCCGTCCGCCGACTCGACGGGCAGCGGCTGGAGTTGACCGTCGCCGACGACGGCGGAGCGGTCGAGAGCCTGCCCCGGCACCGGGGCGGGCACGGCCTGAGCGCCCTGGCCGCCCGGGTCGAGGCGCTCGGCGGTACGCTCGACGCCGGGCGCGCCGGGCAGGGCTGGCTGGTCACCGCCACGTTTCCGCTGCCGGCCGAAGGGGCCTCATGAGCATCCGCGTCCTCCTGGCCGACGACCACGACGACATCCGCGCGGCCTACCGGATGATCCTGGACGCCCAGCCCGACCTCACCGTGGTGGCGGAGGCCGCCGACGGCCTCGCCGCGTTCGAACAGGCCCGCCTGCTCCGCCCCGACGTGGTGCTGGCGGACATCCGGATGCCGAAGCTGGACGGCCTGGAACTGACCCGGCGGCTGGCCGGGCCCGAGGTGGCCGACCCGCTGCGGGTGGTCGTGGTGACCACCTTCGACCTGGACGAGTACGTGCACGCCGCGCTCCGGCACGGCGCGGCCGGCTTCCTGCTCAAGCGGTCCAGCCCCGCCCTGCTGGTCGAGGCGGTCCGGGCGGCGGTGGCCGGTGACACCCTGATCAGCCCGCAGGTCACCGTCCGGCTGCTGCGTCAACTGGCCGCCCCCGCCCCGGCGTCGCCGCAGGCGGAGCCCGCCGAGCCGCTGACCCCGCGGGAGACCGAGATCGCCGGGCTGGTCTCGGGCGGGGCGACCAACGCGGAGATCGCCGAGCAGTTGTTCATCTCGGCCGGCACGGTCAAGAACCACCTGGCGAACATCCAGCGCAAGCTCGGCGTGCGGAACCGGGTCGGCATCGCCGCCTCGGTCTGGGGCGACCGCCGATAGCGGGAGGGCCGCCGACGGCGGGGGCCGCCGATAGCGGGACGGCCGGTGGTAGCTGGACGGCCGGTGATAGCTGGACGGCCGGTGATGCCGGGGGCCGCCTACGGGGGCGGCAGGAGGCTTCCCAGCGGGCCGAGATCGAGGTTCAGGTCGGCGCGGTTCAGGCCGTAGCGGGCGCAGAGGTCGTCCATCCTGTCGTGAAGCGCCATCAGGGTCGCACCGAGTCGCTCCTCCTGCTCCTCGCTGAGGTCCCCGGCGTCGACCCGGCGCAGCGCCTGGCGCTCCATGAGCTGCCGCAGGAGTTCGACCAGGGTGAGCACGAGCTGGACCAGGTCCCGTTCGACGTTCTCGGGGTCGGTGCCGGCGGTGTTGATCCTGCGGGCCGGGTGGGGCTGCCGGCCCCGCACCCGACGGCCGTCCTCGGGGGACGCGGGCAGCAGGCGGAACGCGCGATCGGCGGCCGCGGCGACCTCCGCGTAGCGACGGCCCCGGCCATCACGCTCGGCGCGGCCGGTGTCACCGGCGCGGTCGGCACCGCCGGTCCGACCGGCGTCCGAGGGGCTCACGGCCCATCACCGCCGAGCCGCCTGCCGTCCCGCCACGGAGAGAGCTCCGGGCCGCTGATCGAGACGATCAGGGCCCGCAGCGAGATGCGCACGAGGTCGACGTCGGCGACGGACAGCACGATGTCGCCGGTGAGGACGACACCCCCGCCCAGCAGCCGGTCCAGGAGGTCGACGAGGGCGATCCGGCGGTCCGGCAGCGGCTCCTGCCCGCCGTACCGGTCGCCCGGCCCGGGCTGCTGACCGTTCATACCGGCCGTTCACCACCCGTCGGCTCGTCCTGGGGCAGCACGGCGAAGGAGTAGGGCGCCCACGGGCCGGTGACCTCGACGCGGACCCCGTTCAGCCCCTGCCCCGCCCGCAGGACGTCCTCGCGGAACACCCCGGCCCGCTCCACGGGCACCAGGTAGGCGTCGTTGAGCACGTTCTCGCCCTGCTCCCCCACCGGCTCCCCGCTGTGGACGCGGTGGTGCGCCCGGGCCACCGCCAGTCGGGCCGCGGCGGCCTCCACCCGGGCCGCCGCCTGTTCCGCGGCGCGGTAGCGCTCCGCGTGCCGGTCGCGCACGGCCCTCCGGGCGTGCAGGTAGGCCCGGCCCGGCCCGACGTCCGCGGGCGGCGGCCCCTCGGGCACCGGATCCGGTGCCCGAGCCTCGACATAGATCTTCACGCCCCATTCGACCTGCGCCACGAGCCGGTCGAGCGCCGCCGTGAACTCGTCCTGGCGGGCGTCGAGGGCGCTGCGCACGCCGTCGTCGTCGAAGTACACCGTCGCGAGGCGCAGCGGGAGGACGGTGGTGACCGCGGCGAGCGCGGCGACCACGGCGTGGTGGGCCCGGGCCGCGGTTTCGAGCCACTGGAGGTCCTCCAGGTGCTCGGCGAGGGCGTCCTGCCGGAAGTCCTCGGCGGGGACGCGGCTGACGGCCGCCGCGAGCCCGGGGTCGTCGGCGTGCAGGAGCAGCACCGGGGCGCCGGCGATCCCGTGCGCGCCGGCGGCGGCGGGCCCGAGGGCTTCGGTGGTCCTGGCGATGGCGTAGGCGTAGACGACGGTGCCGGCCATCACTCCTCCCGGGTGCGTCGCGTGCGGGGCGCCGGGGCGGCGCGCTTCGCGCGTGCGGGGCGGCGGACGGGGGGCTCCTCGGCGGCCGGTGGCAGGCCCGGCTCCGCTCGCAGCCGGGCGAGTTCGCCGCGCAGGCGCTCGTTCTCGGCCTCCAGTTCCCGTGCCGGCTCCCGGTCGGCGGCCGGCAGGCGGTCGCCCCGGGCGCGCGAGGAGAGCGAGGGATCGTGCTCCCACCAGTCGATGCCCATCTCCTTGGCCTTGTCCACCGAGGCGACCAGCAGGCGCAGTTTGATGGTGAGCAGTTCGATGTCGAGCAGGTTGATCTGGATGTCACCGGCGATGACGATGCCCTTGTCGAGGACGCGTTCGAGGATGTCGGCGAGGTTGGCGGAGGAGCCCTGGGCGTAGGGCGGTGCGGCTCGGGAGGAGGTGGAGCCGAACCTGTCGGCGATGGGTTGTGTCACGACCGTTCGGCCTTCCTCTCCTGGTTCGGGCCCCTGGCCGGGGCCGGGCGGGTCACGGCTCCCCGCGCTGCCATGCCCTGATCTCGTCCAGCCGGTCGAGGAGTTCGTCCTCCCGCCGGTCGAAGGTCTCCTCGTCGATGTCGCCGGCGAGCAGGGCCTGCTCCAGCTCGGCCAGTTCGCGTTCGACGGGGGCGGGATCGTAGTACTGCTGCTCGGCTGCTTCCTGGATGCGTTCGGCCACCCACACGGCGCCGCGGACGGGGGCCAGCGGCAGGGTGAGGATCTGCGTGATCAGACCCATGGCTTCCTCGCTTCCTCCGCATCATCTTCTCCGCGTGGTCTTCTCCGCGTCCTCGGACTCAGACGAAGCTGTACGCGGGCAACGGACCGTGCAGCCGCAGGTCCACGCTGTCACCGAGTTCGGCGGCGAGGCCCTTCTCGGCCGTCAGGAAGGCGTCCTCGCCGTCACGGGCGACGAGGAACGAGATGCTCAGGAAGACGTCGCCGGACGGCGGGGAGGATCGCTCGTCGCGCGCGTGGGGCCGCAGTGCCTGGGTGATGCCGGCGGCGAGGGCCTCCTGGCGGGCGCGCACCTCCTGGGAGACGAGTTCGCCGAGCACCACCGGGGCGTCGGGGGCGGCGCGCCCGCCGCGGATCTCGCCGTTGAGGCGCCGGGCCTCCGGCGACTCCGCCAGGATCCGGCGCAACAGGCTCTCCTCGTCCTCGGTCGCCTTGAGGTGGAACTCGGCGCACCCGTCGAGTTCGCTCAGCCGGGCCGCGTACTGCTCGGCGTTCTCGGTGAGGGCCGCGCGGACGGCGTCGTCGTCGGGGGCGGTCAGGCCGAAGCGCAGCGGGAGAACCGTGCCGCCGGCCATGAGGCGCTCCTGCACCGCCTGGTGGGCGGCGAGGTCGCGGCGTTTGGCGCGCAGGCCGGGCGGCGCGTCGCTGACGACCGCGGTCAGCCGTCCGCTGTCGACGGTCCGCAGGGCGGCGGGGTCCGCTCCGACTCCCGCGAGGCCGCTCAGGTCGAGCGGATGCGTGCCGGCGACGATGGAGTAGACGTAGACGGCCATGGTTCACTCCTCGCGGTGCCGGGCCGGTCGGCGGGCCGGGCGCTCGCGCTTCTCGGCGGGCTCCTTCTCCTCGTCGCGGCCGCCGCGCACGGCGTCGGTGACGGCCTCGACGGCGCCGGTCAGCGCACCCTTGCTCTTGCCCTTGGCCCCGCCTTCGGTGACCTCGCCGACGATGTCGGTCAGCTGGGCGGGTGCCTTGCGCCCGGACTCCAGGTCCAGACGGTTGCAGGCCTCCGCGAAACGGAGATAGGTGTCCACGCTGGCGACCACGATGCGGGCGTCGATCTTGAGGATCTCGATCCCGACCAGGGAGACCCGGACGAAGACGTCGATGACCAGGCCACGGTCCAGGATGAGTTCGAGGATGTCGTACAGGTTGCCGGACCCGGCGCCGCCGGGCCCCGCACCGCGGGAGGCCACGCCCCCGCCTGCTGACTGCGGTACGACTGTCACGCTGGGCTCCGTTCCCGGTCGCTCGCAGCGATGTGCGGGTGGCCGTTCCTCTCGTGTCGGTCGGGCGTTCCGGCGGCCGCGGTACGGCGGACCGGCCGGGACGGCGCTTCGGGCGCCGGCGGGTCTTCGGACGACGACGCGTCTTCGGACGACCGCGCGGTCTTCGGGCGACGCCGAGTCACAGCCGGTCGATCTGGCCCCGGCTGTACCGTCGCGTGCGCTCGTAGGCGACCAGTTCACCCTCTGCGTCCAGGGTGACCCGGTAGGTGGCCATCACACTGGTGGTGGGAGGAATCCGCTCCAGCTCCAGCACTTCGACGTCCGCCTGCCAGCCGTCCTCGACGGGCTTCACCGCGGAGACCGACTCCGGGGCCCGGCCCAGCAGTTCTTCGAGCTGCCGAGCCGCACTCCGGATGGCCTGCGGCGCGGACACCTTGCGTGGCCGCCGCCGTGGGGCCGCCGCGGCCCGCCGGGCCGTAGGAGTACGGGCCGGTGGGCTGTCCTCGTCGGAAGGACGCCGCGTCCTGCGCGCGGGCCCCTCGGGATCTGCGGCCATGACCATCTCCGGGCTGTTGTCCCGGCCGCACGCCTGCCCCGAGCCGGGATCAGGCAAACGCGCGCGCCCCGAATAGGAACATCCCAGCTGGGAACACGCGTCGGTGGGGCGGGGTGCGGCGACCCGGACCGCGACATGTGCACGAAGTGCTGCCCTCCGCGCGATGCTCCTCGGCCCTTTGGCCATGCCGCCTGAAGGGAAGACCTCATGAACGACACCACCAAGATCGCCCTCGCCGCCGCGGTCGCCGGCGGGTACGTCCTCGGTCGAGCGAAGAAGGGCAGGATGGCCTTCGCCGCGGCCACCTACCTGGCCGGCCGCCGCTTCGGCCTGGACCCGCGTCAGCTGGCGACCGAAGGGTTGCGCAAGCTCGCCGACACCCCCCAGGTGGCGGAACTCAACGAACAGGTCCGCGGCGAGCTGCTCTCGGCCGGACGCAAGGCGGTCGCCGCCGCTGCCGACCGCCAGCTGGCCAACCTCGCCGACACCCTGCGCGACCGGACCAAGAACATCGGCGCGAAGAAGCAGGAGGAACCGCCGGACGACGACGAGGAGGAGTACGGGCCGGAGGAGGACGAGGAGGAGCCCGAGGAACCGGCCGACTACGAGGAGGAGGACGCCGAGGAGGACGAGGCGGAGGAGGACGAGGCCGAGGACACGGAGGACGACCAGGACGACGAGGCCGGTGACGACCGGGACGAGACCGAGGACCGGGAGCCGGAGGACGAACAGGGCGAGGACGAGGAGCCGCCACCGGAGCCCCAGAAGCGCCGACGCAGCGCCCGCAAGGCGGACGCGGAGGAGGAGCCCGAGCCCGAGCGGCCCCGGCGCCGTCGCCCGAGCGCGAGCGCCGCACCCCGCTCCCGGAGGCGGCCGCCGAAGGAGACGGACTCCGCCGAACCGGCCGCCGAGAAGCCCGCCCGGAAGAAGCCGGCTTCGGCCACAGCGCGCGAGAGCCGCCCCGCGGCCAAGAGGAGCGCGCCCGCCGGGAAGACGACCGCCGAGAAGACGGCACCGGCCCGGAAGACGACACCGGCCCGGAAGGCCGCGGCGAAGAAGACGGCGCCCGCCAAGAAGACGACGACCGCGGCCCGGGCGAAGCCCGCCGGCAAGGCGGCCACGACCGCGAAACGGGCTCCCGCGAAGAAGGCCCCGGCCAAGAAGGCCACTGCCAAGAAGACCGCCGGGACGAAGCCGGCGGCCCGGTCCGGGCGCGGGAGGGCATCATGACCACCACGCAGCGCGGCGCCCCCGACACGGATGGCCACTCGGGCCTGGACAGGCTTCGCGAAGAGGTCGTCCACTACCTCGGCGCGCAGGCCGAACACCTCGCCGAGAAGGCCGGGGGCAAACTCACCGAGGTGACCGACCAGCTCAGCGACGTCGCGGCCAACGGCGGGACCCTCCCCGCGGTCGGCGCCCGCGTCCTCCAGGGCGACTCCCCGGTGAAGGCCTTCGTCGGGGAGAAGGCCAAGAGCCTCAAGGACAACGTCGTCGGCAAGGTCAAGGAGGCCTTCGGCAAGGGCGGGAAGGGCGGCAAGAAGGCCGGCAGCACCAAGGTGATGAACATCGTCGAGGTGCTCGACGTCGGTGTCCCGCTGCGCCTCGCGTACGACCGGTGGACCCAGTACGAGCAGTTCAGCGGGTTCACCAAGGGCGTGCGCAGCGTCAACAAGGGCGATGACGTCAGCAGCGACTGGAAGGTCAAGGTGGGCCCCTCCACCCGCAGTTGGAAGGCGACGGTCCAGGAGCAGGTGCCGGACGAGCGGATCGTCTGGAGTTCGGAGGGCGCCAAGGGCACGACGCACGGCGCCGTCAGCTTCCACGAGCTGACCCCGACCCTGACCAGGATCGTCCTGGTCGTCGAGTACTTCCCCTCGGGGCTCTTCGAGAAGACCGGCAACCTGTGGCGCGCCCAGGGCCGCCGGTTGCGCCTGGACTTCAAGAACTTCCAGCGTTACGTCACTTTCGGTGACGACGAGGTCGACGGCTGGCGCGGGGAGATCCGCGACGGCGAGGTCGTCCGCACCCACGAGGAGGCCATGGAGGACGAGGAGGCGGCCGACCAGGACGGCGAGGACGGCGAGGTCGACGAGGACGGCGAGGACGGCGAGGTCGACGAGGACAGCGAGGCGACCGGCCAGGACGCCGAGGACGACGAGGGATACGACGACGAGGACGAGGAGCCGGAGGACGAGTACGCGGACGACGACTACGCCGAGGACGAGAACGAGGACGAGGACGAAGGGGAAGAGGAAGAGGAAGAAGCGGAGGAGGACGACGGCCCCGACGCGGAGGACGAGGAGTACGGCGAGGAAGGCGAGTACGAGGACGAGGACGAGGAGGCCGAGGACGAGGAAGCCGAGGACGAGGAAGCCGACGCCGACCGGCCGGCAGGCCGCGGCGGCCGCTGAGACGCGGTCGACCGCGCGGGCACGGCCCCGCTACGGGCCGTCCCCCGGCTGGGCGAACGATCGGTCGCGCTGCCGCGCCGCACCCCGTCCGGCGCGGCAAGGTGGGTCGAGTGCGCGTGCAGAGGGCACAGTCCGCCGAGTCCGCGAGGTGATCCGCATGTCCGAGGACGGGAGAGAGGCGTTCATCGCCGTCCGGCCCCGCCACGTCGTCCAGGCCACCGCGGACCGGCTCGCCCAGCACGCCGACGCCGCCGCCCGGGGAGCGCTGCGCGCCTACCGCTGGGCCCTGGATCCCCACCGGCCCGCGCCGGTCACCGGCCGGGCCGTCGCCCTGCCGCTCGCCGAACTCGACCTCGCCGTGGAGGAGCGCGCCGCCATCGACGCCGCCCGCGA
Source organism: Kitasatospora sp. NPDC005751 (assembly GCF_040630835.1). Taxonomy (NCBI): domain Bacteria; kingdom Bacillati; phylum Actinomycetota; class Actinomycetes; order Kitasatosporales; family Streptomycetaceae; genus Kitasatospora; species Kitasatospora sp. NPDC005751. The sequence goes on from NZ_JBEXYC010000027.1 coordinate 63,121, forward strand.
CCCCGCGCTCCCCGAACCCGAACGCGCCCGGGCCCGCGGCGCGGCCCACGCGCTGGGCTGGCTCCTCGGCTTCCGCCCGCTCACGGGGTGACCCCGATGACCATCTCCCCCGGCAGCGCCTACGCCCTGCGCCTGCGCGACGCGGTCGGCACGGTCCGCCCCGCCGTCGTGACGGCGAGCACCCGCACCGGTCCGGCCGGGCACCGCGTCTTCGCCGACAGCGACGGCGCCCTCCAGGTGGAGATCGCCTGCACCGGCGAGCACCGCATCCTGCGGAGCGCGCGAGGGCTGCGCATCATCTCCGCCGCCTGCCTGTCCTGACCGCGGGGCCGCCACCGGACGCGGTCAGCCGTCACGGGCGCGGTCAGGGGCCGGACGACGGCTCCGGCCCCTGGCGGATGAACGGCTCCGACCCGACGGCCGGCTGCCACTGCGCGTCTACCCGCCCGGCGGACATGCACGCCGCCCGACCGGGTCGGCGCAGCGCGCCCGCGACACTTCGTGCAGCGCCCGCCGGCGTTTGGCCGGCTACGCCGTGCGCGAGTCCTGGCCGCTCTCCCGGTTGAGGAGGTGGCCGATACAAGCGTCCCAGTCGAGGTGCCGGCTCTCGGTGCCCACGGGTACGGCCTGGTAGGTGCGGGCCAGGAAGTCGGCCAGGTCGCGGGTGCGGGCGAGGAGCAGGGCCACGCCACGGCTGTCCCCGTCGGAGATGGCGATCCAGGTGTGCTGCCGGTCGGCCGGTTCGATCCGGACGTCGCCCTCGCCGCAGACGCGCTCCAGCCCGGCGGCCAGCAGGTCACGGCCGAAGGTCCAGGACACGGGTACCGGTTCATCGGGGAAGAAGCAGTGGACGGCATACGGGTCGTCGCTGCTGTAGGACAGCTCCACGGCTACCGACACGAGCGTGTCCGGGTCGGTCTGCAGGCACATCGTGGTGCGGGTCGGGAACACATCCATCCCTCTGGTCTCCCCAGTTTCGTCACGGCGGGTCTGCCGTCTGCCCCGCCTGAGCAATGTCACGCACCCCCATCCGGGTCAAGTTCGGCCGGACCGGCCGCCGACGGGGCGGGCGACGGCCGCGGCGGTGACGACCGGGCCGCCGAAGCCGGCCGGACCCCTCGGAGTCGGACGCCGCCGGTCCCGTACCGCAGGTCCGACCCCGACACCCGCTCCGCCCTGGTCAGGGGCCCGCGGCGTGGTCAGGGCAGCGGGGCCGGTCGGTACAGTTCCGGGTGAGGGCCTCGCCCTGACGCCGGGCGCGGTGCACGAGCCCGGAGGAGGACCGTCACCGCCCGGCATCCATCAGAGCATCGCCCCGTGTGAGGCAGGTCACCGGAACCCGGCGCCCGTGGCGGACAAGGCAGGGTGTGGACTATTCATCGCACGCCCGGATACGCGCGGGGGACCCCGAAGCGTTCAGGGAACTCTTCCGTGACCATGCCCCGCTGGTCCATCGGCACGCCGTCCGCGTGAGCGGTGACCGGGACCTCGCCGAGGACGTCGTCTCGCTGACCTTCCTGGAGGCCTGGCGGCTGCGGGACCGGCTGCTCGACCACGAGGCCGGCCCGCGCCCGTGGCTCATGGGCATCGCCGTCAACGTGCTGCGCAACACCCGTCGTGCCGCACGCCGCCACCAGGCGGCCCTCGGGCGTCTGCCCGCTCGCGACACCGTCCCGGACTTCGCCGACGAACTCGTCGGACGCCTGGCCGACGCCGACCAACTCGCCGCCGCCCAGCGGGCGCTGGGCAAGCTGCGCCGCGCGGAGCGCGAGGTGTTCACGCTGTGCGTCTGGTCCGGGCTGGGGTACGCCGAGGCCGCCGCGGCCCTCGGGGTCCCGATCGGCACCGTGCGTTCGCGCCTCTCACGCGCCCGCACACGGCTGCGCAAACTCGCCGGACAGGAACTGACGAAGGAGCGGGAACCGCTTCCGCGCCCCGGACAAGTACAGGGTGGCCGCACCCACGCGGCCCGGTCGTACGAGTCGCACGAGTCGCACGAGGAGACGTACGGATGACCCGCAAGTTCTGGAAGCGGACCGAGCCCCTGACCCGCGCGGAGCCGGACCACACGAAGCCGGACCACACGGAGCTCGCCCGGCTGCTGCCGCCCCCGTCGGCCCCTCCGATGCCGCTCGACCGTCAGCTGCTTTTCGAGGAGCACCTGTTGAACGAGATCCGCACCCATGCCCCCGCACCCGCCCCCGCGGCCACGAGGCGGCCGGTCCGGCGCGTCCTGCTGATCGCCCTCCCTGTCACCGCTGCCGCGCTCGCCGCCGTCCTCGCCGTCGGCGCGCTGACCAACGGCGTCGGCGAACCGCGTACGGGAACGGCCTCCGTGGAAGCGCCCGTCGTGCCGGTCGAGGAGGGCAGCGCCCTCCAACTGGTCTCGACCGTCCAGCAGATCGCCGCCGCCGTGAGCACGCAGCCGACCCCGGAGCCGAAGCCCGGCCAGTACATCTACGTCAAGAGCAAGGTCTCCTTCCTGTCCTTCTCGCACAACGGCGACACCGACGAGTCCAGGACGTGGGTGCAGCCGCTGCACCAGCGCGAGGTCTGGCGCACCCCCGACGCGCTCAAGGGCTGGCTCGACGAACCCGGCTACCAGGCCGAGGGCGGCATCACCCTGGACAGCGACGGCCCCCACTCCAAGCCCGTGAACGGCCAGGACGTCCCCGGCGCGCCGCTCCGCCACTCGTACGACTGGCTCAAGGCCCAGCCGACCGACCCGGACGCACTGCTGAAGGTGATCTACACGACGGTCAGCGGTCCGCGGGACCGGGACCAGCAGGCGTTCGAGACGATCAGGGCGATCGTCAACGAGCAGCTCGTGCCGGCCCAGAGCGCCGCCGCGCTCTACCGGGCCGCCGCGAAGGTCCCCGGCGTGATCGTCGTGCAGAACTCCCAGGACGCCGTCGGCCGCACTGGTCTCGCCCTGGCCCGCCTGGACGTGCAGAACGGCGAACGGACCGAGCTCGTCTTCGACCGTACGACCTTCACCTACCTGGGCAGCCGCGGAATCCAGGTCAAGCAGGTCAACGACATCAAGCCTGGCACCGTCACCGAGCGCACCGCCGTCCTGGAGCGGGCCGTCGTCGACGCCCAGAAGGAACGCCCCGCCCCGGGCACGACCGCCTGAGCCGAGCCCCCGACGCCGGGCCCCGGCCCACGGGGCCCGGCACCCCTGCTCCGCGACCGCACCTCCCGCCGCACCATCCGTCCGCCACCGCCGCCGCCGCGCATCGAGCCCTACCGTCGATCAATCACCCGCCGACGGGTGTAACGAGTGGTAGGTACACTGAGCGGCATGACGAAGAAGGAGGCGCTGACCCGCGCCGCGGCCGAACTCCTCTGGGAACGCGGGTACACCGGCACCAGTCCGGCCAAGGTCCTGGAGCGCGCGCAGGCCGGGCAGGGCAGCATGTACCACCACTTCTCCGGCAAGGCGGAGCTGGCGCTGGCGGCCATGGCGCGGATGAGCGAGGAGCTCCGCACCAGGGCCGAGACCGCGCTGGGCGCCGAGGGCGGGGCCGTCGACCGGGTCAACGCGTTCCTCGACCTCGAACGCGACCCGCTGGCGGGCTGCCGGATGGGGCGACTGACCCAGGACTACGACATCGTCACCGACGAGCGCCTCCGCGCCCCGCTGGCCGAGTTCTTCGGCTGGCTCGACGAACGGCTGACCTCGGTGCTCGCCGAGGGGGTGCGCACGGGCGAGCTGCGGCCCGGCACGGACCCGGCGGCGACGGCCTCGCTGGTCATGGCGGCCGTGCAGGGCGGGTACGTCCTGGCCCGGGCCCAGCAGCGGCCCGCGGCCTTCGACCGCACGGTCGAGGGGCTCAGGCGGGTCCTCGCCGACCTCCGGACCCACTCGGGCGAGAACTGACGACGAGGTGCGCGCCGGGCGTGCGGGCGCCCCGGGGAGCCGGTGACGGGGCGCCCGCACGGCGGTCAGGCGGTGGGGAGCAGGAGGAGTTTGCCGGTGGTGTGGCCGGACTGGAGGGCGGTGTGGGCCGCGGCGGCATCGGCGAGGGGGTGTCGTGCGGCGATGGTGAGGGTGAGGCGGCCCTCGCGCAGCCAGTCGAAGACCTCGGCCGCGCGGGCACGCAGTTCGGTGGGGTCGGTGGCGTGATCGACCAGGGTGGGGCGGGTCAGGAAGACGGAGCCGTGGCCGGCGAGGGACTGGGGGTCGAGGGCGGGGGCGGGGCCCGAGGCGGCACCGGCCAGGACGAAGGTGGCGCGGCGCGCCAGGCAGGTCAGGCCGGCGCCGAAGGTGTCGCGGCCGATGCCGTCGAAGACGACGTCCACGCCGCGGCCGCCGGTCAGCTCGCGCGCCCGGGCGGCGAACTCCTGCTGGGTGCGGACGATCACCTCCTCGGCACCGGCCGCCGCGGCGGCGGCGGCCTTGGCCGGACTGGAGACCGTGCCGATCACCCGGACCCCGGCGGCGGCGAGCAGGCGCGTCAGGTGGGAACCCAGACCGCCGGCGGCGGAGTGCACCAGCGCGGTGGCGCCCTTGCGGGCGGGCCAGGTGCTGGTGGTCAGGTAGTGGGCGGTGAGGCCCTGGAGGAGGACGGCAGCGGCATCGGTGTCGGGGATGTCGTCGGGCACCGGCACGGTGGCGTCGGCCCGCACGACGACGAGTTCGGCGTAGCTGGCGGGGGCGGCCCACCAGGCGACGCGGTCGCCGACGGCGGGTGTGGTGACGCCGGGGCCGGTGGCGACGACGGTGCCGGCGCCCTCGCAGCCGGGGGTGAAGGGGGCGGTCGCGCCGGTACGCCCCTCGCGTTCGTAGACGTCCTTGAAGTTGACGCCGATGGCACCGGTACGGACCAGGACCTCGCCGGGGCCCGGCACCGGGTCGGGGAGGTCGACGGGGGTGAGGGCCTCGGGGCCGCCGGGCTGGTGGACCACCACTGCACGCATGGGTGTTCGTTCTCCTCGGATCGTCGGTCGGGATGGGAGGGGGAAGGCCGGGAGGCCGGAGCTGCTCGGGGTCAGCGCACGCTGCGGTGCACCGCCCAGCTGACGGCCACGAAGCCGGCCGCGACCAGCGCCAGGCAGATGCGCAGGCCGCCGGCGCCGGTGCCGGCCAGGACCGGGCCGAACAGGGCGATCGCGACCGCTCCACCGATCTGGCGGAAGGCGTTGAGGGAGCCGGAGGCGAGCCCGGAACGGTCGGGGGGCAGGGCCCGCAGCGCCAGGGTGGGCAGCGAGGGGCCCATCAGGCCGGCGCCGAGGCCGAGCAGGCAGCTGCCGGCCGTGAACAGCCACCAGTCGGGGGTGGCGGCCAGCGGCAGCAGGGTGAGGGCGCCGACGGCGGCGGTGGCCGCGCCGATGATCAGCATGACCCGCACCCCGGTGCGCTGCACGGCGCGGGCCAGGACGAAGGAGGCCAGGCTCCAGCAGAGCGCGAAGGGGACGAAGGCGAGGCCGGCCCCGAGCGCGTCCCGCCCCCAATGGCGTTGCAGGTGCAGGGAGATGGCGAACTGAGCGCCGTAGGCACCGAACTGGTAGAGCGCGCCGACGGTGAGGGCGGGGGTGAAGCCGGGGCGGCGGAAGGCGCCCAGGGGCAGGACGGGGTGGGCGGCGCGGCGCTCGGCGGCGACGAAGGCGACGGCGGCGGCGAGGGTGGCGGCAGCCAGGACCAGGGTCAGGGGCGCGCTCCAGCCCAGCGCTCCGGCCTGGACCAGGGTGCCGATGCCGGAGCCGACCAGTGCCGCGGTGGCGAGCTGGCCCGGCACGTCCAGCCGGACGGCGCGCACCGGCGAGGGGGCGACCTTGCGCCCGCAGACCACGGCTGCGGCCAGTCCGATCGGGACGTTGACCAGGAAGATCGCCCGCCAGCCGACGCCCGCGGTCAGCGCACCACCCGCCACCGGACCGGCCACCAGGGCCAGCGAGCTGACGCCGCCCCAGATGGTGAAGGCCCGGGCACGGGCGGCGCTTTCGGGGTACATGTGCGCGATGACCGCCAGGGAGGCGGGCAGCAGGCCGCCCGCGGCCACGCCCTGGACGGCGCGGGCGGCGATCAGGGCCCCGATGCCGGGCGCGGCCGCGCAGGCGGCCGAGGCGGCGACGAAGAGCAGCAGGCTGACCTGGAACAGGCGGCGGGCACCGAGCTTGTCGGCGAGGGCGCCGCCGCCGAGCAGACAGGCGGCCATGGCGACGGTGTAGGCGTTGACCGTCCACTCCAACGCGGCCAGGGAGCCGCCGAGTTCGGCGCTGAGGTCAGGCAGGGCGACGTTGAGCGCGCTCCCGTCCAGCAGGACCATGAAGAAGCCGAGGCAGACCGAGCCGAGGGCGCCCGCGCCGGGCCCGGAGGTGCCGGCCGGCCCGCCGGCACCGGGGCGGCGGCGCGGGAGCAGGGCGCGCCCGGGGGTCTCGATGGCCTCGCTCATCGGGCGGCCCTCCTTCGGATGGGAAGTCGTCGGTCCTGGTCCGCGAGAGGCGTTCGCGGTCTATAGTGTTCGATGGAGGTCGATCACCATGAATGAAAGTCGCAGCCGTGACGGTTCGTCAAGTGCGATGACTCCGGCGGGTGACAGCCTCTCCCGACGGGCGCGCGGCCTGGAGCACACGGACCCGGCGGAGGTGACGCTGCACGAGGTGCTGCAGGTGCTCGCCGATCCGGTGCGGCGCACGATCGTGCGCGAGCTGGCCGGCAGCGCGGACTGGAGTCGCGCCTGCGGCACGTTCGAGCTGGGCGTCAGCAAGGCCACCCGCAGTCACCACTTCACGGTGTTGCGCCAGAGCGGCCTGGTCGAGCAGCGCGACGCCGGCGCTCGGCGCTACAACCGGCTGCGCCGAGCCGAGTTCGACGCGCGCTTCCCCGGCCTGCTCGCCCTCGTCCTGACGGAGGACACGACCGGCACCGGCAGACCCTCCGACGACGCCGACTGCGCTCCGGGCATTGCCAGTTGACAAACCCTGTCATAGCTTTGTCGCAAACAACGGACGCGCGGGGGCGGCTGCGGGCAGCACCGGCCACCCCTCGCGGGGTACGCCAGGGGGCGGGTCTGGGCCGTTCCAGGTCGCCGGAGCCCGACCGCCGGCCGCGGGACTTCCCCGCGGTCGCCCTCGGGGCCGCGCCACGCGGGCCCGAGACCCTTCGGCGAACGGAGCCGGAATGCGAGTGGCGAACGCGTCCGACAGCACCGGCATCGAGGGTCCCTCCTCTCGGGGGCGATCGGCGCACCGGGACGGCGGCGGTGGCGGAGCGGTGACGGTGGCGGAGCAACAGCGGGAGCGGTGACGACGACCGAGCGGTGACGGAACGGCGGCAGTAGCGGTGACGGTGACGGAGCGGGAACGGCGGTGACATGGTGACGACAGTGGATCAGCCGGCGACGGGCCGGCGACCGAGGCGCTTCCGCCCGGAGCGGCGCGCCGAGCAGACCCGGCCGGCCGTCGGCCAGGTGTCGCCCGACCACCGCTCACGCCTGGAGACGGACAACCCCCGCCGCTCGCCGCGGACACTCGGCCGGCTCGCCGCAGGCCCGGCCGTACCACCGGTCGAGCGCGGCGCCGACCGGGCGCGGGCCGGTTCCGCGCGGGCGCAGGCCGCCACCGCACAGACCGGGCCGCCCGGGGAGCCCCGGGCGATGGCGCGCACGCCCGGACGCCCGTCGGCGGGAGTCGGGAGCCGACCGGAGGCCCGGCAGGCACCCGCGGCCCAGCGGTCGCAGGTCTCGACGACGCGGGCGGCGGTCGGCACGGGGATCGGGGCGAAGGACGGACCGCACTGCCGAGCCGTCGAACAGTCACGAGAACTGCCTTCCGGCGCCGATCACTTGGCACCCGTACCGACGACTCCCACACACCGGGCGGGCGCGGGGGCGCGGGGCCGGCAGGGGCGCACCGCGAAGACCGACCGGCCGACGGGCCGGGCTCTGGACAGCCTGGACACCCCGAAGGACAGCCTGGGCACCCCGAACAGCCATGACGAGCCGGCGGGCCGGACGCGACCGAGGACGGCAGGGGGCGCGCTGCGACGGCACAGCGGGTGCGCCGTGCGGTCCGGCGCGCCGACCGCCGAGGCGCAGCAGGCGGTCGGCCTGGTGCGCGGTACCGGCCGGCGGGCGGTGCCGCTGCCCCTGCGGTCCGGGTCGCGCCGGATGGACGGTGACCACGAACGCGCGCCGTCCTTCGTCGAGGAGGCGCGCAACGGGGACCTGCTGACCCTTCATGACCACTGGTGCGCGCAGATGTCGTGCAGCCGCCGTCTGCCGCCGGGTGCGCAGGCGCGGGGCCGGACATGGCCGCGGACGGCGCGGGCGGAGAGCGCTGGGTTCGCGAGGTGTCTGGATCTGGTGACCGGCGCACGGAAGGCGCCGGCCGCGGCCGTGGATCCGGTTCGACCACAGGGCTGTCGCATGGTCTGCACTGTGAGTTCCTTCCCCCTATGGAAACCCCCAGGTGGGGGCACCTTGCGTACCACCAGGCATCAGAATGGACCCCGTCGCGTTCCCTCGGCCGCCGGCGGAGTCACTCCCTGATTGCCAGTCAGGTTCGTTCACCAGTTCTGGCGAGCGTAACCCATTCGCGTTCGCACTGACCAGAGCTGACGGAATGTCACTCGCCACTCGGATGCCGCTTGACTTGATCCGAGAGCCGTGGTTAGCGTAAAGCCGCACTGACCGCAGGCGACATGACAAGGTTGCGCCACTATGGCGCCGCGCCGCCCGCCGCCCGCCGCCTGGGACGTCCACCCTCGGGCCGCCCCCGCGTTCCTCCCGGTTCATCCGGCCCTACCGGCCGTGGGCCGGGCATTTCCTCGCGCCATCCCGTTGTCCAGACCTGTGTGCTGTTCGAACAGCGGTTTCACGACCATCGCCGTGCCCCGCTCCGCCATGCCCGTGCGCACCACGGGGTGGAGCGGGCGAAGCGTCATGCCGCCGCCCGGCAGAAAGGCACGCCCGCCATGAGACCTGGCAACACCGCGTCGCACTCTCCGACGACGCGCCACACCGACTCCGACGACGCACCGCGCACCACCGCCGCACCACAGGGCACCACCGCACCGCGCACCACCGCCGCACCACAGGGCACCACCGCACCGCGCACCACCGCCGCACCACAGGGCACCACCGCACCGCGCACCACCGCCGCGGCGAAGGCGGCCGCCGCAGCACGCCCGGCCGGCGACGAGACGCCCGGCGACGAGACGGCCGCCGACCCGGTGCGCGAGAGCATGCGGCGCCTGCCCGGCCCGCTCCAGCTGCCGCTCACCTTCCTGACCGGGCGCCCACTGGCCGGCCAAGGCCCGGTGGCCCTGTCACCCGGCTTCCACCTGGCCACCGCCTCGCTGTCCGTGCTGGCCGGCGCCGCGGTCTCGGCCACCGGCCTCGTCCTGGGCAGCTGGTTCCTGCTCCTGCTGCTTCCCGGCTGGGCGATGACCCTGCACGGCCAGCGGAACCTGCGGATGATGATCTACCACCAGTGCTCGCACCGGAACATGTTCGGACACCGCCGGCTGGACACCGCCATCGGCAACGTCATCTCAGCCCTCCTGGTGATCCAGAACTTCGAGCGCTACAGCCGCGAGCATGTCGCCGACCACCATGCCGTGCACCACATGACGTTGCGCGACCCCACCGTCCAGGCCTTCCTCATCAGCCTCGACCTGCACCCGGGCATGACCCGGCGCCGGATGTGGCGCAGGGTGCTGCTCAAGGCCGTCTCGCCCCGGTTCCACCTGGCCTTCGCGATCTCCCGGGTGCGCTCCTTCTGGCACAACGGCGCCGCCGCCGAGAAGGCCGTCGCCCTCGCCCTGTACGGCGGCGGCGGGGTCGCGGCCGTGCTGCTGGGGGCCTGGCCGGCCGTGCTGGTGGTCTGGTTCGTGCCGGTCGGCGTGCTCTACCAGATCAGCAACACGCTGCGGCTGTGCGTGAAGCACACCTTCCCCGCGCCCGGAACCACGGTGCGCCGCGGCCGCGAGTACTTCGGGAGCCTGACCAACGCGATCTTCATCGGTGAGGCGGCGCCCGCCCCCGGCCTGCCCGCAGCCACCGCCGCGCTGCGCTGGCTGCGCTGGAGCGGCCGGATGGCGCTGGTGCACTTCCCGACCCGCTACCTGGTGTTGACGGGCGACACCGTCGTGCACGACTACCACCACCGCTACCCCGCCAGCCGGCAGTGGCACGACTACATCTTCGCCCGCCAGCAGGACCTCGTCGACGGCCACCGCAACTGGCCGGCCTACACGGCCGAGTGGGGCCTGGTCGCCGCGATCAACCGGGTCTTCGACTCGCTCTCGGCGGCCGACCCGGAGGAGTTCGACGTCGCCCGCATCCGCTCGGTCAGCAAGCGCGAGCTGTTCGCCGCGTTCGACGACTGACCGGGCGCCCGCACCCGACGACCGTCAGGCCCTCGGGTCGCTCCGCCCCACACACCACCCCGTACCCGCCCGCACTCCACGGATAGGCGGTTCCCCATGCCCACGCCCATGCCCCTGCCCACCCGTCCGACCGGCGCCCCCGAACGCGGCGGCCGCCTGGTGATCCTCGGCGTCGCGGCCAGCGACAGCCACGCCGTCGCCAACCACCTGATCGCCCACGCCCTGCGCGCCGACGGCTTCACCGTCGTCAACCTCGGCACCTGCACCCCGGTCGACGAGTTCGCCGACGCGTGCGAGCGCCACCCGCAGGCCGAGGCCGTCCTCATCGGCAGCCTCAACGGACAGATCCACGAGGACCTGCACGGCCTCGCCGAGGCCAAGCGCTCCGGCCGCATCCACTGTCCGGTCGTGGTCGGCGGCAACCTCTCGGTCGGCAGCGTCAAGGACGAGTCCTCCGTCACCCGCCTCTACGACCTGGGCGTCGACCGCGTGCTCGCCAGCGCCGCCGACCTCGTCCCCACCCTCGACGCCCTGCACGCCCCCACCGCGTCCGACCGCGTCCCGGCCGCCGCCGCCCGGTGACCCCCGTGCCCACCGCCCCCGCGCCGCCCACCCTGGAGGAGTCGGCGGCCTACATCACCCAACTCGGCAAGCCCACTGCCGCCGAGGTGCTGGCCCGCGCCCGGACCAGCGGACGCACCGCCCTGCAGCCGCGCTGCGGGGTCGGCGGGCACCGCGAAATGGCCGTCCTGCTCAAGGAGCTGGAGACCGAAGGCCGGCCCGACCTGCTCACCCTCACCATCGACTCGCACACCCGGCTGCGCCGCTTCGAGCACGCCGCCCGGGCCCTGCGCACCGACCACCGCACCCTCAACGGCTATCCGCTGGTCACCCACGGCTGGCAGCGCGGACGGGAGCTGAACGAACTGGTCGCCGTCCCGCTGGAGATCCGGCACGGCTCCCCCGACCCGCGCGAGCTCTTCGCCACCGCCGTGGCCTGCGGCATCACCTCCTTCGAGGGCGGCGGCATCTCCTACAACCTGCCCTACTCCAAGGACGTGCCCCTCGCCGACTCGCTGGCCGCCTGGACCGAGGTCGACCAGCTCTGCGGCGAACTCGCGCACCTGGGCGTGGTCATGGACCGGGAGCTGTTCGGCACCCTCACCGCGGTCCTGATCCCGCCGTCCATCAGCCTGGCCATCAGCGTGCTGGAGGCCGTCGCCGCGGCCGCGGCGGGCGTGCGGTGCATCAGCGTCTCCTACCCGCAGAGCGGCCACCTCGCCCAGGACATCGCCGCCCTGCGCGCCGTGCCCGTCCTGGCCGCCCGCTACCTGCCCGCCGGCCTCGACGTCCACGCCGTGCTCCACGAGTTCATGGGCGTCTTCCCCCGCCGGCGCCACCACGCCGACGACCTCATCTTCTACGGCGCCATCACCGCCCGCCTGGGCGGCGCCTCCAAGCTCATCACCAAGACCTACCAGGAGGCCCACGGCATCCCCGACGCCGCCGCCAACGCCGCCGGGCTGCGCCTGGCCGCCGTCGCCCGCTCCCCCCTGCTCGACTTCATCACCGTCGACGAGGGCGCCGTCGACGAGGAACTGGAGTGGATCCTGCGCGAGACCGCCGAGATCGTGGAACCCGTCCTGGCCGCCCCGCGGTTGGACAGCGCGATCGTCACCGCCTTCGCCGCCGGCCGCCTCGACATCCCTTTCAGCGCCAGCCGCCACGCCCGCTCCGAGGTCATCCCGCGCCGCGACCGCGACGGCGCCGTGCGCTACCACTCCCCCGGCCGCCTGCCGCTCTCCCGCGCCAGCACCGAACGCAACCGCCGGCTGCTCGACGGCCCCGCCCGCCCCGGCGCCGGCACCACCGAGCTGCCCGGCGCGGAGCTCTTCCAGGCCCTGCGCCGCGACATCGACTACTTCCCCCTGCTGTTCGGCGAACTCCCCCAGGACGCCGCCGCCGACAGCGCCACCTCCACCCCGGGAAAGGAACCCGCCCTGTGACCACCAGCCAAGCCATCCTCCGTGTCGGGATCGTGGGCGCCGGACCGCGCGGCGTCGTCGCCCTGGAGCGGCTGTGCGCCAACGCCGCGCTGGTGGCGCCCACGGTCCCCGTCGAGGTGCACCTCATCGACCCGTACCCCGCCGGCGGCGGCCGCGTCTGGCGACGCGACCAGGACCGCTCCCTGCTGATGAACACCGTCGCCTCCGACGTCACCGTCTTCACCGACGAGTCCGTCCCCTGCGAGGGCCCCATCCTGCCCGGCCCCACCCAGTACCAGTTCGCCCGCCTGGTCGCCGAGGGCCGCGTCACCGACGTCACCGACGCCGAACGCCAGGAGGCCTCCGGCATGCTGCCCTGGTCCTACGGCAGCCGCGCCTTCAACGGCGCCTACCTGCGCTGGGCCCTGCAGGAGATCATCCGCACCGCCCCCGCCCAGGTCACCGTCCACGTCCACGCCACCCGCGCCACCGCCGTCGACGACACCGACCGCGGCACCCAACTCCTGTACCTGGACGGCGAGGAGCAGCCCCTGGAGTGCGACGCCGTCGTCCTCGCCCAGGGCCACTTCGACGTCGCCCCGACCAAGGGCCAGCAGGACCTGAAGGACTTCGCCGACCGCCACGGCCTGCTGTACCGCGAACCCCTCAGCCCCGCCGAATGCGACCTCGACGCCATCCCGGCCGGCCGGCCCCTGGTGCTACGCGGCCTGGGCCTCAGCTTCTACGACTACGTGACCCTCTTCACCCAGGGCCGCGGCGGACGCTTCGAGCGCGACGGGGACGGCGTGCTGCACTACCACCCGTCCGGCCGCGAACCGCTGCTGTACGCCGGCTCGGGGCGCGGCGTGCCCTACCTCGCCCGCGCCGAGGTGCACCTGGAGGTCGTCCCCCGCTACCAGCCGCGCTTCCTCACCGGCGAGGTCATCACCCGCCTGCGCCGCGCCGCCGGCCGGGGCGAACTGGACTTCCGCGCCGACCTGTGGCCCTACATCGCCAAGGAGGTCGGCTACGTCTACTACCGCAGCCGCCTCGCCGACGCGCCCGAGGCCGAGCGCGAGGGCTTCCTGGCCGCCTACGCCGACCTGGACTGGGACACCCCCGCCATGCGGCAGCTGATCACCGACCGGTTCGAGGACCCCGACCAGCACTGGGACTGGGACCAGGTCGACCGCCCCAGCCTGGAGCGCCGCTTCGCCGACCGCGCCGCCTACCGGGACTGGATCACCGGCCGCCTGGGCTGGGACCTCGAGCAGTCCGCCATGGGCCCGGCCCGCAGCCCCTTCAAGGCCACCGCCGCCATCATGCGCGACCTGCGGGACGAGATCCGCCAGGTGATATCCCACCAGGGCCTGCGCGGCGGCTCCTACCGCGACCACGTGGACCGCTGGTTCAGCGGGCTCAACAACTACATCGCCAGCGGCCCCCCCACCGCCCGCGTCGAGGAGCTCGACGCCCTCGTGCGCGCCGGAACCGTCCACCTGGTCGGCCCGCGCATGAAGGTCGAGGCCGACGAGGCCACCGGGCGCTTCCTCGTCTCCTCCCCCTTCGTCGACGAGGCTCCGCTGGCCACCGAGGCCCTCCTGGAGGCCCACCTCGCCCTCACCGACGTGCGCCGCGCCACCGATCCGCTGCTGCGCCGCCTGATCGAGACCGGCGGGGCCCGCCCCCACGTCATCCCCGACGCGCAGGGCGAGCCCTACACCACCGGCGGCCTCGACGTCGCCGAGGTCTCCTTCCGCCTGCTCGACTCCGGGGGCACCGCCCACCGCGGCCGCTTCTCCTACGGCCCCCCGGTCGAGTCCGTCCAGTGGGTCACCGCCATCGGCGCCCGGCCCCACGTCGGTTCCCGCACCCTCATCCAGGGCGACGCCATCGCCCGCGGCTGCCTGCACACCGGCGTGGAGAACCTGCGCCGCCGTGCTCTCGCCCTCGCCTGACCACACGTCCCTCCGGCCCCCTTACCCCGATCGCAGGAGAGTCCCCACGATGACCGACACCGCCGCCCGCCGCATGATGGACCTGCTCATCGGCCCCTGGGCCACCCAGGCCGTGCACACCGCCGCCACCCTGGGCCTGGCCGACCTCCTGGCCGCCGAGCCCGCCACCGCCGCCGAACTCGCCGAGCGCACCGACACCCACCAGCCCTCGCTGACCCGGCTGCTGCGCTTCCTCGTCGAGCTCGACGTGCTGGCCACCGACGCCGACGGCCGCTACCGGACCACCGACCTGGGCCGCACCCTGCGCACCGAGGAGCACGGCTCCATGCGCGACCTCGCCCTGCTCTACGGCGACGAGTTCTACGCCGGCTGGGGCCAGTTGCTGCACACCGTGCGCACCGGCGAGAACGCCTTCGAACACGTCCACGGCGCCGCCATGTACCCCTACTTCGCCCGCACCCCCGAGCTCACCGCCCGCTTCGACCGGGCGATGGCCGCCAGTTCCTCCTTCTTCGAGCCCGTCCCCGCCCTCTACGACTTCTCCCGCGCCCGTACCGTCGTCGACATAGCCGGCGGCAACGGCGCCCTGCTCACCACCGTGCTGCGCGCCCACCCCGCCCTGTCCGGCGTCCTGTTCGACACCGCGCACGTCATCGAAGCCGCCCGCACGGAGCTCGCCGACTCCCCCGACGCCGACCGCATCGGCTTCGAGAGCGGCGACTACTACGAGAAGGTCCCCGCCGGCAGTGACGTCTACCTGCTCTCGCGCGTCCTGCACGGACGCGACGACGAGGCGTGCGTCCGGGTGCTGGAGCGCATCCGCGAGGCCGTCACCGCCGACGGCGCCCTGTTGATCATCGAGCGCGTCATCCCCGAGGACGGCACCCCGTCCCTGGCCGCCTGGTTCGACGTCCACATGCTCGCCATCGCCGGCGGCTTCGAGCGCAGCACCGCGGAGTACTCCGGCCTGCTGGAGCGGGCCGGCTTCACCCTCGCGGCGGTCCACGACCTGCCGCTGGACAGCCGCCTGCTGGTCGCCGAGCCGCGCTGACCCTGAACCCCAAACCCCGGACCTCGCCGTTGCCGCCCTGCCGGGCCGCGCGGGCGCGGCCGACGCCGGACGGACCCGCCTGCCCAGCCCTCCGGGGCCGGGCGGGCGGGCGTTCGCGCGTGCGCCGGGCCGGCGGGTCAGTCCGCGTCGGGCGACACCAGCGTCAACAGCCGGTGCGGCTTGGCCAGCGCGCGCGAGACCGGGTCCTGGCGCAGCCGGGCCTGGGCGCTCGGGCCCGGCTGCATCGTGATGTGCTCGGGAGCGACCACCCCGCCGCACACCGGGCAGGCGCCCAGCGGGTCGAGCCGCGTCCCGCAGGCCGCGTGGCTGAAGACCGTGCGCGGCCCGCCGCTGGAGGCGTTGCGCTCCCCCCACTGCGCCAGCCCGTAGATCGGCTGCCACAGCTCGCGCCCGGCCGCCGTCAGGACGTAGCCGTAGCGCACCGGGGAGCTCTGGTAGGGCTCCTTGTGCAGCACGCCCGCGGCCACCAGGGCCTGCAGACGGCTGGTGAGGACCGCACGCGGGATGTCGAGGTGAGCGAGGAAGTCGTTGAAGCGGTGGACCCCGTAGAAGGCGTCGCGGACGATCAGCAGACTCCAGCGCTCCCCCACCACCTCCAGCGCCCGGGCGAGCGAGCAGTCCTGCTGTGCGTAATCGGTTCCGAGCGCCATGCGGACCAGTCTAGCCGAAGGTTCCTTCACCGAACCCGGCGTGATAGATTCAGTTGAGTTCAATGAACAGACCTTAGATCGGACCCTCTCCCACCTCTCATCGCAGCGAGGACCACCCCGATGACGCCCAGCCCGCCGCCCCAGGGCCGCCGCCCGGCCCTCACCCTCTCGATCGCCGCCTTCGGCACCCTCCTCGTCCTCGTCGACTACACCTCCCCGCTCACCACCCTGTCGCCCACCGCCGCCGACCTCGGCCTCGGCTCCTCCGCCCAGACCTGGGTGCTCACCGGCACCCTGGTCGGCCTGGCCGCCCTGCTCCTCACCATGGGCAGTGCCGCCGACGACTACGGCCGCAAGCGGGTCTTCGGCGCCGGCGCGGTGCTGCTCCTGATCTCCACCGCCGTCTCCGCGGCCGCCACCGGCCCCACCGTGTTCCTGATCGGCCGCGTCCTCCAGGGCTGTGCCGCGGCGGCCGTGCTCGCCCCCACCCTCGGCCTGATCGGCCACGTCTACCCGGTCGGCCCCGGCCGGGTGCGGGCGCTCGGCATGTGGGGCGCCTCGGTGGGCCTGGGCATCGCCGTCGGCCCGGTCTACGCGGCGCTGCTGGAGCGCGCCGGCGGCTGGCGCTCGGTGTACTGGGTGCTCTCGGTGCTGTCCGCCCTGCTGATCGCGCTCACCGCGTACGGCTTGCAGGAGTCCCGCAACGACCGGCCCCGCAAGCTCGACCTGCTGGGCGTCGCCACCCTCGGCGCCGGTGCCTCCTGCCTCATCGCCGGCCTCGCCGAGGGCCGGCACGGCTGGGGCCGCACCCCCGTCCTGCTCCTGCTCGGCCTCGGCGTGCTGCTGCTCGTGCTGTTCGTCCTGGTCGAGGCCAGGACCGCCGAACCGATGCTCGACCTCGCGCTGTTCCGCAGCCCCGGCTTCATCGCCTCCAGCGGCGGCGCGCTGTTCACCGGCCTGGCCATCGTCGGCCTGATGAGCTACCTGCCGATGGCCCTCCAGAAGTCCGCCGGGGAGACCCCCCTGGTGGCCTCCCTGGTGCTCGCGATCTGGTCCGGCCTGTCCGTCGTCTCCGCCCTCCAGGCCCGCCGCCTCGCCAACCGGATGTCCGCCACCACCCAGGTCGCCGCCTCCCTGCTGCTGTGCGGCATCGGTGAGGCCGCCCTCTACGGCATGACCCCCGACGGCTCCTGGACGCACTTCGCCCCCGGCCTGGTGCTCGCCGGCGTCGGCAGCGGCGTCCTCAACGCGGCCCTCGCCCGGCTGGCCGTCAGCAGCGTGCCCGCCGACCGCGCGGCCATGGGTTCGGGCGCCAACAACACCGCCCGCTACCTGGGTTCGGCCCTCGGCGTCGCCATCACGCTGACCGTCGCCGGCCAGGCCACCGACGACCGCGGGCCGCGCTACGCGATGGCCGCCGGGACCGACCACGCCGTCCTGGTCGCCGCGGTGCTCTGCGCGGTCGGGGCGGGCGTGGCCCTGTGGGCGCGCTTCGCCGAAGCCCGCACCCCCGCCGCCGCACCGCCACCCGGCGGCACCGCGGGCGGCGCGGGCGCGGCGGGCACCGTCCAGAGCCCGGCGGTGTCCCATGGCTGACCAGCGCTCCGACCACGGCACCCGGCCCGGCGCCGCCCCGGACCTCTCCGCCGCCGGCTCCGTGCACCACATCAACGCCGGCATCCTGGTGGAGCCCGGACGCGGCCGGATCGTCGTGCGCGCCGGTGACACCGTGCTCGCCGACAGCCAGCGGCCGATCGTGGTCCTGGAGGGCCGCTACCCCGTCCGCTACTACATCCCGCCCGAGGACGTGCGCCGCGAACTGCTCGCCCCCTCCTGGGAGAGCACCTACTGCCCCTACAAGGGCAACGCCGTGCACTACGCGCTCGCCTCCCACGGCGAGGGCGGCTCCATCGCCTGGTCCTACCCCGTCCCGCTGAGCGGCATGGAGGCCCTCGCCGGGCTGATCGCCTTCTACCAGGAACGCGTCGACATCGACGTCGAGCCCTCCGACTGATCCCGGGTCACCCCGGCGCCGTCAGGCCCGCCCCCACCCGGGGGCGGGCCTGACGGCGTCTCACACCGGCGACGGCGCAGGGCCAAGGCGCCTGGCTGGTGCCGAGGCCCCTCCTGATCCACCGGGGGATCCCGCCGGCTACGGCTGCCCGGCGAAGTCCAGGACGGTGACCGAGGGCCGGTGGGTGGCCAGCGGTGGGACGGTGAGGGCGAGCGGGAGGAGGACCCCGAGCAGGCCTCGGGCGCCGACCGGCCGGACGTCGCGCACCGCGGCCACCGCCGGACTCGCGGTGCGCAGCCCGCCCCGCTCGCGGGCGTCCATCGCCCACGGCATCGGCGGCGGCTCGTAGTCGTGGGAGCGCATCCTCCCGGTCAGGGTGAGCCGGCTGAACCAGCGAGGTACGGCGTCCAGCACCAGCGAGCCGCCGGGGAAGCGTTCGGCGCAGCCCGCGATCAGGGCCTTCACCCGGGGCGGCGGGAGGTACATCAGCAAGCCCTGGGTGGTGATCAGGACCGCCTGGTCGCGGTCCACCTCCTCGGTCCAGCCCAGCTCGGTGGCATCGGCCGCCAGGTAGCGCTGGCGCGGGCCGGGCGGGAGCAGTTGCTCGCGCAGGGCCACCGACTCGGGCAGGTCCACGGTGAGCCACCGGGCCCGCCCGTTGTCGACCCGCCAGTACTGGGTCTCCAGCCCCTCGCCCAGGCAGACCACGGTGCCGCGCGGCTCCCGGGCCAGGAAGTCGGCGACCTCGCGGTCGAAGCAGGCCGCCCGGAGCGCCTGGAGCTGGGCGGACAGGGCGCTCGCGCCGAAGCGCTCGGCGAAGGGGAAGTCGATCCGCTCGACCAGCTCGACGGCCTTCGGGTCGTCGAGCACGGTGTCCGGCCGCCGGGCCTCCACCGCCCGGTGCCAGAGTGTCCACAGGGCCGTCTCCGGCACTTCCCCCAGCTCGGGCCGCTCGCCGCTGCTCATCACGCGCTCCCTCGGACTCTCGGACGTGCTCCTGGCTCGGACCCGCCGATTCTGACACCGCGGGGCGTGAACCAGGGCGCGCGGCGCTCCGGCGCGCCGGGCGCGCGGCAGCCCGTCAGCCGACGCTGAAGGCGCCGTCCGGGGGCGGCGGGGAGTCCGTCGCCGCGGCGTCGGTGACCGCCGCCGTGCGGCCGGTGAAGGCGGCCAGGTCGGCGCCCTCGGTGAGCCGGGCGGGGAAGATGTCCGCGGCGAGACGGCGCGAGAGGTCGGCCACCGGGAGCGGACCGGTGGAGCCGGCCAGCAGGATGTTGCCGTAGCGGCGGCCGCGCAGCACCGGCGCCTCGGCGATCAGGCAGGCCGCCGGGAAGACGGCGCGCACCGTCGCCGCCTGGGCGCGGGCGAAGGCGAGCGGCGGGCCGTCCGCGAGGTTGGCGGCGTAGCAGCCGCCGGGGCGCAGCGCGGCGGCCGCCAGCCGGAGGAACTCCACCGAGGTGAGGTGCGCCGGGGTGCGCGACCCGTGGAAGACGTCGGCGACGACGAGGTCCAGCGAGCCGGCCGGCACGGCCGCCAGGGCCGCCCGCGCGTCGCCGACCGTCGTCGTGATGTCCGCCCCCGGGCCCTGCCACGGCAGGCGCTCCTCGACGAACGCGAGCAGCGGGCCGTCGACCTCGGCCACCCGCTGGCGCGAGCCGGGGCGGGTGGCGGCGAGGTAGCGGGGCAGGGTGAGGGCGCCGCCGCCCAGGTGGAGCACGTCGACCGGCCGCCCGGCGGGGGCGAGGGCGTCGACCAGGTGGCCGATCCGCCGGGTGTACTCGAACTCCAGGTGGGTCGGGTCGCCGAGGTCGACGTAGGACTGCGGGGTGCCGTCGAGGGTCAGCAGCCAGCCGCCGTCGCGGTCGATGTCGGGCATGAGCTTCGCGTACCCGAGGTCGGTCGGCCGCCCGACCGGGACCGGCTCCTCCTCGTGCGGGCCCGGCGGGTTCATCCGGACGCCGGCAGGTAGGCGCCGAGCCAGCGGTCGAGCTCGGTGAAGACCTGGGTGCGGGCGGACTCGCCGGACAGCACGAGGTCGTGCATGCCGTCCTCGATCCGCACGATCGTGACGTGCCGGCCCAGGCGCGGGCCCTGGGCGGCGATGTCGTCGGCCCGCAGCACGGCGTCGGCGTGGTGCAGCCTGGCCTGCCAGGTGGTGGTGGCGATCGAGGCGGTGGAGGCCATCAGCAGCACGGGGACGTCGATGCCGAGCCCGCGCCGGACGCGGCGCTGGCCGCGGTCGATGGCGGCCAGCCAGCCGGCGTAGAGCGGGAAGCCCTCGGCCGGCTTGAGGCCCAGGTCGAAGTCCCATTCGCCGCGGTGGTCGCGGTGCAGACTGTGCACGTAGTGCGGGTTGAGCGTGGAGGGCAGCTTGCGGGTGGCGGCGAGGCGGCCGAGGGCCTGCACGGCGGGGCCGCCGAGGGTGCGGACGGCCGGGGCGGCGGGCATCGAGAGGAACGGGCTGTTGAGGAAGAGTCCGTCGACCACGCCCCGCCCGGCGCGGCGCCCGGCCCACAGGGCGGTCACCAGGCCGCCGGTGGAATGGCCGTTGACCAGCAGTTCGCGGTGCCCGTCGGTCTCCCGGACGACCCGCACCGCGGCGTCGAGTTCCTCGTCGTAGGCGGCGAGGTCGCGGACGAAGTTCGGCGACTGGTGCGGGCGCAGCGAGCGGCCGTACTTGCGCAGGTCGAGGGCGTAGAAGGAGAAGCCGCGCTCGACGAAGTGGTCGGCGAGGTGGGTCTGGAAGAAGTAGTCCACGTACCCGTGGACGTAGAGCACCGCGCGGTCGCTGCCCGGGACGAGCCGGCGTACCAGGGTGGCGCTGACGGCGCCCTCCTCGTCGGGGGCGAGCGGCAGCTCGACCGCCTCGTAGGGGGCACCCAGGATGTCTTCTCGGAACTCCATGTCCGCCGTACCCGTTCTCTGCTCCGCCTGCCGTGGCAGGACCGCCCATCCGGAGCACCGACGATACCGGCCAGTAGCTCCGCCCTGCTCGGCGGGCGCCGCCCCCGGGCGCGGCGAAAGGTCCGGCGGACCGCGCCGGCGGGCCTCGCGGCGGGGCCGGACCGGGCCGCTCCGCCCCCCGTGCGCCTGCTGTGCGCCCGCGGTTCTGTGGCACGCTGCCCGGGCCACTGTCACCTTCCTTGCCCGCGAGGCGAGTTGAGGAGCGAACATGCCGCACGGAGACCATCCGCAGCCGGGCCACCACGACCCCTCCCTCTACCGCACAGCGGCGGAGGCGATCGCCGCACCGCCGGAGCGGCTGGCCTACGTCGCCGGATTCGACCGGTCGGCGCAGCGGCCGGACGCGCTGATCACCGTGGACACCGATCCGGCCTCGCCGAGCTACGGCCGGGTGCTGAACTTCGCCGAGCTGCCGGGGCTCGGTGACGAGCTGCACCACTTCGGCTGGAACGCCTGCTCCAGCGCGCTCGCGCACGCCTGCCACCGGAACCCGGAGCGGCGCTACCTGCTGCTGCCCGGGCTGCGCTCCTCCCGGCTGCACGTGATGGACACCCGGCCGGACCCGGTGCGGCCGCGGCTGGTGAAGACCGTCCCGGCCGAGGAGCTGGCGGCCAGAGCGGGGTACTCCCGCCCGCACACGCTGCACTGCGGGCCGGACGGCGTCTTCCTGTCCTGCCTCGGCAGCGGGGACGGCGCCGACGGGCCGGGCGGGGTGGCGCTGCTCGACCACACCACCTTCGACGTCCTGCGGGCCTGGGAGACGGAGCGCGGACCGCAGCACTTCGCCTACGACGTCTGGTGGCACCTGGGGACCAACGTGGGCGTCACCAGCGAGTGGGGCACGCCGTGGATGGTCGAGGACGGCGTGGTGCCGGAGCTGCTGCTGGGCCGCAAGTACGGGCACGCGCTGCACTTCTGGGAGCTCGACTCGGGGCGGCACCTGCAGCGGGTCGACCTCGGCGACCAGTACCAGATGGTGCTGGAGCTGCGGCCGGCGCACGATCCGCAGGCGGAGTGGGGCTTCGTCGGCGTGGTGGCCAACGTCGAGGACCTCTCCTCCTCGGTCTGGCTCTGGTACCGGGAGGGGGCGGCCTTCACCGCGCGCAAGGTGATCGAGATACCGGCCGAGCCGGCGAAGCCGGAGGACCTGCCGCCGGCGCTGCAACCGTTCGGCGCGGTGCCGCCGCTGGTGACGGACCTCAACCTGTCGGTGGACGACCGCTGGTTGTACGTATCCGCCTGGGGCACCGGGGAGTTGTTCCAGTTCGACGTCTCGGACCCGTTCCACCCGCGCCCGGCGGGATCGGTGCGGCTCGGCGGGGTGGCCGCGCGGACGCCGCACCCGGCCGAACCCGGCCGACCGCTGAGCGGTGGCCCGCAGATGGTCGAGATCAGCCGGGACGGCCGGCGGCTCTACCTCACCAACTCGCTGTACGGCGCCTGGGACGACCAGTTCTACCCGGACGGCATCGAGCCCTGGATCATCAAGCTGGACGCGGACACCGAGGCGGGCGGACTCAGCGTCGACCCGCACATCTACCCGCACGGCGCGGAGTTCGGCGGTCTGCGGGTGCACCAGACCCACCTGGCGGGCGGCGACGCCTCCTCGGACTCCTACTGCTTCCGCTGAGGTCGGGGCCGGGGCTCAGCGCCGCCCCTGGAGCGGGCCATGGCGGTCGCGGGCGGGCGGCAGACCGGTGGCGGCCGGCCGCGGGTCGCGTAGCTCCTCCCCGGGCAGCGGCGGGCCGCGCGGCGGGCCGCGCCGCGGTGCGTCGCCGACGGCGGTGTGCTCGACCAGGGCCTCGCCGACGCCGCCCGGACCACTGCGGCGCACCTCGAACCCCACCTCGTTGTCCGCTTCCCCCGGCGGGCAGCCCATCGCGTACTGCCGCCAGCTGTGCGGCAGCCGCGGGTGTTCCACGGTGCCGTACCGGCCGTCCCGGCGGACCGGGCCCACCGGCCTCGTCGGGCCCCGTGTCCAGGACTCCCGACCCCGCCGTCCGCACCAGGGGCGGCACCCTGACGGGCGCGGCGCCCCGCCTCCGGTGCTCTCCCTTCACCGCAGGCGGGACGCCGCGCCGTCGCCGGCCCGGCTCAGGCTCCGGCCGGGCCGGCCGCTTCGCCCCCGGTCGCGCGGCGCAGCCGGCGCCGGCGCGGGGGCTGGTCGGGCAGCCACCCGAAGGTCAGGCAGGCGCCCACCACTCCGAGGATCATGCCGATCAGGAAGCCCCCCAGGTTGGAGGTGACCCAGCTGGCCAGCGAGCTGATCACCGCGAGCACGGAGTAGAACAGCCGCTGGGCCGGGTTGAACAGGATCAGCACGCCGCAGATCGCCATCACGGCCGGTACCAGGTAGCCGGCCATCCCCTGCATCCCGATGTGCAGGATGACCGGCAGCGGTGCCTTCAGCGTGAAGAGGACCTCGGCGCCGCCCAGCAGCACCAGCAGACCGCCCCAGAACGGCCGCCGGCCCCGCCAGGCGCGCCAGCCACGCCCGGTGTGCGCCGGCCCGGCGGGACCGGCGGACGCCACGGGCGTCGACGGCGGTGTGGGCGCGACGGCCACCGTGCTCGCGGCAGCGTCGGAAGCACCTGGAGCAGCGGAGCCACCGCCGGCACCGGACACCCCGGCGCCGACGGCCGCCCCGGCCTCCGCGGCATCGGCGCCCCGCCCGGCCGGGCCGGCGCCGTCGGGTACAGGATCGGTCACCGTCAGCAGCCCTCCGAGCTGAAGCTCAGCCGCAGGTGGGGGAGCTTGAACGCACCCGCGGTGGTGGCGTAGTTGTGCTGCCGCAGGTTGTTGATGGTGACGGTGTCGGCCTGTTGCCCGAACACGCCCGGCAGGCCCTGGACGCCCGCCTTGGTGTAGGTGCTGGCGTCCCCGCCGATCTCGATGTTCTTGAAGGACGCGTCACCGGAGAGCATGTCCGAGTCGGTGGTCAGGTCGGTGGCGGTGACGGGGGTGCCGTCGTCGCCGGCCTTGATCAGCAGATTGATGCCGCCGAGGTCGACACTCTGGCAGAGCTTGGTGAGCTGGGCCTGCTTGATCGCCGAGACGGCGACCAGGACCTGCCCGCCGGTGTCACCCTCGTTGGGGCTGCCCTCGATCATGTGGTCCAGGCTGCCGAACTGTTCGAAGCCGACGCCCTCCAGACTGTCCGCCGTGACGGTGAACGGCATGCCGGAGATGGCGAACTGGGCGGCGAGGACGCCCTGCGCGGTGAGGGTCATCAGGACGGCGCCGGCGACGACGGCCGGTACCGCCATCAGGGCGGTGCGCCGGAGGCGGACCCGCCCTCTCGACTCGGCGGGCGCGTCGGTGCTTTCGGGCGTGGGGGCGGCGTCATCGGACGTGGCCATGTGTGCTCCCTAGGGTGGTGGGATGTGCAGGCACTGGCACGTTGTCCTGGCGCGGACAGCGTTCTGCGGGCCGGCCGGGTGGGCCGCCCCTCGGCAGCGGGGCGGGCCCGGTCGGACCGCAGATGGATTACTGGGAAGCTACTGCTCAGTAGACGGCGGGTCAATACGGGTGCACGAAGGATCATCGTCCGCGACCGAAGGGCCCGCTTCCAGGGCCGGTTGCGAAGCCGGAACGGGAGCCGGAACGGGAGCCGGAACGGGAGCCGGAACGGGAGCCGGAACGGGAGCCGGAACGGGAGCCGGAACGGGAGCCGGAACGGGAGCCGGAACGGGA
>NZ_JBEXYC010000027.1:87889-89803 GCF_040630835.1 Kitasatospora sp. NPDC005751
GGAGCCAAGGCAGGCGCCGGCACCAGGTCCTGAGCCGCGGCCAGCCGCCGGGCGGCCTCCTCCGGGCCGAGGAAGGGCGCCAGGCAGAACAGGCTCAACATCGGCAGTTCGGCCGGGAGTTCGCCGGTCCGGCCGGCGTCGACACAGCGGTAGAGGGTGCTGTAGACGCCGCCGACCACCGCGTCCACCAGCGGCTGCACCTCGACGCCGCACGGCAGTGGGGGCACCTCGGCGAAGAACGCCCGGAACCGGGTGAGGAGTTGCTCGCGCTCACGGCGGCCGGCCGGGCCGACCGACTCCACCTCGATCACCGCCATGGTGGCGAAGGCGGGGACGCGGGCCAGCAGGTCGAGCATCGCGCGCAGGGCGTCGTGGATCCCGGCGCACCAGTTCGGGGCCGCCGCGAAGGCCGCCGCCATCCGCCGGATCACCACGCCGGTGCCGTGCCGGTGGGTGGCCAGGAAGGCGTCCTCCTTGCCGCTGAACAGCTCGTAGAAGACCGGCCTGGTCACCCCGGCCGCGCGGCAGATGTCGCTCACCGTCGCCCGCTGGTAGCCGTGCTCGGCCACGGTGTGGACCAGCCCGTCGAGCAGGCGTTCCCGCTGGGTGGCGGCGACCACGCCGGGGGGCAGCCGGCTCGGGCCGCGCTTGATCGACCGCGCCGGGTCACGGCCGGTCCGCGCCCCGGGCAGCAGCAGTGCCTCGGCACCGTGAACGGCATCCAGGTCCATCGCCAACTCCTGTGCTCAGTATTGACATTGACGCAAGGGCTGGTTTACAACACTCGCAGGTTTCCAATCGAACGGCGCTGAGCCGACGGAAACCTCCACGCGTTCCGACTGTTCAGTATGGCGAACGCATGCCCGGCGGTGGCAGCCGTCGACGTGCACCACTCAGGCACCTCATCGCACGGCCCGCACCGCCGCGATCCCCCGCACCACCGCACCTCCCGCACCTCCCGCACCTCCTCGCCGGACGGCGGGGCCCGTGGCGCCGGGCCCGCCGACGGCACCGGACGCGTGTCCGCAGGTTCTCAGCACCCCCACTCCGCTCCACCCTGCCGCGTGCACCGCGGCAGCTCCCGCCGCGCGATCCCAGCGCGAATCCGCGGGCTCCCCCACCCAGCTCGTACGGAGAGAGGCACCCTCATGCGCATCAGCCGCACCCTCGGCGCCGCGGCCCTGGCCGCCGTCGCCCTGGCGACCGCAGCCGTCACCCCGGCCCAGGCCGCCGGTTCAGCCGTGCTGACCCACACCTCCGTCGGCGGCCCCGCCGTCGCCGTCGGCGACGTCCTGACCGCCAACCTGGTCCCCGGCAGCTACGCCACCTTCTACTCCAGTGCCACCGGCACGAGCGGCATCAAGTGCGCCGTCTCCGCCTTCTCCGCCACGGTGACCAGCAACCCGGCGGCCCCGGGCGTGGCCACCGAGAGCCTCAACAGCCACACCTTCAGCTCCTGCACCGCGAACGTCATCGGTGTCACCGGCGTCAAGAGCATCACGGTCAACAACCTGCCGTACACCAACTCGGTCAGCGACGCGGCCGGCAACCCCGTGACGCTCAGCCCGACGGCGGCCGGTCCACTGCAGACCACGGTCGTGCTGAACACCATCCTCGGTACCACCACCTGCGTCTACCGCGCGCCCGGCAGCATCTCCGGCACCACCGACAACACCGGTCAGACCATCGGGTTCGCCTCCCAGGCGTTCGCCAAGGTGTCCGGCCCGAGCACCTGCTTCGCCACCGGCTACTTCACCGCCACCTACGGGCCGGTGATCGACAGCTCGGTCGCGGGCAACCCGCACGTCTACATCAACTGACCCTCTGCGCACAGCAGTAGGCGGGAAACGACGGGGAGCGGCGTGCGGGGGGGAGTAGGAGCGCAAGGCGCGCACCCCCGCCGCGGGCCCCCCC